>JAFZXC010000020.1 GCA_017616975.1 Alphaproteobacteria bacterium
GGTGTCATCGCCAAGCCCAATCCACGCAATTCGCGAACGAACACGTTGAATGCTTCTGGTGTTCCGGTTTGGATATCGGTTGAACCCGAAATAATGGATTCGTACATCTTGTTACGGCCGACAATATCGTCAGATTTAACTGTCAACATTTCGCGCAACAAGTGTGCTGCACCATGTGCTTCCAAAGCCCACACTTCCATTTCACCAAGTCTCTGGCCACCCATGTGTGCTTTACCAGACAATGGCTGTTGTGTGACCAACGAATAATTACCGGTTGAACGTGCGTGAATCTTTTCATCAACAAAGTGATGCAATTTCATCATGTACATGACACCAACGGTGACCGGACGAGCAAACTTTTCACCCGTCATACCATCGTACAGTGTGAACTGACCGGTTTCTGGCAACTTTGCTAATTTCAGCATCGCATGAATATCATCTGACGTTGCACCATCAAACGTTGGTGTTGCCATTGGCACACCATCACGCAACAATGCGGCTTCGGCACGAACATCTGTGTCGGTCATTTTGTCCAACTTTTCTTTGATGTCTTTGCCATAGATTTTGCCCATCAAATTGCGCAAATCATCGGTGACTGCACGCTTTGCTTTGACTTCGTCCAAGACGTCGCCAATTTGTTTACCAAGTGTACGTGCCGCCATCCCAAGGTGAGTTTCCAAAATCTGACCGATATTCATACGGCTTGGCACACCCAATGGGTTAAGCACGATATCAACCGGCGTTCCATCTTCCATATATGGCATATTTTCGATTGGAACAACCGTTGAAACAATACCCTTGTTTCCGTGACGTCCAGCCATTTTATCACCCGGCTGTAATTTCATCTTGTGTGCGATGTAAACCTTGACTTCTTTCAACACACCTGCATTAAGCGAATTGCTTTCTGTTGCTTTTGCAATTTCTGCATCGGCACGTTCGTTCAATTCTTTTAATTTAATGACATGTTGTTCACGCAGTTCGTCAATTTTCGCTTGGTGTTCTTTGTTTTTCACAACCAACTTTTTAACATCGGCTGGGCGTACACCTTCGAACACTTCGGCGGTCAATTTTTTACCAATAAATGGTTTCAACGAACCGGTGCCAGAATCGATAACATCGTTTTCTGCAATCTGGAATACCTGATCTGCAAAACCTTTTTCGATAATAGATGTTTCTTCTTCACGGTCTTTGTTAATTTTTTCAATTTTTTGCAATTCAATCATCTGGGTGCGTTCGTCTTTCTTAACACCATGACGTGTCAAAACGTTCACACCAATGACGGTTCCTTCTTCGTTTGGACCAACACGCAACGATGTATCTTTGACGTTCAAAGCCTTTTCACCAAAGATATTACGCAACAACGCTTCTTCTGGGGTCAACAGTGTTTCAGATTTTGGAGAAACACGACCGACCAAAATATCGCCCTGTTTTACACGTGCACCAACATAGATGATACCAGATTCGTCCAGATTCTTTAATGCTTCTTCGCTGACATTTGGAATGTCACGAGTGAAACTTTCTGGTCCAAGTTGTGTATCACGAACCTTGAATTCTTTTTCAACAATCTTGATTGACGTAAATGCATCATCACGTGAAATACGTTCAGAAATCACAATAGCGTCTTCATAGTTGTATCCACGCCATGGCAAGAATGCAACCAACACATTGCGACCCAACGCTAATTCACCATAGTTCATTGATGAACCGTCGGCAATGATGTCACCTGCGGAAACACGATCGCCCACCTTGACCAATGGTTTTTGATGGATAAGTGTTTCACTGTTGCTGCGTTCAAATTTTTCCAAGTTGTAAATGTCAACACCCGTCACAACGTTGCGGCTGTTCATACATTTAACAACGATACGATTTGCGTCCACAGATTCAACGATACCACTGTGTTTTGCAACCTTACCTGTTCTTGAATCACGTGCAACTTCACGTTCAATACCGGTACCAACCAATGGGGCTTGGACCCGCATTAATGGAACACCCTGGCGTTGCATGTTTGAACCCATCAAAGCACGGTTAGCGTCGTCGTTTTCAACGAACGGTATCAACCCTGTTGCGATGGACACCACTTGACGTGGGGCAACGTCGATTAAGTCAATTTCTTCTTTTGGCACCATTGTAAATTCACCATCAACACGTGCCGTCACAACATCGTCTGCTAATACACCCTTGTCTGTTGTTGGGGTATTACCCTGGGCGATTTTATGACCTAATTCTTCGTCCGCAGTCAAATACACAATTTTATCTGTGACACGACTGTTTTCTACGACGTAATATGGTGTTTCAATAAATCCGTATGGATTAACACGTGCATATGATGCCATGTGCGAAATAAGTCCAATGTTTGCACCTTCGGGTGTGTGAATTGGGCATAAACGACCATAGTGTGTTGGATGAACGTCACGCACGTCAATGCCGGCACGTTCACGATTCAACCCACCCGGACCCAATGCAGAAATCAAACGTTTGTGTTCCAATTCAGACAATGGATTATATGCATCCATAAATTGAGACAATTGTGATGTCCCAAGGAATTCTGAAACCAAACTCATCAACGGTTTAACATTAATAACATCTTGCGGTTGCATATTTGCAATGTTCGGGCTGGATAACGCTTCGCGAACCAGTCTTTCGATACGCAACATACCCGCACGGAAGTTTTGTTCCAACAATTCACCAACTGCACGGACACGACGATTTGACAAGTTATCAATATCATCAATTGTGTCTTTGTGGTCGATGATGTTAGTCAATGTTTTCAATACCGCCAAAAAGTCAGCTTTGGACAACAAACGATCATCTTCTGGGCGTTTGCCAGAATCAATTTTCAAACGTTTGTTCATCTTGAAACGACCAACAGCCGACAAATCATAATATGCCGGATCAAAGCCTTGGCGTTGGAACAAATTAATTGCCGCTTCGACCGTTGGACGTTCACCCGGACGTATGATGTTATAGATTTCGATTAATGCTTCTTCACGATTTGTCGTCTTGTCTGCCATCAATGTATTACGCATATGTGCAGTAATCGTTGTGTTATCAATCGAAATAAGTGATATTTCTTTGACACCCAATTTTGCCAAATCAGACAAAATTTCTTCGGTGATTTCTGTACCCGCTTGGTACAAAACTTCATCACCGTTCATAATCGGGTCGAACAAGTATTCACCAATCAACGATTCCGATGCGACACCAAATGTCTTGGACGTTGCCAAAATCTTGGCAAGACGTTTTGCAGACAATCTGTCGCCTTTTGCCGCCAATGGTTTTTTATCTTTTGGATTGATAATATCATAATTCAAACGGTATTTATCCAAACCTTCAAACGTATCTACGTTGCCAATCCACATTTTGCCATCGAATTTTAACGCAATGCGTTTATAGAACGCCGACAAAATTTCTGTATCGGACATGCCACGAATACCCTGTTTACGTGGGTCGGCCGCCCATTTCTTTTCATCTTCGGCGGCTGGCAAACAACGCAACAACACCGTTGCTGGAATTTTACGACGACGATCAATACGAACGTAAATCACACCCTTGGCTTCTTCAAAGTCAATCCAAGAACCGTGTTCTGGAATAATACGAGCCGTATATGTGATTGGGTTGCCGGCGACCTTGGCTTCTTTGGTCGTTGCAAAGACAACACCTTGGGCACGATGCATCTGGGAAACGATAACACGTTCAACACCCGATGCGATAAAGCTGCCGCGTTCTGTCATTAACGGCACTTCGCCCATAAATATCTCTTGTTCTTTGATATCGCGCAAAGTCTTTTTGCCATCTTCGGCGATGTCCCACAAAATCAATCTCAGCTTCAATTTCAACTTGCTGGAATATGTCATATTGCGCAGCATGCATTCCTTGACATTATATACAGGCTTGTCCAATGTATATTCAACGAATTCCAAATCCGCAATGCCCGCATAGTCTTTAATTGGGAACATGGAAGCAAACACATTTTGCAAACCAACGTTTTTACGGTTTTGGGGTTCTACATCCGCCTGTAAGAAATCTTTATAGGAATCGTATTGAATTTCAACCAAATCAGGAAGCGGAGTTTGCAAAAAACTTTTACCAAAAGATTTTCTAAATTTTTGGATAACTGCCATGGGTATCAATCCTTTCTTATTTTTGCGTTTTGCAAACAAAATTTTTTTGTTTCTGTTTTTACACCCATCCGCCCACCACAAGAAATGTATCCTGGGGTGGGCATATTGGTGACCCACGCTTTCGCATGGGATTTTATTGGACACAAAGCGGTGTCCAGCGCACATGAATTATTTCAATTCAACTTTTGCGCCTGCTGCTTCTAATGTAGCTTTCATTTTTTCAGCTTCATCTTTTGCAACGGCTTCTTTCACTGTCTTTGGTGCAGATTCAACCAATGCTTTGGCTTCACCCAAACCAAGACCTGTGATATCTTTTACAGCCTTGATAACAGCCAATTTGTTTGCGCCAGCTTCTGCCAACACAACGTCAAATTCGCTCTTTTCTTCGGCGGCTGCACCAGCAGCTGGACCAGCAGCAACAGCAACAGCAGCGGCTGCGCTGACGCCCCATGTTTCTTCTAACGCTTTGGACAGTTCAACTGCTTCCATAACGCTCAATTTTGACAATTCTTCAACTAATTTCTGAATGTCTGCCATTTTTTACTCCTTATGAATAAGAATGTTTCCATTCCGGTTTTTATTGATTCTTTTTTCCATACTCTGCAGAAACACGTGCAATGCGCGATGCTGGTTCCACCAAGATACGTGCGATAGTTCCACGAATTTCCAACAGGGAAGGAAGCTTGGATAATTGCACAATGCCGTCTTTGTCCAAGACGTCTGCATCCATTTTACCGCCGATAATGTTCAAGTTTGCATGATCTTCGGCAAACTTGGCCAAAACCTTGGTCACTGCCAATGCGTCTGTTGCAACTGCAACTGCTGTTGGGCGTTTCATCATATCGGATACAGCTTCGAAATTAGTATCTTTCAATGCCAATTTCATCAAACGGTTTTTAACAACCTTGAAAACCGAAACCAATGGGCGCAATTCATTACGCAAGGCTTCGAATTCTTTCACGGTCAAACCATTGTTTTCGACAACGAAAACACCGTTTGCATCCTGAAGCGACGACTGCAACGCTGAAATCAAATCTGATTTTTCTTCGCGTCTCATCTGTATACCCTTACTTCTTCGTTTTGTTTAACTTTCCACCGGACTTTCATCCAGATGGGGCTTGGTTCCTGCCCCAAAGAATTGTTTCTTTGTCTATGATGGCAATTAAGCCACGATTTGTCGTGACACCATCAGTCTTGGACAGAAATCTCTATTTTTGATTTGGGTTTCCCCAAACCAAAATTACTTCACATCGATTTTCAGGCCTGGGCCCTGGGTTGTTGCAATTGATGCACCCAAGATATATTGACCTTTGGACGATGCTGGTTTAACTTTTTTCAATTGATCAATCAATGCATTTGCATTTTCAACCAATTTATCCGTTGTGAACGACATTTTACCGACACCGGCATGAATGATACCGTTCTTTTCGGCACGATATTCAATTTGACCAGCCTTGGCAATTTTAACAGCTTCGGCAACATTGTTTGTGACCGTTCCCAATTTTGGATTCGGCATCAAACCTTTTGGTCCCAAAACACGTGCAACCTTGGACATCTTTGGCATCATATCTGGTGTTGCGATAACACGATCAAAATTGATTTGACCACCTGCAACAGCGTCAATCAATTCTTCGCCACCAACAACATCAGCACCCGCCTTTTTGGCTTCGTCTTGTGAGTTGATTGTGAAAACTGCGACACGCACAGATTTACCAGTGCCATTTGGCAAAGACAACATTCCACGAATGTTTTGGTCTGCCTTGGTAATATCGATACCCAAACGGATAGCAATTTCTAAACTTTCATCAAATTTCTTGGATGTAAATGGACGCAATGCTTCAATAGCATCGGCAATCGAATAAACTTTTGCACGATCCAAACTTGTCCAAGTTTGCTGTCTTTTAGTAGCTTTCATGTCTTATTCCTCCACCTTTACGCCCATAGAACGACATTGACCAGCAACGATGTTCATTGCAGATTCAACGGTAGAGCAATTTAAGTCAGGCATTTTTGCTTCAGCAATTTGCTTGATTTGATCTTTTGTGATTGTTCCAACAAAATCACGCCCTGGTTTGTGTGAACCGATTTTCAATTTCAGTGCCTTTTTAATATAGTAAGACACCGGTGGCAATTTCATAATGAATTCGAAACTGCGGTCGGTATAAACCGTAATAATACATGGAATCGGCATACCCGGTTCTTTGTCAGCGGTTTTGTCATTAAACTGTTTACAGAATTCGGCGATATTAACGCCTGCGGCACCCAATGCCGGTCCAATCGGTGGCGCTGGATTAGCCTGTTTTGCAGGGACGACCAATTTGACCAATCCCTTAACTTCTTTTTTTGCCATTTTTCACTCCATTTTTTGCGATGCATGCGCATCTTGTTGTGTTGTGGTACGATGTGGCGCATCTTCCACACTTGTTGCGATTTTACAAAATCGCAAAAACTCTTGCGGTTTTACACCTTTTCAACCTGGGTAAAATCTAATTCGACACTGGTTTCACGACCGAAGACCAAAATTGTCACGGTCATCTTTTGTTTCAAATTATCCACTTCGGATGCAACACCATTAAATCCGGCAAATGGACCATCGATAACATGGACTTCTTGTCCAACTTCATATGAAACCTCATCAACAGCGACAGCACCCTCTTCGACCTGTTTCATAAGTCTGCGCGCTTCTTCTTCGCTGACAGCGATTGGTTTTTGTTTTGCCCCCAAGAACATAACAACCTGGGGCATTAATTTGACCAGCGAAAACGTTTCGTTATTCATAATCATTTGAACAACGATATAACCTGGGAAAAATTTCTTTTCTGATTTGACACGTTTTCCAGCCTTGATTTCAACAACTTCACGTGTTGGGACCAGAATTTCGCCAAAGTACGCATTAAGGCGGCGCTTGTCAATCTGTTCACGCAAGCCACGTGCGACTTTGTCTTCACAGCCCGTATGAACATTCACAACAAACCATTGCATTTTGTCTTCCATTTATACTTCCTTCGCTAGTATGTTTAGAAAATCCAACCAACAATTGCATTCAGCGCACTGTCAACCAAGAACAAAAACAATGTCGCCAAAGCCGAAAACACCAGAATCATTATGGTTGCACGTGTGACCTCATCACGTGTTGGCCATACAATTTTGAACCATTCGCTACGTACAGACTTGATAAATTCTAGCATTTTCTTCATAAATCTTGCCTAATTTTCACCAGTGTTACGACCATTGTTTTGCCCAGATGTCTGGCAGGGGCAGAAGGAATCGAACCCTCATCCGCGGTTTTGGAGACCGATATTCTACCGTTGAACTATGCCCCTTAACTTATAAAATATCGCCCGATTTCTGCTGCAATACCCCCAATGATCTGCGCTAAGATACCACAGCCATATAAAAAATCAAGTGGAAATATTATAAAGATTAAAAAAAATCCATGCAAGCGAATTTTGCCCACCCTTTTTGTTAAATCATAAATTTGTGTAATTTTTGCTTGCACTGGCGGCGACATTTTTTCTACAATCACCATATCACAAGGGGGAGAAATTCGTGCAAAACCGCATAGAACCGCCAATTTTGCTGTCTCGGGTTTTAACGCTTGTCTTTGCGGCAACGTTGGTTGTGCTGGCCGTATTGCTTATAACATTGTATAATTTGTTCCCACTTGATCGGCCAGAGGTATTCTTTTTACGGTCTGTAAACACAAATGGTGTTGAAATCACTTTGAACCAGGTGATGCCCAATGGCGACGATTTGGAACAATATAAACGTGCATTTATTGCCGAATACGTCAAAACAAGAAACGAAATCACCCCGAACGTTCGAACAATGGAAAAAAATTGGGGTGCCGAAGGTGCGGTCAAAACAATGTCTTCCGACGACGTTTTGGCCGGATTTGCAAGCACTGCAATGTACCAGGAATTTTTGTTAAACAACGGCAGTTTTGACTTTTCTTGCTCGGTCGTATTTTCCCAGGGCAGTGTCAATCAATACACATCCGACGGTGCAACATATACTGTTGATTTCAAATGGTTTTGCACAAATAGTTATGGACAGACCGACCGAAAAGATTATAGAATAAAGATAACACTGGTGACTGATGATTCCGCAACCATGCGTTGGGTGGATCATATGGAAAACCCATTGGGCTTGCGTGTGACGGAATACACAGTTGAATCTGGTGACGGCGACCCATTGGATGCGTTCGTCATCGGCAGGGAATAGAGCAAAGCGTAAAAAGGAAAGGACATGACATTTTCAAAAACGATACGGTTGAACATTTCTTTATTATGCCTGGCATGTGTCTGTGCAATACCTGGGGCGGCATTTTCTGCACAAAGTGCATGGAATAACCCAAGCGCAAACATGACATCCGGCAGCAGCAAGCCTGGATATGCCCAATTGTCATGGTCCAAAGGAACCGTTTTGCCAATTAAATTACGCAGCGGTATGGTCACAATGGTGGTTTTACCTGATGGCGAACAAATCGAAGACGGTATGTTCGGGGATGACGGACTGTTCAAATTCGAAGGGACTGCCGGCACAAACATTATGTATTTAACACCAAACCAGGGGGTTCAAGGTGGCGATACAAACCTTATTATAACGGGCAAATCTGGGAATAAATACGTGTTTTATTTGCGTGCAGAACCAACTAATTCTGCCGAAGTCACCTATTCCCAGGTCGAAATTGTTGCAGATAACAACGCACCAATTTCAACAGCAAACGGAATGGTACCGACAACTGCGGGAACAATGTCATCTGTATTTAAAAAATCTGCCCAGACAACAAATACTGTTGGCGTTGACGGCGAAGATTATGGATGGATAAAATCTATGAAGATTGATCCGTCTGAATTCCGTTTTGATTTGGATATATTTGTTCCAAACCCTGATGATTATGTAATTGCACCTGAACGTGTATGGCGTGACCGCATATTTACATACATTGATTTCGGGGACAAGGTTATATCGATGACACAACGTCCGGTTGTATCGCTTTTGGTCGAAGGTGGCGAATCCCCGGTTGGATTCCGTACCGATGGCGAAGACGGTCGTCTGCTTATTGTCGAAGCGGTTGGCGACATGGTCCTGCGCAGCGGTCAACGCATTGTATGTATCAAGAAACGTGAAAAACCGTTCCTTATTACAGACACGGCGTCGGTAATGGCTTTGGCCGAAGCGAACGTTGCACAATCTATGATGTCGGGACAATCACTGAATAACTTGACATATGGTTATGATATGGCTGCGATTAACAGTGCCGGTGTCAATAACACTGGAACACCTGTTATGATTGGTGACATGTCGAACAATGCGACGTCTGGTTATTATATGCCGGCGGGATTTGTTGCTGGCCAGGCATATCCACAACCTGCAACGATTACCCCAATGACACAGACATCTGGTGGTGTCACGATGATGCCAACAGAACGTGTGACGGCGGGTTCATATTTACCACAGACAAACATACCACTTATTACAAGCAACCAAACCGGTGTTGCTGTTGAATTAAAATCTGATTCTTCGGTCAAGGCATTAAATGACTATTGGGTCGATATGCTTGCAAAATTCAGTGGTGATAACGGTCAAGGCTTGTTAACACCATATAAAGACAAGGTATTCTTTGCCGTTGACGAACAAGGTGTCGGCGATTTGGGTTCTGGTGCATCGACTGCCCGTCTGTATCGTTTGCGTATTGGACCGATGGCTGATATTGATGCGGCCCAGAAGTTGTGCGATCAATTATTAAAGTTCAGCGGTGCCAGTTGCAGTGTTGTTCGTATTCAATAATGTGGGAACATTGTAAATGAATAAATTAAAACAACAATTTTTAAATATGCGCCAATCTACGCCAAAGCATGTTCAATGGTTGCTTTTGGGTGCAACGTTTGTTGTGGTATTGATTTTGTTAACTCTGTTAATAACAGAACCGAAAACAAAACCAATTACATCTGTGCAAAATGAAATACCTGTGAAAATAACATTATCCACAGATACTGTTGATTGGGCAGATGTCACAGTTGGAACAAAAAAGACCGAAACCATATCGGTCAAAACAACCGCCCCGGCAAAAGTATCCATGGGACAAAATAAAACGGTTGCTGGATTTAGCGCAAAAACCACATGTACCGAAGCGGCGGTGATAAATGCAAAAATTTCGTGCAACATATTTTTGGAATATGCGCCGACCGTTGCATCTAAACCGGAAACATTGACATTATCTATATATTGGCGTGGCGATAACGAACCCGAAGAAATGAAATCTGCGGAAAAGGTCATGGTTATTTTGGGGGCATCTGCACCAGAACCTGTTGCAAAGCCAAAACCAATTTCCGTGCCAGAAACAAAAATAGAAGAAGATGATTTTGATACATATGAACCAGAATATGTTGCACCAAAAACATCCAAAAAAATCGAAAGCGAAGTAAAATCTATTGCGCCATCTGACCCATTTGCAAAAGAAACTAAAATACCGACGACAACGAAAGTTGCCACACCCGAAACTGTGACGGCACCTGTTGTTCGCCCAAGTGAAAGTTGCTCTGATTTTGCATTTCCGGGATACGATGTTTATGGAACACAAAACGGTTGGATTAAACCGGAACGTGGCGGATATTATTTTTATCCATTTTCAGACCGCAATTGTAAAAATGCTACGGGCATATATAACCCAGGCACTGGCTTAATCACCGATATAAATGATGCTGGCAAAAAAATTGGCACAGATGCAGAACACATAAATTCGGTGTTGGCAACGGGAATAATGCCAACATTGTCCGCATCACCACGTGCCGCCCGGGTCAGTAATCGTACAAACACCGTTGCCAGCGAACCTGTTGGACAAATGGGACGTATATCGTTAAACCCTGCACCGGTTGAAGACGTTATATATGATACCACAGATCAAATGGCTGTTGTATCAACACAACCATACGATCGCACATTTATATTACGTCAGTATAAACCAATTCCTGCAACAATCGTATCAGATGTCCGTGCCGATACTGCATTGGATGCCGACAACCTGCATTTTCCTGTACGTGCAACGGTTGATCGTAATGTATATTCTGATAACGGTCGTACAATTATAATCCCAACTGGAACATTATTATTGGGATATGTCACTGGCGAAGTTCCGGGACCATACAAGGCAATTGGCCGTATGAACATCAAATGGTATCAATTTGTTCTTCCAAATGGTGTTGAATTTAATTTTAACGGTAATGAACCTGTATCTGCCGATGCCCAGGGACGCATTGGTGTTCCCGGCCGGGGCAGCACCGATTATTTGGAACAATTTGTTATGCCAATGTTAACGTCTATTGTTCCAGCGGCGGTTAATATGGTTGCACCAGTTGCGGACAAGTTTGTTAACCAAATCGATTTGGATAATAATACTGTTGTCCAAAGTGGAACTATGCGTTCTTCTGAATTGGCGAAAAATGAAATTATTACTGCCTGGAACCAGGTTGCCCAGAAATTGCTTGTCGACATGATGGATAATACCGTGCCACCATTTACCATACCTGCGGGGACTCGTATCACAGTATATTCACCAAACGATTTGATGGTTGCATGTACAACAAATGAAAAATGCATCATCAGCAATCATATCGTAAATACCAGTCGTGCAAATCCTGCGTGGAATACGACGCCGGCTAATGATGGTTCATGGGTCGGCCAGGCACGTTCGTTTAATATGGAACAGTATTGCATCCAAGACAACAATGGCATTTGGGGCATAAACAAAAGTATTCCTGCGGCAGATATCACACAAAATTCTGGATATTCATACAGCACTGTGTTGGGCTATTGCCAATCGTTGAATTACCAGGCAATTAATAATGCGAAACAGGCGGCTGTTTATCAAAACCAACAAGACCCAACAAATAAAAACAGTATCGCCAGTATTTCGGCCCAGGGAACCCAGGCATATAATGAACAAGTTTTGGGTTTAACATATAATGACAGTGGTGCAATTGAAAACCCGTTCAAACAACAATCTTCGGGTTCCGCATCAACAGAATCTGTAATTAAATGTATGGATGGAACAAATCCTGATGCAAACGGATGTTGTACCGGCGAGATATTTACAGATATGGGCGACCAGGGCTTTAATTGCTGTCCAGAAGAAGGTGGCGATTGTTTCCCGCCGATACTGTAAAGCGATAAATAAATACACCCCCACAAACGTGGGGGTTTTTATTTAAAGGATTCACAATGAATACATCATAACGAACAAAAGGATATTGTGAATTCCAAGGCGTGCATTCATGCACGCTTTTTATTTCGTATAAACATGCGTAATTTTACGATTCGCACACCTAAAACAAAATTATATACACGAATCGCAAAACCGATTCATCTATCAACCCAAAGTTGTAATGATTTATATAATTCCATTGAGTTTATATAACCAAATTACAACGATTTGCAACCCAAGGAGAATAAAATGACACAAACTCAAACAGCATATTATCAGGAAAAGTTTCACAACGCAGAACAATTATGGTTTTGGTTTTTATATTCAAAGTCTGTTCAAAACGGATATGTTCATTCACATGGCACACCGACACGACGTCCGTGTGAACTGTTGGATGTAGAAAGATTAATAACCAAACTTTATCTGTGTGGAAAACTAACCGATGAACAATTATATGTTTTAAAAAAATTTGGCGACAAACGACGTGCCCCACACCAATACATATGGGCAGAAAATCGTGCTGCGGCATTATGGCGCAGTGCGATGGAAACTATTGATATCGCCGCAACAGAATATGGTTGGTTAGAAAAATAAAAAGGATATAAATATGATTATCATCGCTTTTGCAGAAAACACATCTAAAATTTTGCCACGTATATTATGTCATCATTATCGTCATTGTGCGCCCATAGTATGCACGCACAACGATATGATTATGTACCAATTTATAAACCGTAATCACATATCCCAAATTCACCTTGGGGCACGCGACATCACAATTTTAAAGGCACATGGTTGGAAATTTGTTTATATGTCTCCAACAAACACAATTTACAACATACAAAACTTACGTGCATATTCCTGTGTTGATTTAGTAAAACAAGTATTAGGTATACAATCGGTATGCATACAAACGCCATATGCATTGTATAAACATTTAAACAAAAAATAAAAATGCCCAAACGGGCATTTTTATTTATCCATGTTGCGCTTGATTATGTACATCTGCAAAATGCCAAACAAATTTGATACCGTCCAATACAAAACCAAACCTGCCGGCATCCACGCAAACATCACCGTAAAGATTATCGGCATCCAACGCATAGCACGCTGGGTCTGGGCGGTAATATCATTTTTGTCCGCCGATTTTGTTGCACCTGATTGCAAACGCTGTTGCAACCACATAGAAACACCCATCAATATCGGTAATATGAAATATGGATCCATTACCGCCAAGTCGGATATCCATAAAAATTCAGCATTACGCATTTGAACCGAAATCACCAAAGCTTTATATAACGCAAAGAAAATTGGAATTTGAATCAACATTGGCAAACACCCCGACATTGGTGACGTCTTGTGCGTTTGATAAAGTTTCATCATTTCAATCTGCATACGTTGTTTATCGTTCGCATAAAGTTTCTGGATACGTTGCATTTCCGGTTGCATCTTTTGCATCGTTGCCATTGATGTGAACGATTTGCGTGTTAATGGCCACATTAACAATCGCAACAATATCGTCATTATGATAATCGCAACACCATAATTCATAACAATCGCATTGATTGTATTTATCAACCACAACATAGGCATTGCCAAAAACCAAAACCAACCATAATCAACCGTTTTATCTATGCCGTGGATTTTCTGGGCTGCGACTTTTAATGTATTACTGTCACGTGGCCCAGCATAAAGATATGTGACAACGTTCGTGTTTGAATTTGCCGCCACGTTTACCGCACGTGCATTTATATCACTTTGATATAAATCACCATATTTCTGTCCACGTATTGTTTGATCGGGGCTTTCGATATCAGCCACCGTTTCCCAATACTGATCAACAAATCCGGCAAAGCCATTCGTTGTTGTGTATGCTTGGGGTTTTCTTGCCACTTTACGCCAATCATCGTGTTCGATATCATTGTTTGCATAAACAACCAAACCCGTGTAAACACCCGCCGAAGACGTTTTATCATTACTGCGAATAATTTTAGCATACGGTGCAAAAGAAAAATCTTTTTTGGTATTATTTTTGATTTCATCATTAACGGTTATGACATAATCATTAACAACAATTATTCGATTAAACTCAACACCATCGGCATTACGCCACGTATAAACATCGCCGTTCTTTTTCCAGATTGTATTTGGCGCCGGAGCCGTCGTTCCAACCCCAACAACACCAATTTCAGCATACGAATCCCCGCCAGATAATAATTTTACAGTATCATCCGTATTTGCATTCGCCCGAAAGTCCAACAAGTCAATGTTCGATATGCGCAACCCTTGGACATCAGCGGTAATTTTTTGTGCATCAATTTTTTCAACCGGAACCTTGGAAACATCAATTTCTACAACTGTGTTATCTTCGGGCATTATAACGTTTGTATTTTTGCCAAAAATAATTCCAATTGCCCACCACACAGCAATAAATATCAAGAACCAGCGCAAAAAACCACCGCCCTGCTTTTTCCCAGTTGCATTTCTGTTGGCATTCCATGCCGCAAACCCAGAATTATTATTATCTAAATATCTTACCATATCTTAATCCCTATCTTTTATACATTTACGACGTCCAACAATCCAATTTAACACATATAAACCAACACCGACACAAATAAAAATATCTGCGACATTAAATGCCGGCCAATGCGCCCCACCAATATGAAAATCCAAGAAATCAACAACCGCACCAAAACGTATACGATCAATCAAATTTCCCATTGCGCCACCAACAATAAACGCCAACGGCAGACGTTCATACGAATTGGCACGTTTTACCATATAGTACGAGATAAAGCCAACCACAAACGCCGTTATAACGACAATAACGATTGGTGCCGATTCCCCAAGCGACCGAAACAGCGAAAAAGATGTTCCCGGATTCCAAGTAAACACAACATTAAAAAAGTTAGTCACATGTGCCATCAAATATGGAACCGGTATCAATTCCCACGCAGGTGCTGTGACCGGCACCCCCCCGGTTATAAGTTTAATTAAAAACCCCTTGGTCACTTGGTCCAGCAATATAATTGCCAAAATAACCAATAATAATTTGAAAGTCTTTTTCATTTGTGTCCTTTTCCTGTACGATGATTTTTAATATAGCAATCTGGACACACAAAAGCAAATAAAATGTCCCACATTTGTGGGACGTTTTATTATCACATTAATCGCACAGAATTATCCAGCCCCGCATAGTCATCTTCACGTAATTCATTTAACACGCTGTGCAGTTTTGCATCGGACACCCCCATGTGATGCAAAGCACGACATCCCAATAAAAATGCAGTTTCTATTGTTTCCGGCAACGCCCTGAATGCGCCATGCTTGCGCAATATCTTGCATTCAGCCAGGTTTCTTGCACGCACATAAACATTGATCCGTGGAGCAATAGATTTTACCGTCAACAGGGCATCCTTGGCAGTCTCTGCATTATCCAATGCGATAATGACCGCATTTGTTTTACGTGGGTGTAAACCAAAATTACTTAAAACATCGCCATTTTTACAATTACCGAACACAACGTTGTATCCCTGTTCACGACCACGCACAATGGCATTTACATCCATATCTATGGCAACATAGGAAACACCGTTTGTTTCCATCAGTTTTGCAACAATTTGCCCAACACGACCAAATCCCAAAATCACAACCGATGGTGCCACCTCTAAACCACTACGATCCAAACTGCGTGGACGATATGCCGCAAAAATCCACCCACGTCTGCGTAAAAAGTCATATATAGCCAACAACACCGGCGTTGTCATAATCGACAAAATTATGATTGCAGTTAAAACTTCGGAACTGGTTGCTGGAATTGCATTAATGCCCGCCGTTTTCATCGTCTGCAACATAAGCAAGCCAAATTCACCACCCTGGGACAGCATAAGTGCCATAAACGCCGCATCTGGAACCAAAACACCCCGAACCCGAGACACCATAAACAAAGCCATAAATTTTATGAACACTAATCCGCCAAGACCGACCAATATGTAATACCACTTGTCCACCAACAAAGGCACGTTCAATCCCATGCCCAGTGCAATAAAGAAGAACGCCAAGAACAACATTGAATACGGGCTTATTTCCGCACTTATCTGGTGACGATAAATTGTTTCAGACATCAACATACCCGCCAAGAAAGCCCCCAATCCCACGGGCAGCCCCATCATATCCAACACCGTCGCCCACACAACGATGTTTAACATAACGGTCAACAACAATGCCTCGCGGCTTTTCAGTTTTACAACCCGCTTTAACACTGGGTTTAATATGAATCGACCAACAAACACGACCGATACAATTAACAACAAAGATAAAACAAAAACATCAATTGCCGCCGCCCCAAGATTAAAAGACTTTCCTGCAAACACTGGCAACATCGCAAGAATAGGAATTGATAATAAATCTTGGAATAACAAAATTGAAAAACTTTGGTTTCCAACGTTAGTATTCAATTCATTGCGGTCAGATAATAATTGCAAATCTTCGGACGTACTGGACATCGCCAAAATCAATGCGACCATCAAACATCCCAACACAGACCAACGTGTCACACCAAACAATACCGGGAACAAC
Organism: Alphaproteobacteria bacterium; assembly: GCA_017616975.1. Classification (GTDB taxonomy): domain Bacteria; phylum Pseudomonadota; class Alphaproteobacteria; order Rs-D84; family Rs-D84; genus Enterousia. Next base: position 16,909 of record JAFZXC010000020.1, read on the forward strand.
ATAATCGCCACAGTTAAAACCTGGGACGCACCAAGACCAAATATCGTTCGCCGCATATTCCACAGACGACTCATATTAATTTCCAACCCGATATTAAACCACAAAAATAAAATTCCCATATCGCCCAGCAATTGCCATGTCTGGTTCATTTCAAAAAGATTTAATCCAAATGGGCCCGACAAAACACCGGCCGCCAAAAAGGCAACCAATGCACCAATTCGTGCTGCGCGCAACATACAAACAAGTACGAATAAAATCCCAAAGAAAATTAAAAACGATAATGGCATCTCTCTCTCCGCTGTTAATGTTTATTATATCACAAAAGTTTCGCTAATTTTACAAATGTTTCGGGGCTTAACTCTTCGGCACGTTCGGTTCCCGTCAACCCCACCAAAGACCATTGTGTATCGGGCATTATTCCACGTATCATCTTGCGGCGCTGACCGAAAAGTTTTGCCGTTATTTGTTCTATTTTTGTTAAGTCGCCAATTTGTTTTATTTTTTTTGCATTTGGAATTATCTGCACGACGGCACTTTCCACCTTTGGTCTGGGGACAAATGCAGTTGACGGCACTCCAAATAAAATCTTGGCATCTGCAACCAATGATGTTAACACCGACAGGCGCCCATATTGCTTGTCACCCGGTGTTGCGACAATACGCTGGGCCACTTCACGTTGAAACATCAAAGTCATAGATTTAATTGCCCCCCCCATTGCGATTTTATGCAACCAATCAATTAATAATTCTGTTCCCACATTATACGGCAAATTTGCACAAATCGCATATTCACGCACACCCAAAGAATTAAAATCTGTCCGCACCGCATCACCGAAAATTATTTCCAGTCGCCCGCCCGATGCATCAACGACCCGTTTTAAAATTGGTTCTGTTGTTTTATCCTTTTCGATTGCAATAACATGTTTTGCACCCGCCAATAATAATGCACGGGTTAATCCGGCTGGGCCTGGGCCAACTTCGACCACCGTTAATTTATCGATATCTGGGACACTGCGTGCGATACGCCCAGTCAAATTTAAATCAAACAGAAAATTTTGCCCGAATTGCTTTTTCGGCTCTAATCCACAATCACGCATCATTTCAGCAACAGGTGGCAAAGATTCAATTTTATTTATCATAATTCACGCCGCCCCCCAAATGCCAACGACAACGTCCCATCATCAATATAGTCTAAATCGCCCCCCAGTGGCACACCCGAAGCCAATTCGCTGAATTTCACATTCATATCACCAATTACCGACATGATATAATGCTGGGTTGTCTTGCCTTCGACGGTATTAGGCAATGCGAAAATAATTTCTGTTATATTTTCACTGTTTATACGATCCGGCAAAGTTTTCAAATTTAAATCTTCGGGCATAATTCCCGATGCCCCCGACAGCAAGTTACCAATTATATGATACCGACCATGAAACACGGACGCCTTTTCCAACGTCCACACATCGCCCATATCTCGCACGACACATAATTGTCCATTACCACGTGAAGTATCCCGACAAAAATCACATACCCCCATATTTTTATCAGTCAATGTTCCACACACCGGACATGGAACAACATTGTCGGTCGCATCCAACAAAGCCCCAGCCAAATTTTCTGCACGTCCGTCACGATTTTGCAGCAACGATAATACAACACGCACCGCCGCCCGATTTCCAACCCGTGGCAACTTTGCAAATTGTTTAATTAACTTTTCAATCTTTGAATTCATTTTTCATACCATCAATGAAACACATAACAATCAATTCCCGACGCTGATGCTTTGGTTTTCAATGATTGAGCCGCACTTTCCGACAAGCCATACACACGCACACGGAATAAACCATTTGGTGCCGTTTCAATTATTGGTGTGGCACCTGTTGCATTTTTGACAGTTGCAATCATTTTTGATGCTGATTCACGTGATGAAAACGCACCAAACTGGACCCCGGGGCCGCTTTGTGCCACGGCGGACGGCACATGATTTGTTGCCGCATGATACGCACCTGCAAACGTATTTACAGATTGCACACTATCATAAACCGGTGCCGCCTTTGGCGCAGTATCAACCGGCGCAGTCACTGGTGTTTCACGAACAATCATTTTGGGGGCTGGGTTTTCCGCCAACATATCAAACCCCTTGTCCAGCAACTTTGCCGAAACCGCCGCACGTACATCTTTATTTTCTGCCCCCAATACAACCGCCATTAAATGTTTATCGCCACGTTTTGCGGTTGCAACAAGCGAGTATTTTGATTTGTTCGTATATCCCGTCTTCATACCGTCACAGCCTGGATATGTCGCCAATAACCGATTGCCATTTGTATATGTTTTTCCACCATACGTCCATGATTTTATACCAAAGTATTTCCAGTATTGCGGGAAATGTTTATATACCGCTAACGACACCAGTGCAATATCACGTGCAGTCGACAAATGGTCGTCGTCGGGCAACCCCGATGAATTTTCAAAATTAGTTTTCGACAGCCCTATTTCCCGTGCCACACGTGTCATTAACGAAGCAAAACTTCCCTCTTTACCGCCCTTTAAATTTTCTGCTAAAACACGTGCAACATCGTTCGCACTGTGCACTGCAACCGCCTTGATTGCATCTTCGACACTTATTTTAGATCCGGCAGGAATCCCCAATTTAACCGGTTCGGCATTTGCCGCCGCATTGGAAACGATTAAATAATCGTCCAAGTGCAACCGCCCATGCTCCAACGCATCGAACGTTAAATACAATGTCATAATTTTTGTTAAACTTGCCGGATAGTTCAAATCGGTTGCGTTTTCAGAATACAAAACACGCCCGGTATCCATATCGGCGACCATTGCCGCACGGTAATTCGCCGCATTGGCAATTGATGCAAAAAACAGCATCGGCAAAATAAGAAATTTTCCCTTCATAGTAATTAAAGTGTAGTAAAAAACGCTTCACCGGGTCAACAGATAAAAACATAAAACTTGCACCTTGCAACCAACAGCTTATTGGAATATAGTCGTTGTACCAAAAGGAGATTAAAAATGAAAAAGTTTTTTCTTTTATGCGCCGTGCTAGGTTTAACATCTTGTGGCACAATTGGAGTTGGAAGCAACCATCAAACAAATGTGTATAACAATTCCAAAAACACAATAAGCGTCAAAGCAGATTCTGGCACATATAAAATAAAACCCGAAGAATCTATGCTTATTTCTTCTGCAAATGATATTTCTATAACAAGTGCAAACAAAGCATGTTCTGAAACTATAGTTGAAAGAACACCAAATGTATCAGCTTTAATACTGGATGTTATTCCTGGTTTTTTCCTTGGTATTGCTCCGATATTGGTTGATGCTATATCAAACAATCTTTACAGAATGCCCGAGACATATTCGTACAGTTGCATTTAAAAACACCGGCAAACGCCGGTGTTTTTTTATTTTGAATCGCAATCAAATATGCTACAATAATGACAACAAGGAGTGTAAAAGATGGTACCACAGCAGAAATATATGGATTTGGAACAAATGTTAAGAGTATTAACAAAATACTCGGAAGAATGCGAATTCGTACTACAACACTACGAGTTGGGAAACACGATATTTTCAGACTATAATTGGTACCGGCTTGAAGATAATGCTGATTTGCTGTACAGGCTACAAAATGTAAATTATAAAAACCCAGATTTTCTAAAATTGGTATCTCAGTTTGAGCAGGCATTAAAAGACCCATCTCCACAAGCTCAAAAGTTTATAAAATCATTATGGACAATCTTTAATGCATTTGATGTGTCACACGACTCTAAGACATTAACAAAAAATTGGACGTCTCTTGCAAAAAAGATAAAAGACACAAAATTGCAATATATCGTCATAAGTTGTTTTATTAATCAAAACGTTCCGGAATCCCAAGCAAAAGAAGAATTACTGGGGAACAATCCACATGCAAATGCCCATCAAATAATCTGGGCA
>JAFZXC010000021.1 GCA_017616975.1 Alphaproteobacteria bacterium
TATGTGAATATTGCATTCAAAACAGGTGGGTGTGATGAAAAACCTGGTGAATATGGTATAACACATTTTTGTGAACATATGTTTGTCAAAGGGTCCAAACGGTTTCATACCCAGAAAGATCGTAAAGATTTTTTGGAAAATCATGGCGGAACATATAACGCAACAACATCAGATTTGTGTTTGCGGTTTCATGGCCGTATCATAGCTGAAAACTTGGCGATATTGATTGATGTGTTGACAGAAATGTTACGAGACGCCTTGTTTGATAACGAACAGATAGAGATTGAACGTGGCGTGATTCTGGATGAAATGCGTCGTGGTTTGGATAATCCTGATCGTATGATGCACGATTTTGGTATGAAACAAATGTTTAATGTATTTGTACCAAATGGAACTCGGCGTTTGGGCAGTGCGGAAACAATAAAATCTTTTACTGCCGAACAACTACGTGAATACGCCGCAAAACATATGTCTGCGAAAAATTGTGTTGTTACTATTTCTGGGCGCATTGATGATAAAAATGCAGTCATTGAACAACTTGAACAAGCTTTTGCATTTTTGCCGACACATGATGTGACACAAAATATGGAATTGACATACACCCCATGTGTTGCGCATTGTCCATCTGATAAACACAAAAACGTAAAAATACACGTCGTGTTTTCTGATACAATTCCGGACACATATGAGAACAGATATATAAACAAGTGTATTGGGCGGTTTGAAAATTACTTGCGACGTGAATTGCAAGAGGTTTTAAGACATCAAAACGGGTTAATTTATGGCATTGGTTTCGCATATTATGGGTATCAAAATGACGGTGCGTCGGGGTTTGCAACAGAAACAGCACCCGAAAATATTGCACATCTTGTTGCATTGATGGCGAAAACAGCATATCGTGTTTATACGGAAAACCCAATTAATCAAGAAGAGTTGGATAAAATGTTTAATCTTGGACGATTGGGTGATGCAGATTTTCTGGAAAATTCTGTGGCAAGAAATGATGAAATAAGCGGCTTTTATCGGTTTTATGATAAGTTGTTTAACTTTTATGAAAATATTGATATGAAAAAATCAATTACCCCCGAAGATGTAATTAAATACACTCGTGGGATATTTGATGCACCCATGTCAATAATCACATACGGGGCAGGTTTTGATGCGGACTTAAAACAGATATGGATTGATAATTTCAAGTAAAAAGGGTGTATGAAATGTCGTTAAAGTTTGACTTGTTAAAAACGGATGGAAATGCACGTCGTGGATGTGTTCATACCGCACATGGTGATTTTGAAACTCCGGCATTTATGGCGGTTGGAACGGCGGCAACAGTCAAGGCGTTGACCATGGACATGGTTGCGGCAACCGGTACCCAGGTTATATTGGGAAATACATATCATTTGATGATGCGCCCAGGCGGTGATTTGGTTGAACAAATGGGTGGCTTGCATAAATTTAGCGGGTGGCACGGTCCAATTTTGACTGATTCTGGCGGATTCCAGGTTATGTCGTTATCAAATCTGGTAAAGATGAAGGAAGAAGGTGTTGAATTCACATCGCACATTGATGGTGGGGTGAAACACTTTTTGCGTCCCGAAGATTCTGTGCATATCCAGCATCAACTGGATTCAAATATCACAATGGTTTTGGACGAATGTTTGCATTTACCAACGACACGTGAACGTGCCGAAAAAAATGTCGATATGGTGGCACGTTGGGCAAAGCGAAGTAAAAACGCATTTGTCGATCGTGATGGTTATGGCATTTTTGGTATTGTCCAAGGTGCAGACTATCCAGATTTACGTGAAAAGTCTGCAAAACAATTAACCGATATTGGTTTTGATGGATATGCAATTGGGGGACTTGCGGTGGGTGAATCCCAAGAAACCATGTTCAATATGATTGCAACGGTGACCCCACATTTGCCGACTGACAAGCCACGCTATTTGATGGGTGTTGGAACGCCACTTGATATTTTGGGTGCGGTTGAACGTGGTGTTGATATGTTCGACTGTGTAATGCCAACACGTGCTGGGCGTACCGCCCAGGCATTCACTCGTCATGGCACGATGAATATGAAAAATGCGAAATTCCGCACTGATGAAACGCCATTGGATGACAAATGTGGATGCCCGGCATGTAAACTGTCCCGTGCATATATACACCATCTTGTCAAGTGTAATGAAATTCTGGGGGCGATGTTGTTGACCCAGCATAATTTGTGGTTTTATCAAGATTTAATGCGTGATATTCGTGAAGCTATCGAGCTGGGGCGTTTTGCCGAATTCAAACACGAATTTATTAAAAATTATACAGGCAAAGAATAAAATTCTTGAACTAACAACATGTATCGTTTTACAGTAATAGCAACACAAGGGGGATAAAATGGCAAAAAAGAAAGAAGTCGAAGTTATTGATATGGGCGGTGCAAAAACCGTTGCCAAAAAAACGTCTTTTATCACACGGGTCAAGGTGACATTTGGTGTGTTTTCTGTGATATGGATTGCGCTGGTTATATGGTTTCCATTGCATGTGAAAAACACATATTCTGATTCAATCAAACAATCGACAGTTGTTGCAATTTTCTATGATTTGCAACGCAATATCGCAGACAGTTATGAAAAAATGCTGAACGGCATTAAAAAGTCGATTAATCTTGAAAAGCCCATCGCCCAGGTCATTGACAAGGTTAAAATGGCCGAAGATTCCGTGACCAAGGTGACGGATACCACGGCCAAGGCATCAAACACCACAGCCAAGGCGAAAAACACAACGTCCGGGGTCAAGGCTTTGTCGGGTATTGCGGGCAAATTTGGCGTTAATACATCGGGCGTAGACAAGGCTGTGGCCAGTGCAGACAAAGCAATAGGCAAGGCTGATTCTGCAATCGCCCAGGTCGACGATACCGCCGCATTGGTAAATAAAAAACTGAACGGTATTGAAAAAGATTTGACAAAGGCCGCAAAAGCCGAAGTAGACAAGGTTATTGATGACGCAATTAAATCCCAGGTGGATTCGTCTGTATCAATGTTGCTGACGAAATATAACATAAAACATGTGTATCCATGGGAACCGTCATCATGGCCAACAGCACGCAAGATTTATGCCGAATTGGTAAAGTCTGATGTGGATTTTGTTCAAACGATTATCAAGACGGTGAACAAGTATTTTGGGTATTTTGCATGGGGATTGGTGATTGCTGCATGGGCGGCAGGATTGTATATCTGGTTGACGGTGCGCAAGAAAGTGAAACACATGATATCGCCGTTTATCGTTTGCCCACGCTGTGGACATACGTTTGCAGACAAACGCACGGTAATCAGTATGTTAAAGGTTTTCCAGCCGTGGAAATGGATATAATTAAAAAAAACTTGCAAAGTGAAAAAAGTTATGTCAAAATGACCCAGCAATGCGAGCGTAGCTCAGTTGGCTAGAGCGCAACCTTGCCAAGGTTGAGGTCGAGGGTTCGAGCCCCTTTGCTCGCACCAAAATTTTAGAAAACACCCGTTTGGGTGTTTTTTTAATTTTGTCGGCAAAGGGGCGAGTTGCGAGGCGAGGCGGAGAAACCGCCGAAGTACTTTGCTCGCACCAAATTTTGTTTGCAAGAACAAGCATAGCGCAGTTCGAGCAGATACAAAATTGCGCGTAGGCATTTTGCCGAGCGAAAATTTTAAAAAACGTCCATTTGGGCGTTTTTTATTTGGCAAAAAGGGTTTTATGTGGTATAATCGTAATGTAAAATATTAAATTAAAACAAAGGGGTAAAATATGGCAGATGATAAATTTTTAGCAGGAAGTGCAAAGCTTCTTGTAAAGCGTATAAACGAAGGAAGTGTTAAAGTATTCAGAGCTGATGGCAAAGACAGTTTGTTGGATGTAAGTACTGGTAACAAAGTCGCAGAATTTGATTTTGCCTATACGGAAGCAGGAAATTTGAATGCTACTCTGTTTGACGCAGAAGGTAAGAAATCTTGGGTCGTTTTTCCACCAGAATACGCAAAAGAAATAAGTGTAGCGATGACTTCGTTGCGTAAAAAACAACACGCTGCAGAACAACAAGTAATTTTAAATTCTACAAAAAGTCGTGTTGCATAGTCATAACAACAAAACATAATTCGTATATGGTTTGGGGTTGTGTTGCTAATTGAAAAACGTCCGTTTGGGCGTTTTTTTATTATCATACCCACACGGGTGTTTATTTATATATATTTATAATAAAAAACTCTTGCGTGCGTGCGCGAAATTTTAGTACGATTTTTGTAAAGGATTCAGGACAAGGAGAAGAAAATTCCACTAAAGCGCATGTTTTCTGCGGTTTTTGCGTGTTTGTTCTGCGTGTTTATGACGAACGCGGCGGTTGCCGCGTGCGCATCGAACCAAATTGACGTTGCGGGGAATGGATCAAATTGTGTAGATTCCAAGTTTGAATTAACAACGACAAGTTTATCTGCAAGCGATACGTTTAAGTTCGCTATTTCTGCCGAGGGTACTTTCTATGTCGATTGCGGTGATGGTGGTACGTTGTCTGGTACTGGTACGTCTGGCAAAACGATTTCTAAAAGTACCAATTTCAGTGTTTCATACACATGTACATGGACCACTGCGGGTGCGCACAAAATCAAGTTCGGTGGTGCTGCGACTGAATATTCGATCGTTGGTTTAGACGTTACGTCCGACAATGCAGCAATAACGTTTTATACCGCTGTATCCAATAATGCGGTTAAAATTGCATCTGTTTCTGGATCGTTGGCGGCGGTATTTCCGCAATTGGGTTCCAGTGCCAGTCAAATTCCGCAATTTATTGACACGTTCCGGGGTGCAACAAATTTAACCAGCATACCATCGACTTTGTTTAGTGGCGGAAACCTTACTGGTGGTTCAAATGCAAAATACATGTTTTACAAAACATTTGGGGATTGTACTGGATTGACAGCAATACCGGCGGGATTGTTTGCAGACGTCACCAGCGCAGCGAATTCTATGTTTTACAAAACATTTGATGGATGCACCAGTTTGTCTGGCTTTATACCATCAACGGCATTTGCCGGATTGATAGCGAACAACAGTCCAACCGCCACAAGTATGTGGTCTGATACATTCAACGGCACACAATTGTTGACATCGTGCCCGTCGGGTACGGTTCAATACACCACGCAATACGAAAGCAATTGGGATGGCAAGGTTTCGTGTAATTGTACCGGTGCAAATTTCTATGCTGCGGGAACATGTACCGCATGTCCGGCGGGCTATGACAGCAACACCAATAATGGAAAAACAGATGTTAGCCAATGCCAGATATCTTGTGCCGCGGGAACATTTGTTGCGACACCCGCAACCGTGGGTTCAACCGACTATACCCGATTGGAATATATTGAAAATCCAAATGGTAAGTATATCAATACCGGTTTCACACATAATCCAAATGCAACCACTATTCGTGGTGTATTGCGCGTCGGTGTATCAGCCAATTTACCAAACAGCAAGAACGTCAACTTTATTGGAAACCAAGTATCTAAATCTGGTGGATATTCTTTGGGATGGAACGCATATTTCAAACTTTGGACCGAAGCACCAAACA
>JAFZXC010000022.1 GCA_017616975.1 Alphaproteobacteria bacterium
GGCTGGTTTTTTCTTACTGAAGATTGACATTCTTCTCTCCTTTTATTTGTTTTGGATAGAACAAATTTTTTTGTTCTTACTTTCATTTTATATGAAAGAAAAAAAATAGTAAAGAAGAAAGTGAAATTTTTTTCATTTTATGAATATAATTTTTTAAAACCATTTTCTATTTTACGAACATATTCTGCATCATGATCACGCCAGTACTTTGGATCACGCATCATGCGTCGCAAATCACCATCTGTTAAATTTTCTGTTTCGTTTTTTTGCGTTTCAACACTTGGTTCCATTGATTGCATCATCTTATAAACGCTTTGAATTCCCTGGGGCGTAGAGCATAAAGACTCAAATGCATCATGTGGCAAATACTTTTCACCAAATGCATTTATCGCATGTAATGCGTTGTTCATTTTTTCTGTTCCGCCAAAGAAATTTTTTAATTCGATCATCGCATTTGTTTCATCTTGCATCACAAATAAATCATTTAACAGTGGTGATAAAAATTCATTTGCGATTGAATAAATTTTTTCAACTTGTGAACACGTAAGTCCAATATCATGAAATTTTTGTCGAACCGAATCGTTATCAAACATATCGTTTGTTGGATATTGTGATGCATCACTGGGCACGCCAATTGCTCGATAAAATCGTTCACGAGTATCATTATCGGCATCATCACCCGGCACAGTCACCATTGTTCCAATTTTCTTTTCCAATTCATTATATGACTTTAACAACGAATCAGTATTTAACGTTCCATCTTCGTTTAAAAATTTTTCTGGAATTTTATCCATATTATTTTCCTTTGGTTTTGTTATCAGATTTACGTATAAAATAAATTCCACCCATGGTGAAAACCGCCTGGCACAATGCAAAGATATCGGCGTCTCCAACAAGATATGATGCAATCGCAGACAATATGCCAACACCCGACATAATGTAGGTACGCCTGTCGGCCAGTGCGCCACCACGAATCAAACTGCAAAACATTTTGAATTCCCTTTTATATATAAAACAACAACCCGTCAACATCAGCAATATACCCACGTGATGTTGCCCAATCGGGCATTTCGTCTGCATGATGAAACCGTGTTGCACCAAAACAAACATCCCCCAGACCACCATGCATCATTCGTTCAACAACACGCACACACATTTGTAATGCACGATTGTTTTGTATGTCTGCATTTATATATTGATGTCGCTTTGATGTTTTATTTAAAGAACCAAATATGTCACAATTCGAAATGACATCTAATAAAGACTGATTCGTTTGTTTCATGATATTGCAAACCATCGACGTCAACGCTTCGACCGACGGCAAAGTTGTGGGATATGTTTCTGCATATATCACACGTGCCGCTTTGTATATTTCAATTTGTGATTCGTTTGGATTTTTTATAAGTTCCATTTGCATCTTTGCGCCCCATGTTGTAAAAAAAAGACCCGCATGATGCGGGTCAAAAGTATAAAAAAACCACACAAACGTGTGGGCATACTTTTAATCTTTGATGCTTTATATAATATCACAAATTGACATAAAAGTCAAGATATAATCGTGTCCATTGTAATTTCATCGCCATAAACCAGCATATAATGTGTGCCGTTTCGCAATACCAGCGCACCGTTTTCATTTATGCCGATTAATTCTACCGTTTCGCCACGATATTTTACATTTCGATTTAATCCCGCAGCCAATTCTGTCCAACGTGTGCGCACATCACAAAAATCTGCATTGCGCCATTTATCCAGATTACGCATAAGTTTATTTAATAAATCGTCACGTGTGACATTTATATAATTATCCAGTTTCGTTGTTTTATAGTCCGCATTGACCGTTGGATTTGTTTTGATATTTATCCCAATTCCAATGACAACGAATCGTCCAGAATACTCGATCAAAGTTCCAGACACTTTTTTATTGTCTATTAAAATATCGTTTGGCCATTTAATAGTCGGCGTCACGCCAAATGCGATTAACGTTTCTGCAATTGCCACCCCAACTGCATAAGACAATCTTGCATCACGTTCTTCGCATGACAAAATAAAACTGACATACAAATTACCATGATGTGAAATCCATGTGCGTTTATAACGACCACGCCCGGCAGATTGTGCATCCGCCAATACTGCGATATGGTCTGCGCCACGCCCGTTTGCAATCATATCATGTGCATATGTTTGCGTACTGGGGATTTTGTCAAAAGAAATCACTTTATAATTTGCCAATTCGATACACCCCGTTTTCATTTATAATAAAATCATGTCCAAATAATTTACGCAATTGATAAATCGCAGTATCAACCGTATGGGTTGTAGTATCCGTACTGTATCCCAATGCCGACTTTAATTCAGCGGCGTTCATTCCACCCGATTTATACAATTGAACAACGATACGTGCATGCAAACTGGACAATTGAATATCTTTGCCGAAAATCTTGCGAATTATATTGGTATAATCTGCGGCATCTAACAATGCAGATTTTAATTGCATGGGCGATATCGGCATTACGATATGCAAAGAATCGAAATTCAACCCCGTTGTATTTGGAGCGTCCAAAACAGTTGCGCCCAAGTCTTTTAAAATGTTGCGCCAAAAAGTATCTGCCGAATATACCCGAATGCCGTTCAACATAACAATCAGAATAAAGTATATATTTTGCGTTGTCCATAAAAAATGCCATTTGCGTATAATCAAATGGCATTTTATACATTAACGCTGGTCATCTTCTGGAGGTGGCACATCAATATACTTTGCGAAATCTTGGATAGAGGCACCAGTTGAAGCCAAGATTTTTGAAATACTGTTAGTTGACGGCCATCTGGGTTGACCTTCACGAGACCAACGTTTACTGCGATTAAAGGTTGTTGGGTCCAACCCACTGCTTTTTGCCAACCCCGAACAAGACATTCCATGGGCACTGGCAAATCTTTCTATGGCATGCCATACATCTGCGTGTGTCATGATTCGTTTCCTTTGGTTATTTTTGCCTTAAACACAGTAAAAACTCTATTACAAACCTGTTTTTTTACAACAGGCACCATTTCCTAGGAACGTATTGATTTTTCTGCATTTTTTCCTTTAGGCGTGTCAAAACACGCCACCAAAAACATATACTAAAAAATTTTTTTGACAAAAATACTTGACAAATTGTATTTATTGTATTACATTACGAATCGTCAAAAGGATAAAACCTGATGACATCAGGGGTTCAGGGATTCAGACTCCCTCCTACATTCTCTCTCCTCTGGACTCTGGGCCCCAAACAGTTAAGAATGCTCTATTTCTTTTTCTCCTTTCCTTCCTTTCAAGAGCATTCGGAAAACACCGCCGGAAACGGCGGCGTTTTTTTATTTTTCAAATACGGAAAATAATTCCCAGTGAGAACTGCCAACGAACTGGTCAACCGGGACAAGTTTTATTAATTTATACCCACCACGATTTAATACCGACATATCACGCCGAAACGTACTGGGGTTGCAAGAAACATATACTATGCGTTTAACATTACTTTTTACTAATTCTGTGCACTGTGCTGATGCGCCTGCACGTGGCGGATCCAGTATCACGCAATCATATTTATTTAACATGCCGACCGTTAACGGATGTTCAAACAAATCACGTTTTACGCCCGTCCCCACAATATCGAAACCATCGGCATGCGTTGCAAATGTAAAATTACCCAATCCACAAAACAAATCTGCAACATGTTTTGAATTACCAGCCGCCGAAACGACCATCTGGCGCAACATGTCTTCGCCGGCCTTAGATGGTTGCAAGAAAGCATTTGACGGATATTCAACTGCCACATCACCAAATTTAATCACAGGCGTTCCAGATTGTGCAACAACCCGATTATTCCAAACGATACGCTGCGCACCGATTTTCTCTGCGGCCGTTTTAAATTCTGGTGTAAAATATGGGACGTCGGCATTTATTGCAATATCAATACCATTTTCACAAAGCGTCACCAAACACGAACCCGCCCCAATCCACGGCAATTCCGCTAGACGTGGTAAAATTTTATTTATTTCCGGAACCATGTTTAAACAATCACGCACAGCGACAATGTCTTTTGATCCGGACTTAAAGAAACCGAATTTACCACCTGCAAAACAAAAATCCCCACGTCGACGTAAACCACCATCGACCCATTTTGCATCATCGGTTGTTTTTAATCTGGCAATTTCTGCTAACTTTTCAGTGCGATAACCCGCATCTGTAAAATCATATTTACATCCACCACAAACGCCAAAAAACGGACATTTTTTCATCTGTTTAGAAATTTATACGTGCCCCAACACGGAACTGATGTGCGGTTGGTGCAAAATCTTTGATAATGTCGAACTTTGGTGAAAACATATACATATACCGATATCCCGCATCAATTGTAAAGTATTCACCCAATTCAATTCCCAAACCAGCCATCACAGACATCGCTGGGCTTAATTTATCTTCTGCCTTTGCGTTTTCGACCGTATTACCACTTAACCCGATACCGGCACCAACATACGGAACCAAATGTTGTGAACGGAAAAGACGATACATACTGTCGATACGAGCATCAAAGATACCATTAATGAAAAGCGTGTCGCCATTTAATTCAACATCGTCGCTAAATCTTGCAACGGTGCGGGCATAATTTGCTTCGACACGAAAAGTATCATAAATACGTATACCTGCGACAACATCAAACGACGACGTATCTTTACCACGAAGTTGGTAATTTGATTCGTCAGTATAAGATTGCCACATTGAAAAATCATACATTCCACCGATATAGAAACGATGTTCACGGGCAAAAGCCTCGTTATCATTACCACCCGGAATTTCTGAGGCTGGCACTACAACCTGTTCTACACGATACGGAATTGCCGCATTTGCCGCCGTAGTTATAAAGCACAACATGCCAATAATTATTTTTGTTTTCATAATTTCACCCCACTAGAAATTCACACGAAAAGACGCCATTACATTACTGATACTGTCAACACCGTCATGCTTGGTATCCCATCCAAAACCATTACCAATCATCATTTGATACTGGTATGCGATATCAATACCAATCAATTCGTTAAACATGATATTAAACCCAAGTGATGCACGTGGTGCTGCAACAACAAATCCGTTTGCACCATCAGCACCTTCAAATTCATAATGCCCAAGTGCCGCACCAATTCCCATAAACGGAACGAAATGACGCATACGGGTTATATCACCATCCATAACATAACGACGTGCAAAGTCAAAATACAGCGTTGCACCAACCGTTTTATAATTCGCCTGGAAATCACGCAAATCAGCAAATTTGAACGTTGATGTCTGGGTATCAATTTCGGCACGAACATAAGATGACAAGTTCCATCCTAAACCAATTTGAACGGCATAACTGTCTTCGGCGATATGTTTATCACTGGCGACTTTGGCTTCACTTGTTGCGAACCCCAGATTAAGTCCGCCACCGGCACGCATATACATATTTGTTGGAACAAACACACGAATCTTTGACGAATCGACAACGCCAACTGATTCATACACATCGTATCCTAATTCACCCGGCGCCGTATCTGGCACAGTATCAACATTTGATTCTGCACCAACAATGTCCAAGCCACGTGAAACTTCGGCCACAAAGGAACGATTACCATAACCAGCAAAGGCCGGCATTGCCACAACCATTGCTAACGCATAAACGCAAGATATTTTTTTCATCCTTTACACACCCATTAAATAATATATTTAATTTTATCATAAATTGCGACTTGATTCCAGCCACTTTTATTCGTAACCTTATATATTATGAAAAAGCATACTGAGCCAACCGACAACAAAATCGCATTAATTGCCGGCGCCTTGGATTTACCGTTCTTTACACGTGATGCGCTGCGGCGTGCGGGTTGGGACGTTTTTGTTGTGGGATTGAAAAATTTTGTTAATCCTGATTTAAAACCCGACATGATAATTCGCCTTGGGGGTGCGGGTCGTGCAGTTCGTGAATTTCGTCGTCGTGGAATAAAAAAATTAACATTTGTTGGTGCGATTGGGCATCCAAACCTTTATGACATACGACCAGACTTGTGGTCGTTAACGGCATTAATATCAATAATGAAAAATCAACGGGGGTATGATTCTATGGCAACTGCATTGAACAGGGTTCTTGAAAAACGTGGTTTTACGGTCGTTGCGGCCCAGGATTTAGCACCAGAGTTAACATTTGACACACCAGGCATCAAAACACGAACCAAACCCGGCAAGGCTGATAACGCCGACATCAAACGTGCCGTGGAAGTGTCGCACACGATTGGCAAAATGGACATTGGCGCATCTGTTGTTGTTGATAAACAGGTTATCGCCGTCGAAGCAGCCGAAGGTACCGCACGTATGTTGGAACGTGTTGTTGAAATGCGCAAAAACAAACGGCACAGCGGTGGTGTGTTTGCAAAAATGACCAAGCCAGGTCAAGATTTACGCATTGATATTCCCGCCATTGGTGTTGATACGGTGCGCGCTGTGGCGGCGGCTCATCTGCATGGAATTATTGTGAACACAAAAACATGCTTTGTTGTCGACAAAGAAAATGTTATACGTGAGGCAAACAAACTTAAAATCTTTATTGTTGCGGTTGATGAATAAAAAAAACAAAAAACGCACCAAACGGTGCGTTTTTTATGAACATCAATCATACTATTTTACGATATCTTGCAACGTGACCTTGAACACTACGGCCTTGCCCGCCAAACCTTCGACATATTGTTCTGGAAAAGTAATGTTAACATCACGTGTTTCACCGATTTTCATCCCAACAACTTGATCTTCGAAACCTGGGACGAATTGACCGCTGCCCAATTTCAATGGGAAACCAGTTGCCGTTCCGCCTTCAAATTGAACACCGTCCAAAAATCCAGCGAAATCAATAATCACTGTATCGCCATTTTTTGCACCAGCATTGCTGTCGCATGCTGCCAACATTGCAGCGCCACAAATACCCAACACAGACATAAATTTTTTCATTATTTTCCCCTTTGGTTTATTCTTGCCTGGTATAAATATATTAAACGCATCCCATATTATGCAAGTGGAAAATCGAACAAAAAAGTGCCGGACATTGCCGGCACCAAATTTTTGCAAACCAACCTATTTGTTATAAACGCAACGAAAACCATATTCACGCATGGTGGCACCTTCGGCTTCCATTCTGTAATCAAAATATGGTGTTGGACGCATAACATCAAAAGAAGGTTTATCATATACCATCACGATGCTGTCTGCATTACGACCACAAATTCGTTTCATTTCATAGTCTGCAACCTTGGCTAATACAGACCTTGCGTCGCCATCAATATCCATACCATCGGCATTTTGAATCATACGCAGACGCATTTCACGCAAATCGGTATTTCCCAACAAGATTTGAACACGCACCATTGTTCCCTTGTATTCTTGCCAACGGGTTTCCATATGTGCCGTATTCCATTTATTGTGCGTTTGTTCTTTTTCTGCAGCCGTTTTTGGCTTATATGAATCGATATTCGAGTATTGGTTATCCGCCTGCATAAACTGGCTGGACCGTTCGTTATACAACGGAGCATCCGCACCGCCATTTTCGAAATCGTCCGTATTATACGGTGTATCGCCGGTTGTGCATGCGCCCAACACAAGCAAAGAACAAATGATGCCAAACAAAGATTTTTTCATTTTAGCCTTCTCTCTTTTTTTTTATTTTACCAAATAAAGCGTTTTGATTCAAGGGGCGATTTATGATAAAATTAAGTATAATGTCAAATATCGTTTTGGAATCTTTATTAAAACCGTTGGCGGAATTTTATACCCCCGAATTTGTCGAGGAGATTGCCATCAACCACGCAGGCCAGGTTTGGATGCGTCTGCACGGGGCACGTATTCCATGGGTCGCATATAATGCACCACAATTATCGAAACAATACTTGGTCGATTTAATTCATACGGTGGCAAATATATACGAACGTCCATTTGATCCAATTCATGGAATGCCGGTTGTTTATGCGACATTACCCGGCAACCATCGTTTTTCGGCAATTGCCGGTCCAAACGTCCAATATGACGAAAGCGATATAACCGGTGGCGTCGCAATGAGTATTCGTGGTGGTGGTGCGCCGGATACAAGTTTTGAAAATTATCATCTGGAACGTGGCAAAAAATTATTAAAGGTCAAACCACGTGGCACCGTTCGCCCAGACGACCCATATGAACGCTTAATGTCCGCCATTAATGACGGCAGCCCTATTTTGATAAGTGGTGCAACCGCAACAGGGAAAACAACATTTCTAAATCATATGCTTACATTGATTGACCAAAACAGTCGTGTTATTACGGTCGAAGACGCACGTGAAATTCGTGTCCCCCAGGAAAATCGGGTTCACTTTGTTTTATCACGTACCGAACAAACAAACGACTTTAACTATGCACGGTTGCTGGATTTGGTTGTTCGCATGACTCCCGATGTAATTATTGGTGGTGAAATATCGACTGACAACGCATCGGTTTTATGGGAAATGTTGGGGACGGGTCATGAACATTTCTACACAACAATTCATGCCGAAAGCGCCGAAGCCGCCTATGCCGCATTTGCAGACCGTATTTTGCACACTCAACCGGCATATGACCGTGGCGAACTTATTGCAGAAATGAAAAAGAAAATTCGTGTTGTTCAATTATCACGTGATGGTGCGTTGCGTGCTGTGACCGAAGTCGTTTAATAAACAATGGGGAAACACAATGGCGAAACAAAATCTTGTATATGATGGTTCGGACGCCGAAATGTTGCGACTGGGGCTTATTGATGAATCGGGTTCATTAATTGTTGAACGCCGTAATGAATACAAAGAATATATGAGCATCGTGCAAATGAAAAAAACGCCAATTAAACAAGATGCGCCAGACTTTGAAAATCTTGAAGAATTTTTCAAAACAAAAGAAAAAATCCGGGCGGAACGTATTGCATGGCGGCGGAATTTATTTAAAAAACTGTTCGGCCGCAACAAATAAAAACATTACATAAAATTCACCGGATTCACATCGATTTTAACACGAATATTTGCGGGTTGTTTAATGCGGGCAATCCAATCTGCAACAATCGGCTGCAACATTGCCCGTACGTCACCCGAAATTAAAAACCGCATACGATACCAATTGCGAACCTGATATATTTGTGCCGGCACCGGTCCCATGATTTTTCCACCAACAATGTTCGGTGCCACAGACGCCAAATCCGCACAGTATTTTTGTAATACGTTTTCACGCACACCTTCGACAATTACTGCGATTAATTGTCCATATGGTGGCATCTTGGCCACACGTCGTCCATCCATATCAGTATTCATAAAATCGTCACGATTTCCAGCACAAATCGCCATCAGCACAGGATGATCGGGTTGATATGTTTGCAATAAAACACGCCCTGGGAATTCGCCACGTCCCGCACGCCCTGCAACTTGGAACAATTGTTGAAATGTGTGTTCAGCCGCACGAAAATCTGTCCCGAACAACCCCATATCACTATCGACCACACCAACCAGTGTTAGATTTGGAAAATGGTGCCCCTTAGCCAGGATTTGCGTTCCAATGACAATATCTATTTCTCCGGACTCCATTTTAGAAACGATACGTTCCAAACTTTGACGTGATGCAATTGTATCACTTGACACCAGCGCAGTTCGTGCATTTGGAAACCGTGCCGCAATTTCTGCTTCTATTTTTTCAACACCAACACCACGCATCGAAACGTTTTCGCCACAATTCGGGCATTTATCAGGCATCATTTCGGTTCGGCCACACATATGACATAACAGTTTTCCAATTCGCTTATGATAATTCATACCCACACTGCAATCATCACAAGTTGCCGTCCAACCACATTTTTTACATTGGACAATTGGTGCAAAGCCACGCCGATTTATAAACAACATAACCTGTTGATGATTATCCAGTGTTTCACGAATAGCATCACACAATGGGTTTGATAATGCCCCCGGAACATCGGGTGCATTTTCATCATTTGATATGCGATATGATTCTGGTCTGTTTTCACGCAAATCGATTGTTTCTATTTTCGGCAATGTTGCCCCACCAAATCGAGAACACAGTTTTAATCCACGGTATTTTCCATTTGCAACATTTTCCAATGTTTCGG
This sequence comes from Alphaproteobacteria bacterium, assembly GCA_017616975.1. Taxonomy (GTDB): domain Bacteria; phylum Pseudomonadota; class Alphaproteobacteria; order Rs-D84; family Rs-D84; genus Enterousia. The sequence continues at coordinate 10,170 of JAFZXC010000022.1, forward strand.
CGGACGGTGTTGCGCTTGCTAAAACAACGGGGATTTTTTCGATACTGGCACGTAAAATTGCCATATCACGTGCATGATAGTTTCCCATGTCTTCCTGTTTGTATGACGTGTCATGTTCTTCGTCTACAACAATCAATCCCAAATTTTGCCACGGTAAAAACAGCGCACTGCGGGTTCCAACAACAACCCGAATATCACCGTTCAACACACCACGCCATATATCACGACGTCGGGCCGCAGTTAAATTGCTGTGCCATACAACAGGGGGCGCACCAAACCGAGATTCAAAACGTGACATAAATTGCGCCGTCAATGCAATTTCTGGCATCATTAATAATACAGACTTGCCCGCATTATACGCACGCAATGCCGAATCAAAATAAACCTGGGTTTTGCCCGAACCGGTTATTCCGTCTAATAAAAACACCGAAAAACCACCATGTTCAATTGCGCCACCAATTTCCCCAGCAGCAAAAGATTGTTCATCGTTCAACTGGACTGTTCCCATGTCATGATATAAATGAACAAAACGATTTTCATCTTCAACTGCACGCATATCTACTGGTTTTAATGTTTCGTTTTTCACCATGCCACGTACGACAGATTGCGACACATGTGCGATATTTACAATATCATTAATTGACATTGGGTCATTATCATTTGATGCGAACGCATCTGCAACCGCCTGACGAGATTCTGTCATTCTTGCTTTTGCATCAAAATCAAACGAGTATAACGCCTGCATCCGTGGTGGCGAAAAGGCATCTGGGATATTTATAATTAATTTCAGCACAGCACCCGGTGTCATCAGTGTCCATTCCGCCATACGCTTTATCCACTGCAAAGTTGTCACCGGCATTGATGCATCCAGCACACGCACCACACTTTTTATTTTATCTTCTGGCAATTTAGAATCTGGCAACCCCCACACAACGCCAATATATGGGCGATTCATAACACGACATTCAACAAACGTTCCCAAATCTGCGGGCGCATTCAACCGATAGTCGTATCCAGTGTTCACGACATTTGGAATTAAAACTTTTACAACATCACCACTTTTAAACATAACCATAAAATACTTGTTTTTTTTGTTTTTTTCAATACCATAATATCAGTAAAGTTTGGACAGCGATATGTGGCAAAGTTTTTTTAAAATTTGTAATTTTTTATGTGGATTTATACCATCAAAATCGACACGTGAACGTGTGCGTCGGGAACGACTGTATGATTGGGATAAAAAATATCGTGCATTACGTAATGCGTGCCCAGAATTACAATTTCGCCATGTCAAAATGATAAAAGGTGGCTGGAACATCGGCTTTATCGTTGATAATAAATATGTATTTAAAATTCGCAAAAAATTCGCCCACGACGACGTAAACATTGCAAAAATCATGCGGGAAAAGCGTATAACCGATGCATTTGCAAATATCGCCACGGTTGAAATTCCGCACATATCTATTGTCGAAGCCGGCGATTATACATTTTATCGCTATAAATTTATTCCCGGCCGTAACATGAATACATATTCTGTGAAAACGATGCGCAAACACGTTAAATTGTGGGGCAAACAGGTTGCAAAATTCATATACACAATGCACAACGCACGCCCAGACGGCATCGATGATTTGCGGGATCGTGACGGTGACGGTTGGAACCAAAACGACATTTGCAACAATATGATTATCAACCCCAAAACAATGAAAATTGTTGGCATAATCGATTGGGAATATGCTGGATGGGGAATGCTAGAAACCGAAATAAATAACTGTACACGTTTTTCACGAAAATTACGTCAAACAGATTTTAATAACATTATTCGTACCGAATACGCCAAATTGGCGAACAAGAAAAATTAAATTTTCGTTATGATTTCATCGGGATGGAATTGAGTACGAAACCAAGTACGTTGACGTTTTGCATATTGATTTGTTTTGGTAATCCAATTTTTAATTGCGTCATCCATTGATATTTCGCCACGAACATATTGGCACAGCTGGCTTGCCCCGATTGCACGTGTTTCGTCCCATTTTGAATCGACGATTAATTTGGCTTCGTCTAATGCGCCCCCAGACATCATCTCTGGTATACGTTCTGCGATACGCTTTAATAATACGTCGGTTGGTGGGTTAATTAAAATACGATGTGCATTTGGCACCACACAACCCATACGGGCAGCATTTTGAAATTCTGTGATATGATGACCGGTTTGCAAAAAGACCTCTATTGCACGTGCAACACGTTGCGGATCCGTCGCAGAAAAATCATCTGGCAACATTTTACGAGCCGCATCAATATCGTCGGCCACCAATTTGCGTGCTTTTTCCCGAACAACATCATCAATATCTGGCATTGGCGAAATACCGTTAATCAATGCATTTATGTAATATCCTGTACCGCCGACAAAAATTGGTATTTTCCCATCTGCCACCACTTTGTCATACGCCGTTTTAGCCAGATGCAAATAATCAACAACACTTATTTGCTGGGATAAATCCAGTATTGAAAACAACATATATGGCACACCATCAATTTCGGGCGTGATTTCACGTGCGGCAAATGGCGACGCCGATATATTTTCAATTCCACGATATATTTGAACACTGTCGGCATTTATGATTGCACCACCGATTTTGCGTGCCAAATCATGAGCAAATGAAGATTTGCCCGACGCTGTTGGCCCTGTGATAATGTATGCATCATATGTCATGTTGACAACATTATAAAATGACAACGGACAAAATTCAATTGTAATATGGTAAAAAAAGGTGCTATGATACACACATGCATTAACAAAAACGAAAGGAAGAAATATGTCAAAATTAAGAGTCGCAATAAATGGTTTCGGTCGTATTGGTCGCTTGGTTCTGCGTGCGGCATTGGTGTCGAAACGTGACGACATTGAATTTGTTGCTGTAAACGATTTAGCCCCAGCCGAAGAAAACGCATATCTGTTGGAATATGATTCTGTGCATGGGAAATTGCCAATGGACGTAAAAATGGATGGCGAATATATTGTTGTCGGCAATCAAAAAATCAAATGTATTTCCGAACGTGATCCATCTAAATTGCCATGGAAAAAGTTGAAAATTGATGTTGTGATGGAATGCACCGGATTATTCACTGCTGCGGACAAGGCAAAGGTTCACCTGGATTGCGGTGCAAAGCGTGTTTTGGTTTCTGCCCCATCGGCGGGTGCAGACAAAACGATTGTCTTTGGCGTTAATGAAAAAACACTGACATCAAAAGACTTGATTGTATCCAACGCATCTTGCACAACGAATTGCTTGGCCCCGGTGGCAAAAGTTTTGGACGAAAAATTCGGTATTGTGTCCGCATGGATGACAACTGTCCACGCATATACTGGCGATCAACAGTTATTGGATAAAAACCACCGTGATTTTCGTCGTGCACGTGCAGCCGCCATGTCAATGATACCGACATCGACCGGCGCAGCCAAGGCAATTGGGCTGGTTTTGCCAAACTTGGCGGGCAAAATGGACGGCATGGCAATTCGTGTTCCAACCCCGGACGTTTCGGTTGTTGAATTGGTTGCCAATTTGAACAAGGCCGCCACCGCAGACGAAATCAACGCTGCAATGAAAGCCGCAGAATCCAAGACATTTGCTTATAACGACAAACCGCTTGTTTCTGTTGACTTTACCGATGATGCGCACAGTTCCATTTTTGATGCCAGCCAAACGAAAGTCTTGGGCGACAAATTGGTTCATGTGACTGCGTGGTATGATAACGAATGGGGCTTTTCAAACCGCATGTGTGATACCGCCGTTGCAATAGGTAAATTGATTAAATAAAAAAATACTTGCATTTGTCCAATTGTCATTATAAGATATGTGGGCTTTGCGGGGTGTTAGCTCAGCTGGTTTAGAGCGTCTGCCTGTCACGCAGAAGGTCGAGGGTTCGAGCCCCTTACATCCCGCCAGTTTATTTTGCCGCCACCTTTCCGGGCGGTATTATAAAGTTTCGGCCCCATCGTCTAATGGTTAGGACACCGCCCTTTCAAGGCGAGAATCCCGGTTCAAATCCGAGTGGGGCTGCCAAGATTGATTAACCGCCTGAAAAGGCGGTTTTCTTTGTGTTACAACGGTTCAAATGTAAAAATTTCAAAAATTATTTACCTAAAATCCTAGTTCTGTTAGCCATGCACCAACAGATTCTTTGACTTTATCTTGATTGTTTTGTGCATCATGACCATAGGTTGCTAATCCATCAAGAACGTTTGCTTTCGTGGCAGTTTTCAAATTAGCTGGTACAGAACCCAAACCGCTACCTTCATGTGTTGTAAATGGTATAACAGTTTTATTTGACCAGTCATGTTTTTCAATAAATGTATAAAGTGCCATCGGCATATCACTCCACCAAATAGGGGAACCAACAAATACATTATCGTAATCAGCAAAGTTTTCAACATCACCAATAATTTCTGGTCGTGCTTTGGCATTATGTTCTGATTGTGCAACTTCTGTCAGTGAAGTATAATCTACTGGGTAATTATCGTTTTGCAATTTTACTTCAAACAAATCTGCTCCTGTTTTTTCAGCGATAATTTCTGCCACAATCTTTGTGTTTCCTTTTGTTATGTTGCCAACACTGTATTGTTCCCCAGCACGAGAAAAATATACAACCAGATTTTTTTTATTCGTCATATCATCACCTTTTGCGTTTATGTTTATACTGAACAAGCCAACTATTGCTGCAAATATACATGATAGTATGTTCGTTTTCATATGCTCTCTCCTTTTTTATTCATCCAAATTGACCAGTTTATATTTGCGTGAACCGACACCAATTTTTTCTGCTGCTTCCAGTATATGCAACCCGTTTCTGTCCGCTATGCGTTCCATCAGTTTTTGATTACCATCCGCAACCGAGACCATATCGATACCTGCTTGGTCAATCGCCAC
>JAFZXC010000023.1 GCA_017616975.1 Alphaproteobacteria bacterium
AAAAAGTTTAGAACAAGCAGAAGCTATGGCTGCACAAGTCGCAGTTGTTCAAAAACAAAAACGTAAATAAGTGTGTTAAATAAACGGTGGCGGTTGTCACCGTTTATTTTTTGCTTTTTATAAAATGTTGGGCTATGATTTGGCCATGTCCAAATACATTGATGCACATTGTCATATTTTGTCAGCTGACCAGATGTCCGCTGCGGCTGCTTGCGGGGTGGGGCGGTTTATTATAAATGCAACCGAACAATCAAATTGGCAATCTGTTATCGATTTGGCAAATCAAAATAACGTTTATGGCGCAATTGGTGTGCATCCGTGGTATGTCAATGATTTGTCGGACGGTTGGAATATACAACTTGTTGAATTGTTGTCGGCAAATCCAAATTTAATGGTTGGTGAAATTGGTTTGGATAACAATCATCCCAAACTTGATGTCCAAGAAATCGTTTTTCGGCGCCATTTGCAAATCGCACATGATTTGGGACGGGTTGGCCATGTTCACGTGGTTGGTGCATGGGGCAAAATGATGGATGTTCTGGGTGGGGCAAAATTGCCACCGGCAATGGTCTTGCATTGTTTTTCGGGTGCGCCAGAATTGGTGCCATGCTTGAACAATGCGGGGGCATATTTTTCTTTTGGTTCGGGAATTTTGGACGAACGCCACAAAACGATGCGGGCAGCGGTGGCGTGTGTTCCGGAAAATCGCATTTTGGTTGAATCTGATGCGCCAGATGTGGCAATGCCCGACACGATACCCGATACCGTTGCAGAAATTGCAAAAATTCGTGGCGTTGCATGCGAATATATGGCAGATATAATTTATAACAATACAATGGGGTTATTAAATGGCAAATCGGCTTAGTCGAATTACTGCATTATTGGGTGATGATGCCATGGATAAATTGCGTGGTGCAACGGTGATGGTCGTTGGGTGTGGTGCGGTTGGCTCGTTTGCTGTGGAAGCGCTTGCTCGCAGTGGTGTTGGCGGTATTGTCGTTGTTGATTTTGACGTTGTCGAAGAATCAAATATAAATCGCCAGTTGTTTGCGCTGGGGTCTACGATTGGCATGCCCAAGGTTGATGTTGCCGCAAGTCGTATTCATGACATAAACCCAGATGCAAAAGTCATCGCAATAAATGCTTTTGTGGACGACAACATAAAAATTGATATTACGCCCGATTTTGTGATTGATGCGATTGATACGGTTGATTCTAAAATCGCACTTTATAAATGGTGTGTGGCACATAATGTTCCGTTCGTTGCCAGTATGGGTGCCGCAATGAAAACAGATATTTCTAAAATCCAGGTTGCAAAGATTTCAAAAACAACGGTATGTCCATTGGCGGCACGTGTCCGCAAAATGGTGCGTGATGCGGGCTTGCCAGATTTTCCTGTTGTGTATTCAACCGAAGCGCCACATAAAAACGCATCGGCGCCGGGACGGGTGTTTGGGTCAATTGTCACAGTGACCGGTTCTTTTGGCCTGCGGTTGGCAGACGTGGCGATTAAACATATTTGTGGTTTGTGCGGGAAATAAATTGTGATATAATTCCCATATTATGTTGCTGAATATATTTCTGCTGGTTTTGGGTTTTATTCTTTTGGTGCGTGGCGCAGACGTATTTGTTGATGGGTCTGTGGCAATTGCACGGCGTTGGCATATTCCAGAAATAATAATTGGTTTAACCGTTGTTGCCATGGGGACCAGTGCGCCAGAGGCAGCTGTATCTATTACATCGGCGTTTCAGGGGGCAAATGGTGTCGCAATTGGTAACGTCTTTGGTTCGAATATCGCAAACATATTTCTTGTTTTGGGGTTAACGTCTATCATTTCTGCACTTTCGGTTGGGCGCAACACGACACATTATGAAATACCATTTGTTGGCTTTATAACATTGTTGTTGATGTGGATGGGGTGGCAATATGGCATGATTTCACATGCTTGTGCGGCATTATTATGTTTGTTATTCGTTTTGTTCTTGGTATATCTTTTTGCGGTGTCCGATGGGGAAACGGGCGATGATATGCCAACGGAAAAGCATATGTCGATTGTAAAAACGCTGTTATTCATTGTCGGCGGAATTGCCGCACTTGTCATCGGCAGTGATATTACGGTCAACAGCGCTGTAAAAATAGCACAAACATTAAATGTTTCCGATCGGGTAATTGGTTTAACAATCGTTGCGCTGGGAACAAGTTTGCCCGAATTAGTCACATGCATTGTCGCCGCCTTGAAGCACCAGTCCGGGATTGCAATTGGCAACATTGTTGGGTCAAACATATTTAATATCTTGTTCGTATTGGGTATTGCCGGGCTTGTTCATACGATACCGTTTGACGCCGCTTTCATAGCAGATGGGGCAATCGCAATGTTGGCGGTTGTGGCATTGTTTGCAGCAACAGCACGAACTGGACGGTTGGGGCGTGTAGCGGGTATTTTATTTGTTGCAATATATTTTGGTTATATTTGTTCTGTGATTATGTAGTTGTGCGGCAATTTGTTCCGGTGTATATTATTAAAACCGCCGGGTTCTTTGATTTAAGAACGTTTTCCTAAATGCAGTATTCTGTTTGCGTGCCATTTTGAAAATGGTTATAATGGACATGTCTGATACCCAGACAAAACAAACCGTAAAAGGAGAAAAAACAGATGAGAGGACTTACGCACTATGTTCTTGTTCCATTGATGTTCATTGGCGCCCTGAACTGGGGGTTGATTGGAATCTTTGGATTTGATTTGGTGGCATTTTTATTTGGGCCAGCAACATTGTTAACAAACATTGTTTACAGCCTGATTGGAATTGCCGCTGTTGCATGGTTAATAATTATTTGGTTTGACCGTCCAACAGAAAGAAGATAAACAACAAAACAAACGTTTTCATGTCAATCGCCCCAAAAATATGGGGCGTTTTTTTATGTTTTTAATGATGGGGCTGGGAATTGTTTCCTTTTGGGTTATCAAAAATAAAGATTTTGTCCAGAAAACGCTTGATTTTTTATTGTTTTACCCTATGATTGCCGATACACAGATTTTATTTGCTAAATCGGGACATCATAAGGGGTAAAAATGAGCAAAATTTTGGTTACAGGGGGGACGGGTTTTTTGGGTTCAAATCTTTGCGCACGCTTGATTGACCAAGGACACAATGTGACATGTTTGGATAATAATTACACTGGGCGCATATCTAATGTCGAAAAGTTATTGAAAAACCCAAATTTTAAATTCATCGAACACGATGTATGTGATCCAATCAATGTTAATGACAAATTCGAATACATATACAATTTGGCA
>JAFZXC010000024.1 GCA_017616975.1 Alphaproteobacteria bacterium
GGGTTGCATATAATGTTTTGCTGTAAATCTGGCTAATCAACATGGCGGGCAAAACGAACACTTGAATCATAATTGCAAGTGCAACCGCATGGGTTGATTGTGGTGTCCACGCACCATATTGAAACAGATATTGAATAATCGGCTCAGCCAACACAAATAACCCCGCCACACATGGCAATATAAGCATCATTGAACGGCGCATAGATGAATTTTGTTGAATATGAACACTGCGCATATTTTTTTCTGCCAATGCGTTTGATATTGATGATATTAAAACCGTGCCCACCGCCAAGCCAATCATTGCAAATGGCAATTGAATAATACGGTCCGCATAATAAAGCCACGACACAGCGCCACTTTCGAAACTTGCCACCAAAGTGCCCAGTATAATTGTGATTTGATAAAAGCCACTGCCGACAATGCTGACGCCGAAACGGGCGAACATACTGCGGATTTTTGGGGTCCATTTTGGAACAATCAAATGCAGACCAAAATGTTTATGCCGAACACGCCCCCACAATATGCCGAACTGTAAAATTCCAGACAAAACAACCGTTGCCGCCATGATAAACAGTGTCGTTTGCCCGGCGCCAATATGCATCGCAATCAATAATGCGGCAATTAACATGATGTTCAGCAATACTGGCATAAATGCGGCTAATAAAAATCGTGAAAACGCATTTAATATCGCCGACAAAAAAGCCGAACCACAAACGAATATCACATAGAAAAACATAATGCGGGAAATCGTGACGGTTAATTGCATTTTCCCAGGAACATCGGCAAACCCCGGTGCCAGCCCCCAAATGACCAATGGCATAAATACTTCGAACAGTATGGTCAGGCCCAACAGCACCATCATTAACCATGAAAACACGTTTTTAGCAAAACTTTCATCGTGTTTGGAATCGGCATACATTGGAATAAAAATCGCAGATAATGCGCCTTCGCCCAGTAAATCACGAAACAGATTAGGCAGACGAAATGCCGCCAAAAATATGTCCGACAGCCGTCCTGCACCCAATACACGTGCAATAAGCATATCACGAACGAACCCGAATATGCGGCTGATACCAGTCATGGCACCAACCCCGAAAATGTGTTTGCCTAACTTCATAAGTTTTATTATACTCAATCACGAAACATAAAATCAAGGCAGGAATAAAAATATGAAGAAAATAATTATTGCATGTTTTTCAGCGATAGTATTGGCGGGATGTGCGGGCGATAACAAAATTGTTCCGGAACAATCGTTGCCGGATATTTATGCGGATGCATATGCTGAATTTAATAAAGAAAATTACGAAGAAGCCGCTGCTAAATTTATTACTGCTGAAACGCAATACCCGGCAAGTCCGTGGGCCGCAGACGCTCTTATTATGGCGGCATATTCGTATTACATGGATGATGATTTTGCCGGTGCATTGATGACAACCGATCGGTTTATGCGTTTCCATCCGGGGCATAATGATGTGCCATATGTGTTGTATCTGCGTGGCATGTGTCATTATCGCCAGGTCAGCGATGTTCGTCGTGAACCCGGGGAATCGGCATATGCGCTGGCTCAATTTCAGCAACTGGTTGAACGTTTCCCGTCAAGTCCATATGCCGAAAACGCAAAAAATAAAATAATTATTCTTAAAAATTATATTGCCGGCAAGGTTATGTATGCCGCACGTCATGATATGGCCACAGAAAACTGGCCCAGTGCAATTACTCGTTTCCAGTCGATTATTACGGACGCCCAAGAAACCGTTATGACACCCGAAGCGTTGTTTAGATTGACCGAATGCTATACGGCAATTGGTCTGCCAGACCAGGCATCTGGATATGCCGAAATGTTGCGTAAAAACTTTCCAGACAATGAATGGACGAAAAAGTTAAAATAAAAAACCGCCAAAACGGCGGTTTTCTTTATCTTTGTTTATCAACGGCCATATCAAGAAATTTATCAATTGGAATTGGCGCCGCAACGGTTGGTTCTGTTTGACCGCAATAATGGCGTGATTTGTTTTGGTGATATGGTTTGCGATCGCCTTCAAATTTTTCATAGTATATTTGGCCGATACGCATATTTGGATAAACAACTGTGGGGTGTTTAACAGTTATTTCCAATGTCCAATTGCCACAGAACCCGTCGTCGCCACGACCCGCTGTTTCGTGTATCGATATAAAATTACGACCCACAGACGATTTGCCATCAATGTATGGGAACAAGTTATATGTTTCAGTATATTCTACTGTGTTGCCCAAATATCCAAATCGTGGCGACAATATAAGACCCGTTTCTGGGATTTCAATTGTGACAGTTTCTTTTGGGTTTTGATTGCAGGGATCCAACAAGAATTTTGGGTTTTCCGGGTTATACGCCCACGGCTTTAATTTATATAACAACCATGCGCCCCAACTGGTAAACCAGTCCTTCATAGAGTATTTATGACCGCTGTTACATGGCAACGCAGGCATCATGCCATTTGGAATAGTAGATTTGTAAACTTTCAATGTGTTGCCCAAGTGCAAATCATAACTGTTTGACCCCAATGCTTCTTCGAAAAAGGGGCTAATAATTATATTTGGGCACCCGTTTGGGTTTCCGGGGTTTCTTAATTTCATCTGTCTTTTGATTTCTGGACCAGTTAATTGCATTTTTTTCCTTTTTGTTTTTTATCGGCTTGATTTTTGCATATATTTGCGATTTTGCAATAATTTTTATTCACATTTGATTTTGGTATGCTAACCTTAACCCCATGACAGAAAAAACGTACAGTGGTTTTATTGCAATAATTGGCCCAACAAATGCGGGCAAAAGCACCCTGATAAATCAAATTATGGGGCGCAAGGTGTCTATTGTTTCGCACAAGGTGCAAACGACACGAACACGTCTGCGTGCAGTCAAAATGGTTGGCAATCGACAACTGGTTTTTGTTGATACACCGGGCGTTTTCAAGCCCAAACGTCGTCTTGATCGGGCGATGGTTGGTGCGGCAATGGACGCAACAAGTGATGCCGATGCGGTGTTATTGGTTGTAGATGCAACACACGGAATAACCGAAACAATTCGTGATTTGATTGGTCGGGTTAAAAATCATGCAAACCTGTATGTCGCATTGAACAAGGTTGATGCCGTCGCCAAACTTGATTTGTTGCCGATGGTGGACGAATTGTCTAAAATGGCGGACGTCCGTGAATTCTTTATGATTTCTGCGCTGAAAAACGATGGTGTCCAACAAATGTTAAAATCTTTGGCCACTGTCATGCCGGAATCGCCATATTTATTTGATGCTGCGGATTCGGTTGATGTTCCTGATTTATTATATCTTGCGGAATTGACGCGCGAAAAGATTTATAAATATGTCCATGCGGAATTGCCGTATCACATAAATGTCGTGACGGAACGGGTTGAAACCGCAGACGATGACGTATTAGACATATATCAAAAAATCGTTGTGCAAAGTGATGCACATAAAAAAATTGTGATTGGTCGTGCAGGCAGTCAATTAAAACAAATTGGAACTGCGGCACGTCATGATATCCAAGATCAATGGGGGGTAAACGCCCGATTGCACCTTTTTGTGCGTGTCGAGCCGAATTGGGAGAATACAGCGGAAAACTATTCTGACCAAGGGTTAGAATTCGGCAAATAAAAGAGGTGAATTATGAAAAACACAGGCGTGAAAATTCGTCCAATTTATAAAGCGTTGGCGTTGGGTACGTTGTTGGGCATAACTGGTTGCAAAAAGGCTGAATATAAAAATGTTGTTTTTGGATTGGAAAAACAAACCTGTCAAACGGTCGTGTTTATTCGTGACGTTGAAACGGGCGTCGAAAGAATATATCGCAACTATGATTCCGTAGATCAAAATTGCCATTATCTTCGTGTTGGCGATACAGTCAGTTTTCTCACAGATAACCCCGAATATTACAGAAAAAACCGCATGTTTAACAGCAAACACGGACACATCGTATATGATATGGATTCCATTGGCATACGTCGTGGCCGTGCGATAAACACTTTGGTGAACCAGCAATTTGGCAAACAAAAATAAAATGTTGCACACGTCTGATTTTGACTTTGAATTACCAAGTGAATTAATTGCGTCGCACCCACTGGAAAAGCGTGACGCTTCTCGTATGTTGGTGATTGCAAATGGCAAAGTGTGCGACAAACATATTCGTGATTTTTTGGATTATCTGGAACCAGGCGATGTTGTCGTGTTCAACAATTCCCGTGTTATTCCGGCACGTTTTAATGCGGTTGATATGTCGGGAAATTTTCATGAAATAACATTGCACACTGCAACAGACGATAATCACATTTGGTGGGGGTTGTGTAAAAAGTTTAACAAGTTTTCAATCGGTGATGTTTTGACAATGGATGATGGTACCAATATCGAAATTGTTGATACCGATGAAGAAAGTGGGGTAAAAATCGCTTTCCATTGTGATGATGTGTTCCAAGTTTTAGACCGTGTCGGCAAAATGCCTTTGCCACCGTATATGAAGCGTGACGAAGAATTAAACGACCGGGAACGTTATCAAACAGTCTATGCCGATCCAATTGGTTCGATGGCCGCACCAACGGCGGGTTTACACTTTACCGACGAACTGATGCATGAAATCGAATCACGTGGTGCCCAGGTTGTCAAGGTGACTTTGCATGTCGGTGCAGGAACGTGGATGCCGGTTAAAACCGAAGATTTGTCCATGCACAAGATGCACAGTGAATGGTGTCAAATAACACCCGAACAAGCCGACATTATTAACGGTGCAAAACGGGTAATTGCAGTTGGAACAACGTCAATGCGGACGCTGGAAAGTGCGGCAATAGATAACCGTAATTTGCCGGAAAACAAGCGGAACAAAAGAATCGTCCCAATTTGTCGCACAA
>JAFZXC010000001.1 GCA_017616975.1 Alphaproteobacteria bacterium
CCTTGCGTTTTCCGGCAACAGAGAAATCTTGGCATGGAAATCCGCCTGTTACGATATCTATGTCTGATGGAAATTGATATAATCCTTTTTTGCAGATTTTACAAGGTTTACGATGCTGTCGACAATGTAGATGTTTTGAGTATTGTTTTTAAAATATCTTACATATGTTGATTTTGCATCTTGACGAATGTCGTTTGCGAACACGTTTTCAAATGATGTTTCTTGCAATTTCAGATAATTTTTTTTGGCTTTCTTGGGGGCCCAATCGGGGTGCAGTTTTTTGTTATAACAAACCGATGGAATTTCAAAACCACCAACCAGACCAAGGTCCATTCCGCCACATCCAGAAAATAGCGATAGTACTCGCTTTTTTTTCTGTTTCATTTGTTCCTTTCCTTTTCGCAATCAAATACAAAAGTGATTTTCATGAATCTAGTGAGAATTTTATATTAAAGAGCGTAAAAAATCAATACAATCCAAGGAATAACAAACAAAAGATAAGTCGTTGAAATTATGTTGGTTTTTTTAATTTTTACTCTTTTTGCCCAAAAGTTGCAAGATTACTTGTTTTTTGGAAATATGGAATTATATATTTAGGGTAAACCAGATTAGCGAATCGGGTTTTTATATGGTATAATACACAGAAGTTAACATAGAGGTTTTGGTATGGCATTGATACCTATGGTTATCGAAGAATCACCACGTGGTGAACGTTCGTTTGATATTTATTCAAGACTTTTGCGTGACCGTATCGTTATGGTCGGCGGCGAAATTGAACCAAATATGGCAAACAGTATTGTTGCCCAATTGTTGTTTTTGGAATCTGAAAATCCAAATGCTGATATTTCAATGTATATAAATTCTCCGGGTGGGGACGTGTCTGCTGGATGGGCGATTATGGACACGATGCAGTATATCAAGTCGCCAATTTCAACAATTGGTATGGGGCTTGTTGCGTCAATGGGTTCGGTGCTGTTGGCGGCTGGTGAAAAAGGTAAACGTTTTGTGTTGCCAAATACCCAGGTCATGATTCATCAACCAATGGCTGGCGCCCAGGGGCAAATCACAGATATGGAAATTCAATTAAATCAATTCCAAAAGAACAAAAAATCATTGGTTAAACAAATGGCGGAATTTACCGGTCGTAAGGAAAAAGAAGTATTTGATGCCATGGAACGTGATAACTGGATGAACCCAGCAGAGGCAAAAGAATTCGGTTTGATTGATAACATTTTGGTAAGAAAATAGTTTTATGTGTGGGGGATATCGGTATGAGCGACGATAAAATACAAGATACAAATGCAACTGCGGATAATCAACAGTTCTGCAGCTTTTGTGGCAAGGCCGTGTACGAGGTTAAAAAGCTGGTCAGCGGTCGTGGCGTGTGTATTTGTGATGAATGTATTGCGCTGTGCAATGATATTATGACTGATGAACGTGTCGATGAAATACACAAAGATGCAGCCAAATTACCAACGCCCCATAAAATTTATGATTTCTTGAACGAATATATAATCGGCCAAGACGATGCAAAACGTGCACTGTCCGTGGCGGTGTATAATCATTATAAACGACACAGTGTTTCTGCATCGACCAAGGTGGAAATTCAAAAATCAAATGTGTTGCTGATTGGTTCAACGGGAACTGGAAAAACATTGTTCGCCCAGACTTTAGCACGTATCTTGGATGTGCCGTTTGCGATTGCCGACGCAACAACTTTGACCGAAGCGGGTTATGTTGGTGATGATGTGGAAAGTGTTTTGACACGTTTGTTGCAAAATGCTAATTTTGATGTTGAACGTGCCGGACGTGGAATTATCTATATCGACGAAATTGATAAAATTGCACGTAAATCTGAAAACCCATCGCTGACACGTGATGTGTCCGGTGAAGGTGTTCAACAAGCGTTATTGAAACTGGTCGAAGGAACCGTTGCAAATGTTCCAGCCGGTGGGGCGGGGCGTAAACACCCAGGCGAAGCAACCGTTCAATTAGATACAAGCAAGATTCTGTTCATTTGTGGCGGTGCGTTTGATGGATTAAATAAAATTATTGCAAATCGAACAAATGCACGTCGTGGAATCGGTTTTGGTGCAACCGTGGAATCAAAAGAAGCACGTGAATCGAAAAATTATCTGCATGATGTGCAACCGGCAGATTTGGTAAAGTTCGGTATTATTCCAGAATTGGTTGGACGTTTGCCGGTAATTACAACACTGGAAGATTTGGATGAAGATGCTTTGGTGCAAATTTTGACAGAACCCAAAAATGCAATCGTTAAACAGTTTGTTGCCATGATGGAAATGGACGGGGTTAAGTTAAATATCAAAGAAGATGCTTTGCGTGAAATTGCAAAAATGGCGGTTGAACGCAAAACGGGCGCACGTGGATTGCGTGGAATTTTGGAAAAGATTTTATTACAACCAATGTTTGATGCGCCAGACAAAGATGGATTAAAAGAAATCGTTATCGATAAAAATGTTGTCGCCGGCAAAAAAGCCCCAGTGGAAATTTTTGCTGATGCGAAAAAGGCGGCTTAAATAACCAAGATAAAATAAAAACACCCACCATTTCGGTGGGTGTTTTTTTATATAAGTTTAGTCGCCGTTATTTTGCATAGCCGTGCGTCTTTGAGATGCGTTTTGTATCATTTTGGTAAACAGTGCTTCCGCATCAGATTCTGTTTGGGGTGGCTGTTTTGTTGGATCCGAACTTACCGAGTCTGGATCGGCACCGTTCAATACAAACAATGTTGGTTCAGAAGCGTCGCATTCAATACGGTATTCCATTTCATCATAGTATTTACCATAGCATTTGTTTTCGGTTGGTGTTTTACCAATATAACCCTTGGCAGCCAATGCACCACATGTAATATCCTGGGTCACAATTTCACCGTTTTCTAATGCGGTGATGTCGGCAGAATTAATGCCCAATTCACCAAGAACGCCATCACACCAGACCTTTTTAAACGTTCCGCCCACAGAAACTTCGGCACCGCCATTTCTTGATTTACGAACACCGAAACAATCTTCGTTCAATATCGTTGTATCAAAGTCTGTGGTGTTAATAAGAGAAGAGTCAGATATGTCGGTACGGTCCATTGCGACACGTTCTGTGGCCGTTGTATCTTTTAATGCCTGGGGGCAAATATATTTTTTACCCCAACATTTTGATGTGTCGTCCCAACTGAGAGAGTCATATTTGTTATAGAAATATCCGTTGCCCGTCATGTCAGGATAACATTTTGATGGGTTTATGCGACATATGGTATCTTGGTCCCACCATGGCGTAAAAGCGTTTGCGCCACCAAATAACAAAAATGAAACAATCGAAAATAAAAATGTTTTTTTCATATGTTAACTCTTGTCTTCTTATTTTATCAAATTTCTGTGTCCCTGGCAAGTTGAGTCATAAAACATGGTTGTTTTATTATTGACTGGTTGTGCCATAGTATTGTTCGGCGGCATTGGCGTTTGCACAATACCCCCACTTTTTGTTTGCGCCCGTTTCTTCATAGAAACGAGGATCATAGTCTATATTTTGTCCGGTTGTCGTTTCTGTGGAGGTATCATTAAACTGAGTCGGAACCCAATAACCACCAAGCCTTTCACATTCTTGTTGTAATTCATTAGACATCGCAATGCGCACAGAATCCATTGTTGCATTGACGTCTTGTAATACGGTTTGTGATATCGGCGTTTTTTGTTCTGTGCCGTCCGTGTTGATATTTTCTGTTTCAGATGGACGCATGCATGCCTGGAGGGCATAACGAACAACCTTTTGATACAGACTGCCGACATAATCTTCGCAGATATATGTTGTTGTCACATTTGGTGTTGGATCGTCGCCACCACCAGAATTGTTCGATGTTTGATATGGGCATGTTGTGCCGCCCGGTACTACGACATCGCTTTGGCTTCTTAATGCCGCAGAAACATCATTGTGGTTCATGTTAATGCATATATTTCCAGGTGCCTTTTGAACATCTTTTTTATTGGATTCTGATGGCCACAAACCAATAATCGATACGGCGCCACCGTTTGACTGACTTTTCAAACAATCTTTGAAGAAATAATCTCTGTTGCATTTTGTGTAAATGATCGCATCAGAGTCGCATACATATCTTGCGGTGGAAGACGAAGATGTTCCACCACGGGTGGTCGTGTCGCCAGTTGTCGTTGGTGCAGCACGTGATGGTGCGCGTGAGGATTGGCTGGTGTTCGATGAAGAACGTGTATCTGAACCAGAAGATATAATCACGGCACTTTGTGCATTTTGGCATTTCCAATCCAATGCATATTTTTGTTCGCCCGGTGCATAAACACGACATGCGTATGGATACGAATGTGTAGTGTCGTTTGATGGAACCGCACACAATGTTTGAACATATTCTTGTAATGTGGCAAGACAGTTTTGTGCGATAGCCTGGCTTGTGATATTGCGCATCGTTGCAACCAATTCTTGCAATCCATTTGGACCGCCACCATAAAGATTGCTGCATGCGTCCAGTTTTTCTTGGCACAATTGTTCGGACAATTCCAGTTGCGCCCCAAGCAATAATTGTTCTTTGGTATTACTGAAGTCACGCAACGACGCCGTTTGTGAATCATAGCATTTATTAACAACGTCAAGACATTCGTCTTTGACCTGGCGAATGCGGGATTGTTGACCTTGGTATATTTCGGTGATTGCCTGGCGCATGAATTCGTCCCATACGTCATCCGCCAAATCTTGACATGTCGAAAGACTTTTTTCGGCGGCATTGCGTTTGCGGTTCAGTTCTGCAACCAACAGACGATTAGATTGGTTCGTTAACACGTCGCCAGATAATGACAACATCGTTTCCAATTGATAAAAATTAGCCGTGTATATTGGTTCGCCAGTTATGCGATTCAAATACATTCCAGATACGTCAAGACAGTGGATATAATCTTGGCCACATGCCGTGTCCGCAGTTATGTCATTACGAACCTTGGCGACACAGTCGTGTATTGATGTTGCATTATGTGCATTATAGTTTTGCAGACGAGCATCATACATTTCACGTTCTGTTTCACGAATTGCGGCGTTAGCAGAATTCTTTTTCTTGTCCAATGCGTTTGATAAAATCGTGCAATCGTTTTCAATGTACATACCATATGCGGCAATCACCATGTTCAATGTAGATGTTGATTCGCAGTGTTGTGCAACCAAATCAGCACACTGGGAATGAACCGCATTGTATAATGTTTCACCACTAAGGTTGGCGATGTTAACGCCACTTGCTAAATCGGTCGTTGCCCAAATCGCATTTATGTCGCCAGCAATATCCAATGTGCCAGCAGTTGAAAGCGATTTCGATTTTGTGTTTGCCAATATACTGCTTATTCCGGCAAGTTTTTGTGCAGACGCAGATACGTCTTTGGCGACAGAAGCCGCTTTTTCACCATCGGATGCGTTAAGCATAGCGTTGACTTCGGCGGCTGTTTTTGGAATTACGTCGATGTTTAAATCTTTGAAGTTTTGAATTTGATCGGCGGCATCGCCCAATGCACGTTGCTTTGTTTTAATTTCATCAAGACGTGATGAGCATATACAACGGCGGTATGAATCATCAGCGGTTGCACAGAATTGATCCATGCATGTAAAGTATGCGTCACGACACGTGTTGTAACCAGAACCAAAAGTTTTTGAATCAGTTGCAGCACGGACAATGCGTGAGGGTTTTGTTGCGGTGCGTGCAACGGCCGTGCGTGTTGTGTTTGTTGATGTGGTGCGTGCGATTGTGTTTGTGTCACGTTGGGTTGCCGTGCGTGAAACGTTCGTTGTTGCGTTTCGTGATATCGTTGCACGTTGCGTTCCGGCATTTGTGCGTATGGATACATTTTTTGTTGTGCCACTGCGTTGCGATACGGACGACTGAGTTGAATTTGCAGTATTGCGAGCATTTGAATTTGTCGTACGAACAGCAGCATCGGTCACGCCGATGCACAAAAAACACGCCGTCAGAAAAGACAGAATCCCTTTCATCCTTAGTATAATTATAATGATATCAAAAAATGGTATTTTTGGGCAAGTGGTATTTGCATAAAAAATAAAAAATCCCGTCATCATGACGGGATAAAATTTTATGAATTTTGTTGGTCGGTTCCACCACGATTGCGTTCAACGAATGTGATGCGTCCTTTGTCCAAATCATATGGTGTCATTTCGACACGAACGCTTTCACCGACGTTGACCCAAATGCGAGCCTTGCGCATTTTACCGCATACGGTTGCCAAAATTTCGTGTCCGTTTTCAAGTTTTACACGAAACATAGTGTTCGGTAATTTGTCTTCTACGACACCGTTAAATACAATTACATCATCTTTTGCCATTGTTGACCCTTAGGTTTTATTAATGTTTTTGTTGGGAATTATGATATTGTGCCGACAAAAAAATTGCAAGATTTTTTTAATATGCTTGCACGTTGGGTGATTATTTGGTAAAATCAGATATAATAGTATGTAGGAGTAGGCGTACATGAAAATCAGGATTTTTGCCTTGTTGTTGTGCGTGGTGCCATATTGTGTGGCATCGGCAGCAGACCGCAATGATGCGGCACGTGCAAGTGTCGGTCGTGTGTCAATGTCGGGTTTGCGCAATAGTACCGTGATGGCTGCACCACGAACGGACGATTCGTCTGATGCGGGTAATGTCGCAGGTACAGCCGGGGCAAATGCCGGGTCGGTAAATGTTGTTGAATCTGTGGTTGCGGCTGCACCGGCGGCGACCCCAGAGAATTGTCGTGATGCATATCGGTCATGTATGGATGAATTTTGCCTGCTTAGTGATGGCGAAGGGGAACGCTGTGCTTGTTCATCAAATATACAAAAGTCGAAAAGTTTAATCAAAGAAATCCAAGATATCCAGGCCGAAGCGGATAAGTTGTATACCGAAGGGGTCGAACGTGAAAAGCTGGGCGCCAAAGTATCGTTGGTGTTTGGTGAATCTGAATCTGCCCAGCGTGCATCTCGGGCGTCGGGACTTAGTTTCATTGATTGGTTGAACAGTGGTGAAGAAGAATCTGGTGAATTGGCCGAAGACAATGATATTGGTGCTGGGTTGTATGAAATGGCGTCAAATTATTGTGCCGATGTATTAGATTCTTGCGGTGACAAGGCGGAAATGGAAAAAATATTATATTCCCGTCAAATCGTTGCCGATTGTAAAACGTTTGATACATATTTGACCGAACAAAAGGCAAATGCAGAATCTAATAAACGTACCGCCGAAGCCGCTGTGCGCAAGGCCAGGTTGGAAATGTTGGATACAACAAACAAATACAATCGTGGCGAATGTTTGTTGGCTTATAAATCTTGCATCTCAGACAAGGGCGGTTGTGGTGTAAATTTTGAAAACTGTTTAGACGCCGATTTATTGGGACGCCGTGCAAATGCGTGTGAAAATGTTTTGGATCAATGCATGGCGGTTCGGTCTTTGGTCTTGGCGGATTGGGATATCGAAGCCGAAGGTGTTCTTGCTAATGCAACCAAGTATGCCGATAAATATGCACGCCAAACATGTATGGCACGAATTCAAGATTGTCTTGAACAGGGATGTTCGACCGAAACAAATTCGGCGTGTTTGACAGACGTCAGTGTCGCGGCGTCAATTTGTCCGGTAATTAATGAATGTGAACAAATGATTCCTGGAATTAAAACTGCGGTGAACAGCAAGTTAGCATATTTGGGAACTCAATTTTGCCAAAACGATGTGGATAAATGTCTGCGTAACAAATGCGGTGAAAATTTCAACGCCCCAGAATGCATCGGCAAAAAGGCAAATGACATTGTCGCGATGTGCCCACAATCGATGTTCCCGTCCTGTGCCAAGGAAAGCCAGTTTGACATAATTGTCCAGGCGGCATTGTTGCAAATGGATTATCAATTATTACAGGGCTGTGTGAATTATTTCAGCGAAGAACTGGGACGTGTTTGCGGAACAGATATGTCTTGCTTGCCTGGGGATTCGACGATTGAATCGTTGACCAAATTGCCAGAAAGCGAAGATGAAATTTATGCTTTGCGTCAAACGGTCCAGGCAAATGCGGCCAATGCGGTTGACGAGTTCTTTAAACAGTTTGAAAATAACAAAACTGTTGCGGCATGCAACGACAGTCAAAAACCAGCCGGACGTAAAGGCTTGGGCGATAATGTATTCAGCAGTGCAAAAATGATTGCAAATGTAAGTGCGGAAAATCGTGCGTTGCGTGCGCTGGAAACGAAAATTATGGAATTGGCACGTAATAAAGATATTGATACTGCACGTGAAACATGCTTGTTAACGTACAAGGTAGAAACCCCGGATACAACAAGTAAAAATTACAGTTATGTAAAATCTGTGGCATTTGAATCTTCGTTGCGTAATTGTCATGTGTGTCGTGTGCAACAGGTCTGCGAAGTTGGTGGCGAAAGCAAAGGCTCGTCTGCATTAAAGGCGGCTGGGGGCAGTGCGGCCGGGTTTGGTGCGGCTGGAACGATGATAAGTCCGGGATGGGGAACGGCTATTGGTGCCGTGGTTGGTGCCGTAGCCGGTGGCATTATGGGTTACCAATCGGGCGGCAAAGAAGAATTCTGCCAAGAAATTGAAAGTTGCGAAGATATAAACATGTAAGGTATTGCCAGGTCCAGAGGAGAGAAAATTAGATGTCAAAATTTTTATTCATGTTTTTAATTGGGGTGGTATGGGTCGGTGGCGATGCAAGTGCTGTGGCTGCAACAAATGCCAAAACTCAATCTGCAATACAAAACGGAACAACGGTTCGTGCACGTGTGTCCGTCACAGGTATTTATGACCAATCGTGTTATGATGCATATTACGGATGTATGGATCAATTTTGTATTGCTGAAAATGACAACGGTGGCAGTTGCGCATGCAGTGATAAAAATGCCGAATATGAACAGCAATTAGCAGACATCAAAAAAACTTTGGACGAAGCCGAACGTATAAGCACGATTGAGGTTGAAAAAGTGCGTGCCGGTGCGAACGCTGATATTATTTTCAGTGGGTCACGTGAATATGACAAAGACGGCAATGTCGTTTCTGTTGACGCCAAGACAAAAACTGCGTCCGGAACAGAGAAACGTGAAAGTCTGTTATCGTTATGGGACAACGTCTTTGAAGATGATGACGAAGATTTATTAGACACAATCGCAACCAAGACGGGGGCGGCACTGTTCAGTGCGGCAGATAATTTATGTCGTGCCCAGATGGATGATTCTTGTGCAAAAGATGTGGCGTTTTTGCGCCAGATTTATTCAAGACAAATAACATCTGATTGCAAGGCGTTTTAAAACAGTATAGCACAACAACGTGCAGATGCAGATTTGGCTTTGGCAAATGCAAATGCTGCCGTGCGTGGTGCGTTGCGCGACAGTTTAAATGAATCTAACAAATATGATTTAGGTCAATGCATGGTCGAATTTAAAAAATGCATGTTGACCCAAGATGCATGTGGCGCAGACTGGACAAATTGTGTTTCAACTGTTGCGGCGGCGAATATGCAAAATAAATCTGCGGTCAGCACGGCTAACACACGGGTTAATTTATCGGGAACATATGATATATCAGCGGCAACGATGGAAATTTTGTCGACGAAACGGACGATTTGTGAACGTGTCTTGAACAGTTGTGTTGCAGTGCGTGATATGGTGTGGCCGGCATTTTTGAAAGAAGCGGCACCGACAATTCGTCTGGCGGAAACAAATGCGGAATCAAAATTCCGTCAATCGTGTTTAAGCAGTATTTCAAACTGTATTCAAAATGCATGCCGTGATGATATCGCAGGCAAGGGTGTCGCAACAATGGATGCGTGTTTGTCGCGTCCCGATATGGCACGCAGTTTTTGCAAGGTTGAAATTGACCCATGTGAACGCATGGAACCACTGATTTGGGGTTATGTGACAGATAAATTGGCGGCAATGCGTGTTGACGCATGTACAGCCGAAGTCAAAGATTGCTTTACCGATGAAACACGGTGTGGTGCTGATTTTTCAAAGTGCATCGGTATGGATTACAACTATATCCACGATATTTGCCCGTTGGATAAATTGGTTGTGTGCAAGGCAAACAATCCAGAATTCAGCATGACAGATTTAGATTCTATGTTGATGGGGTTGTATTTGAACATTGATAATTCTGCGTTGGATACATGTCAAAATCTTGTTGAATCCAAGATGCTTGAAATTTGTGGTTCAACAACTGATTGTAATAAATTTGCCGCCGATGACACGATTGGAACGGGCAGTTTGCGTTCGGTCAAAGACGGAAATAAATATCGTATTACCGGTATGATTTCATTCGGTTCTATTAAGATAGGCGATGCGTCGGGTGTCCAGGATGCTGAAAACACGTTGGCGCCGGGCGAAATTGGTATCCAAGAATATCTGGCACATGTCAAATCGCAAAGCACAGACATGGACGCCACAACCAGAAATGCGATTATTGATACAATCGAAGAAGAATTGAATAATATCGCCGGGACAATTAATCGTGCGGTTAAATTACTAGAACAAGATCCAGAAATTCAATTCTGTATCAAAGGACGCAGTTTGGAACAAATAACGGGCGTGTCGGGTGCAAAAACGACTGCACGCTTCCCGAACTTGATTAATCAACAAAAAATGTTGATTGCATCGGCGGCATTGCGCAAGGCCCAAGATAACTATAACGCTAAATTCAATACGGCGGTCGCCGCAGCAACCAAAGACGCATCAGCAGACGTTGCACAATATATGTGCCAAATGTTGCCGGTATCGGGTGGTGCGCCAATTGGTGGGGTTAACGTTGATGTAAGTTTGGCAGAACCATATGCAATAAGTTATGAAGTTGGTGCCGGTCTGGATGCTAATACTCTTGCCCAAGGCGGACATGGTTCTTCGATATTAGGAGCATCTGCGGTCGTAGAAGGTGGCAAGGGCAACAGAGGTTGGTTTGTAGAAAGTATCGAGGCAGCATTAATATTTAATAAGGACCATCCTTTCAGACAAGAATTGCCATCTGGAACACGCGAAATGTGGTCGTCGTTTAACCGTGAGACAAGAACATGTCATTTCTGCACTTCGACGGTTACAAAGAGTTGCTCAAGCACACACAAGAAAGGATTCTTGGGCATCGGTGCCAAGGATGAAACGAGTTGTAGTGAATCAGAGCCAGTTGAAAAATGCGAAGATATACCAATGTAATCGATACAAGGGTATTTATAAACCCCGGCATTGTGCCGGGGTTGTTTTTTTGTCATTGCGAGGGAGCACAGCGACCGTGGCAATCCATGATGGCTGGATTGCTTCACTTCGTTCGCAATGACAAAAGAAATTATAATCGCAATGACAATGTCGCTTTTGTTTTGTCTTTTCGTTCCTAGATATTTTGTGCGTGTTTTTTGGTATCATATATTTTGGCGGATAACAATTAAACACATGGGGGAAATCATGAAAAAAATATCAATGTTAGTATTTGCATGCTTTGCGGCATCTGGTGGCGCAAACGCTGCAATGAACGGAATGGGCGGTTTTACCGGCGGTGAAAATGTCATTTTAACGGTAGAACAAGTAAAAAACATGAACGATAATTCCAAGGTTTGGGTCGAAGGTGCAATCATCCAAAAAAATGGTGATGAAACATATATGTTCCAAGATTCTACTGGAACTATTATGGTCGAAATTGATGATGATGCGTGGCATGGTTTGGTCGTTGGTCCAACCGATACGGTTCGTATCTATGGCGAAGTTGACCACGGTTTATTCAACACCGAAATCGATATAGATTATATCGAAAAACTGTAAAATTAAAATAAAAAATCGCCCAAACGGGCGATTTTTTTGTGAGTGTTTTTGTCATTGCGAGGGAGCACAGCGACCGTGGCAATCCATGATGACTAGATTGCTTCGCAGGCTCGCAATGACAAAGGAAACTGGATTGCTTCGCAGGCTCGCAGTGACAAAGTGGACTTGTTGCACAATGACAAACGATAATTACCGATTTGTTAATTGCAATTCAATGCGGCGATTCTTTTGTAAATCTTCTGCTGAATTGCCCAATTCAACCGGATACATTTCGCCAAAACCACTTGGCAAAAGACGACGTTTTGATACGCCATCGGCAACCAATTCATTTGTTACCGCCGTTGCACGCAAAAATGACAACTGCATATTGTTGCGGTATGCACGTGTTCCCGGAATAACCGGTCGTTTGTCAGTATGACCATCAACACGAACAATCCAATCAATGTCCGATGGAATTTTTTCTTCAAAGTCTTTGATGACGTTCGCAATCAATTGCAATTGGCGTTTGCCATCGTTCGACAAGTTATACGAACCGCTTTTGAACAAAATATCACTTGATATAATAAAACGGTCGCCATCGGCACGCAATGTGGTGCGATCGCCCAGGGCTTCTTTGATTGCACGATAAAACGCCGATTGATATTCCGACACCTTGTTTAATTCGGCGATTTTGTCCGCCAATGCCTTGTTCAAACGATTCGACATTTCAAGATATTGAATTTCTTGGGTCTTGGATTTTTCTTCGGCGGCGTCCAATGCAGCCTGGAGTTTGGCAATCTGGGCATCCAATTGTGCACGTTGTGTTGATAATTCTTTTTCAAGTGCGATTTGCTGTTGTTCCAGTTCAGCAATTTGTTCTTGGTTTAATGTTGCCTGGTTCAGCTGTTCTGTTAATTCGTTGACACGTGCCTCGTACGCAGTGACAAGGTCTTGGATGCTTAAATCTGTTTCGTTCAATTCGTTGATAAGTTCCGCATTGTCATTGCCCAACGCAACCAATTCATTTCGTGCCGCAATTAGTAATTGTTTGGCTTCTTGTTCATCGGCACGCAATTGGTCGATGGTTAATGCCTGTTCGGCGGTGGCAGCCTTTAACTCTGCGACGGTTTTTGCACCACTTTTTTTGTTAAACACACTTGTTGTTGTCCATAAAAATACGAACATAATCAACAAGAATATCAATATAATCACCAAATTAGAAAACAAGTCCACAAAGCCGGGCCATGTACTTGTGTTTTCACGATAACGAATGTTCAGCATGGTGTTATTTCTCCCTCTATTTATCTAAAACTATACCCATTTTGCAACGGTTTTGTCCAGACGGACAACAGATTTACTTAATGCACGTGCCGCAGAACCAATTTGTCCCATTGTGACATCTGGGGTTGCGGTGTGCGTATGCGATGCAAAGTAATCTTCGATTTCATGCAAAATTGAATTTTGAACAATTTGCACCTGAAGCCCCAGAAAGCCGACAACCAAGCTGCCCCCAAGGCCAAGAATCGAACTGGTAAACGCAGTCGCCATGCCCGCCAGCGGGCGTGCCAATCCCATTTGCATCGATTCCAATACCATTTCGTCGTTCATGTCCAGACCGCCAATGATGTCGGCAAACCCGCCAACCGTCATAAGCAGCCCCCAAAATGTTCCCAACAGACCCAAGAATATCAATATGTTCGTCACATAACGCACAGATTCCCGGTCTTCTTCAAATCGCATTAATATAATGTCCAGTATGTTTTGCAATGCCGATGCAGAAATTCGTGCCGGGCGTGGCGTCAACATCAACGCAACCGGACGCAAAATATGCGGGGGCAGGTCGCCATTACGCCGGCCACTTATATATTGGTTCAGCCAACGGTATTCGGGTAAAATGTGAAACATTTTGACGAAACACAACCCAATCCCAAATAAAGTCGTCCCGATAATGATGCCGTTCAGCACGATGTTCGCAGTGGCAATCTGCATAAATGGGTCGAAAAACAGCACGATTCCCGCAATAATAATCGCTACGAACAACGCCATACGGTTAAGATTTATATGAAATCTGCGCAAAAAGTCCCCCTTGATACAGAAAAGGGTAGTAAAAAAATTATTACCAAGTCAATATGAAAAAACTTGATTTTGTTAAAAAAATCGGCATAATAGACGACGTTCCTGCTGGCGACATGGGGTTGTCGGCTGATATAAACCAAAGGAAATAAAATGGCTTATTACGAAAGCGTCTTGGTTTTCCGCCAGGACTTGACCGAACCGCAGGTCAAAGAAAAAGCGGCTAAATTTACAGAAATTATCAAAGAACTGGGTGGCAATGTTAAATCCACAGAATTCTGGGGTTTGAAAAATTTGGCATATGTCATTCGTAAAAACCGCAAGGCACACTATGTTATGTTGAACATTGAATTGCCGGGTGAACAAATCGCAGAATTGGAACGTCGTAGCCGTATCGATGAAGACGTTATCCGTTTCTTGAACGTTCGTGTCGACGAATTGGCAACAACGCCATCCGTCATGATGAAAAAGAATAACGAAGAGGGTGAATAATGGCAGTTCGTGCAGCAATTTATCGTAAAAAATCAAACCCATTAAAGGGCAAGGTTATCGACTATAAAGATGTCAAGATGTTGTCACACTATATCACAGAACGTGGTAAAATTGTGCCATCAAGAATCAGTGGCGTTTCCCAGAAAGATCAACGCGCATTGGCAATCGCTATTAAGCGTGCACGTCATTTGGGGTTGATGCCATTCGTAAGAAATAATTTGGGTTAAACCCTAACTTGAAATAAAGGACAGATTAAAATGAAAGTTATTTTAACAGAAAAAATTACTAAATTGGGTAATATCGGCGATACAGTCGAAGTGAAGACTGGGTTCGCACGTAATTTCTTGTTGCCAAACGGCAAGGCTATGCGTTGGACACGTGAAAACGTTGCTTTGTTCGAAGCAAAGAAAGCTGAATTGATTGCTCGTGAAACAGCGGCGAAAAAAGATGCTGAATCACATGTTGATGCGGTTAAGGCTGCAAAATTGTACATGATTCGCCAGGCGGGTGATACCGGTCAATTGTACGGTTCTGTTTCGTCACGTGATATTGCACGCATGTTGAAAGATGTTGCAAATGTCAACGTTTCATCAGCCCAGGTTTTGTTGGGTTCTCCAATCAAATCGATTGGTGCGTTCGATACACAGGTTGCTTTGCACCCAGACGTAATCGTTCCAGTCAAAGTTTATGTTGCCCAGACACAAGACGAAATCGAAGCCTTGGTTGCAGGTAAAGTTTTGACTTTTGGAACAAAGAAAGTTGAAGAAGAAGCCGAAGAAAAACCAGCCGAAGAAGTCAAAGCCGAAGAAAAACCAGCAGAAGAAGCAAAAGCAGAACCTGCGGAAACAGAAGCAACGGCTGAATAATAAAATTTGTCTGGTATTTAATCCCGCAAGAAATTGCGGGATTTTTTTGTCGCATAGAAATCATCATTACATTATAATCGGGTTGACATGAAACTTGAATCAAATGGCATTTTAATTGGACTGCGCCCGATTGGTGAACGTGATTGTGTTGCCATGATTTTTACACGTGATTTTGGAATGTTGCATGGCGTTCTGCGTGGGGCCCAGGTTGCAAAGAAAAATCGTGCGCTGGTCGGGCAGGTTGGTGTGGCAACGTGGAGCGCACGTTTAGAATCACAGCTGGGGGCGTTCCATTGGGAAATTGGTGAAAATCCCACGGCGTGTCTTATGGGTGATATGCAGGCGTTGGCGTGTATTAATGCAATGTTTGCGCTGGTTGGTTCGTTGTTGCCAGAACGAGAAGCGTACGAATCGTTATATGATTTAACGGTAATGACACTGGGGACGATGTCGGTGGATAATGCGGTTGATGAATATCAAAAATGGGAAATTGGTCTTTTGCGTGAACTTGGGTATGCATTGGATTTGTCGCACTGTTCGGGGTGTGGCAAAACGCAAGATTTAAATTATTTGTCGCCAAAAACTGGGCGTGCCGTTTGTAATGATTGCGCCGCCCCGTATGTAAACAAATTATATCATTTGCCCGTCACACTGGACACAACAATGAATTTTATTTCGGGCGTGTGTCAGCAACAAGGGGTCGATGTGCCAGCGGCCAGATTGTATTTGTCCCGCATGGGAAAATTTTTAAAAAAATGAAAATTTACCCTTGCGAAAACAAATAAAATTTTCTAAGGTATTTCTGTTCAACAAGCAAAGGAGAAAAATATGACTTGGACAATCTTGGTCTTGATATTGGCAATTGCATTGTTCTTGTTCGGCGGCATGCTGGTCAAGGTTGATGCAAAGAAACCAACAATGGGCTCTGTTATATGCAAAAAGTCAATCAAATTGGTTGCTATTTTGCTGATTGCGGGCTGTGTATCTCGTTTTTACACTCCGTATTATTTGACACACGTCAACCCGGGCATTGTAAGAGAAATGATCAATGCTATGCAGGCGCAAGAATCTGCTGAAAAGAACAAAGCTGTTCGTGCATATGTTCGTTCAAATGCAAACAAGATGATTGCTGATGCACCTGTGTTGGGTAATCGTGATGCGAAAAAGACAGTCTTTGTTTGGACTGACTTTAGCTGTCCATACTGCCGTCGTGTTCATGGCGAATTGGCACGTGTGTTGGCAGAACGCGACGATGTTCGTGTAGTTATCAAAAACTTCTCTATCCACGGCGATTTGTCTGATGGTCCAGCAAAAGCTGCAATTGCTGCAAAAATGCAAGATGCAGACAAAGCTGCAAAATTTGTTGACATGATGATGACTCGTGAATTCTACAGCCAGGATGATTTGAAAGATCAATCCAAAGTTGCAAGCAAAGTCGAAGCAAACATCATGAAGATGGCAAAAGAAGCTGGCTTGGATACAGACAAGTTGAAGAAAGATATGAACAATGAAATCGTATCTAGTGAATTGGCAAATGTTCGTGACTTGGCGCAACGTTTCGAAATCAACGGAACACCGTTCTTGGTCATCGGCGAAGAAGCATTTCCAGGTGCGATTCCATATGATCAAATCATAAACGCATTGGATAAATAATAACCAAGTTATTGTTATCAATGACATATAAAAACCACCGCAATTGCGGTGGTTTTTTATTAGTGTTATTATTGATTAATTACATTACAAAATCTTCGCCCAGGTAAACTTTCTTGACCATGTTATCGCTGATGATTTCGTCAGTTGTTCCTTGTTTTAAAATTTTGCCATCGTGCAAAACATAACTGCGGTCGGTAATACCAAGTGTTTCACGCACATTGTGGTCGGTAATAATAACGCCCAGTCCACGATTTTTTAATTGTGACACCAATGAACGAATTTCATTAACGGCAATTGGGTCAATCCCAGCAAATGGTTCGTCCAGCAAGATGAATTTCGGGTCGTTTGCCAATGCACGTGCAATTTCAACACGACGACGTTCACCCCCAGACAGTGCGGTTGCAGGACTGTTGCGCAAAGACGATATTGCAAATTCATCCAACAGTGCGTCTAGTTTCTGTTTGCGTTTTTTATGATCTGGTTCGACAACCTCTAAAATTGCCATGATGTTTTGTTCAACGGTCATGCCACGGAAAACGCTGTTTTCCTGGGGCAGATATCCAATGTGCAGACGTGCCCGTTGATAAAATGGCAAATGAGTTATATCTTGGGAATTCAAAAATATCTGGCCGCCGGTAGCATTTAATTGACCTGTGATGCAATAGAATGCAGTTGTTTTTCCCGCACCATTCGGCCCAAGCAATCCAACCGATTCGCCTTGGCGTGCATATAACGATATGTCACGCAATACCATGCGTTTGCCATACGATTTTGATAAATGTTCAACTCGTAATACAGATTGTTTCATAGTTTTATCACCAATTCGTCAGTTAAAATTTTATCTTGTGTTGTTGAATCAACACGAACATCACCGTTTAATGTGATTGTGCGATTCGGAATGCTGTATCGACCAGAACGTGCAGATATTTTTGTAGTCTCTTTTTTCCCGTCAACATTGCGTGTGATTGTTCCGGATACTTTGTCTAAAAATATATTATCTTGGTTGTCATATTCCTGGCGGGCAGAGGCCGCATGCAATTTGAACGGATTGCCGTCTTTATCAATGCCAGAAAATGATGCGTTTGTCATTTTGAATTGATTTGTCACAATGTCGTTCATGTTTATCGCAGAAATAGGAGTCCACAACAACTGGTGTGTAAAAAGCGCCCCCGCAACCAATGCCGCCACCATGATTAATCCCCAGCCCGTGAAAAAAAACTGCCACAGGCGTTGCAGACGGCGATGCTTGGTAAATATAATAAATGTACGACGATCTGTTGTCATAGTACACAGTTTAGCGTTTCCTGGAACAAAATGCAATTTTTATATTTGTTTAGTATCTGTTTTGTGTTATAATAGAAGCTAAGAGAGATGAAAAAAGCCCTTATTGCATTTATCGCAACGGTATCTTGCATGACCGCACATGTGGCCATGGGTGCTGTGACTGTGAAAAAAGCGGCGCCTGTTGCAACGCAAGAGGCATCTTCGTCCGGCGCAACGGCAAGTTTGGTTC
This sequence comes from Alphaproteobacteria bacterium, assembly GCA_017616975.1. Lineage (GTDB taxonomy): Bacteria > Pseudomonadota > Alphaproteobacteria > Rs-D84 > Rs-D84 > Enterousia. The sequence goes on from JAFZXC010000001.1 coordinate 18,381, forward strand.
CGTCGGTGTTATCACTGGTTTCTAATGTGCAACAATTAACATCAAAACAAAAGGCGATGACGGACGAATGTATCCCGTCCAGCACCGAAATAACTTTTGTTGAAAACGTTGTCAAAGAATGGGCCAAAACCGGCGCAATGTCCGCAAAAGATATCGAAAAGAAAATGGGAAAACGTAAACCGTGTACGGGAAGACGAACATATGAAATTGATTTGCAAACAAGTTCGGCTACCGGCGCAGAAGATGTTTGTTATGCAACATTTTCATCAACAGCAGATGAAGGCACAATATGGGAAGGTTTCCCAAAGGTTAGTATCGCAAGAAACTATTGTGACGACGGTTCGCCCACGTGCAAGAATAAAAAAACATCGTCTGATATATACGAAATTTTTGACTTGGTTGATTTTGGATACGAAGATTACACAAAACAAGAAGCAACCATGGCGGCAAAATTGATTGCAAAAATAGACAGTTGTTCTGATTCAAAGTTGTCTGAAAAGAAACGTGCGATGTGGGGCGAATTTTTAACTACAACAATTGGTGGTGTTGGTCAAAAAACAAACACGTCTACAATTATGGGCGCCGTTGGTGATATCGCAAAAAGTGGAACAAGTGTGACGGGCGGACTGTCATCGCTGGGATCGGTTGCGACACAATTTTTAGCCAAATAAAATTTTATTATCTTGTTTGTGTGTTTATTGTTTTTTTCTGCTGGACTCAATTTGCAAAAAATCGTATAATGTCATATACAAATGGAAAGGGGACATTAATGAAAATTCAAACTTCAATGTGCAAATTTCAAATATGTTTGGGGGCGGTGTTAATGGTTTTGGCTGGTTGTGCCGGAAATTCCGGGCAATCGACGGGGAATGCTGTTGCAACACCAACGGTTGATTATGTTGAACGCTTGGATGTTTATTCGGCCCCACATCAAGATTCTTTCTTGAATCAATTGGCAATGAATTATCGTTCGTATGCGATATACAACGCACGGACCAGTGGGTATCCAGAAATGGGTGAATTGTTCGCAAATAAGGCGGTCGCTGCATTTTCTGGCGAATTGCCGTTCCCAGAAACCCAGGAAAACTGGCCGATTGATGACGAAGATGTTTCTTATGAATTATTCACTGCATACAGTGATTTGTTAGAACAATTGCAAAACGATGCAAGTGATTTGCAACCAGAATTAGCCGCCGAGGTCCAGGCGAAATACGATTGTTGGCTTTCTGCGACGGCAAGTGGTCAAACAGCGACGGCGGCACAATGCAAGGAACGTTTTACAAAGGCTTTGACTGCATTGCGTGATTGCAAGGGCGGTAAAGTAATAAGCAAGGCAAAACCAATCGCAGATGTTAAAACGCCAGCGGTTGAAACCGTTGTCCAAGAAACTGCATATTATCCAGAAACTCGTTCGATGAATGCTATGCGTGGGGCATCGGCACCGGCACGTGAAGGTGTTATCATTGTGAACAACGTCAATGTCCCGGAACACCTTATTAATCCGGTCCCAGTGCAACCGATGGTATTTAATCAAAACATATATGGTGGCGATAAAACCGTGTCCAACAGTGGTAATTCTTTGGATGCACGTCGTTTGGGCGTCATGAATGCTGTGTCGGGTAATTGTCCATGTGCGGCACAATGCGATACGGAACCATGCCCATTGACCGAAGAAGCCCCATGTGATTGTGTTGTCGAAGAACCGGCCCCAATTATCAGTGATGAATTGGTGACTCGTGAAGAATTTATAGACATGATGATGGCGATGCGAGAAGAATTGGCGGCAATTAACGCCCGTCTTGACAGATTGCAGGCATCTGCTGGGGAAAAGACGACAATCAAAGTTCAACAGATTCCATTAGAACCGAAACAGCATGTTATGGAAGAAGTGTTCGAAGTTCGCTTTGATTTCAACAAGGCGACAATTAAACCGGAATATCGTGAATTGATTGAAAAATTGGCATCCGCAACCCAGGAAAACAAGAATATCAAGGTTTCTGTGGTTGGTCATACCGATACGGTTGGAACCAAAAATTATAACTATGCTTTGGGTGGGCGTCGTGCCGAAGCAGTGCAAAAGATGCTGATTGAATACGGTATACCGGCAAGTCAAATTGTTGCCGTGTCAAGCGGTGAAGAAGATTTGGCTGTGCCAACACCAGATAATACGCCAAATGCGGCAAATCGCCGTGTGCGTGTTGTCAAAGAAACACACTACACCAAAAACGAACCAGCGGGTAGCCCGGTGGCAATTGAGGTGGATAGTGAAGAGATAGAATAAGTTGACAAAAACAGAAAATTGTGCTTGACAAATGGTCGGGCAACGATATACTGGGGTTGTCAGAGAGATGTTTTGAACAGAGGTAAAAACATGACTGATAAGGTAAAAAATTGTAAGACCGCATCTCGCATCGTTGGGTTTCGAAGCGGAATTCAGGCGGTAAACTTAAATAAGGTCTTTGGTGAACGTGGGATTGTTTTACCGCAAGGTGGAAACGAAATATAAAACCAATTCAAACATTTTGAATACTATTGTATAACGGGGGTGCATGATGCATCCCCGTTATTTTTATTTGTGTGTGGATCTAAACAATGACCATATCCATGCAATAAAAGTCCAGCCCAACAACCAACTTGCAATACGTGTACGAGCCATGTTTGTTTTGTCTTGGCCTGATTGGCGTGCCAAATATGCCGGCATCAAAATGACAATTGCCAGCAATACCAGTGCGATAATGTATTTCACAATCACGTTCATTTTTTAAAAACAAACGGGGGTTTTGTCCCCCGTTTCCTTGTTGTGTTGATATTTATATACCATATTTTGCGGATTTGTCCAGTTCTTCTTCAATTCTTAATAATTGATTGTATTTTGCCATACGGTCGGTGCGTGACATAGATCCAGTTTTTATTTGACCGGCATTTGTCGCAACCGCCAAATCTGCAATTGTGGTATCTTCGGTTTCGCCACTGCGGTGTGAAACAATTACGCCATATTTTGCATCTTGGGCCATTTTGATTGCACGCAGTGTTTCGGTCAAAGTACCAATTTGGTTTACTTTGATCAAAATTGCGTTTGCAACATGTGATTTTATACCACGTTCTAAACGGGCGGGATTTGTCACAAACAAGTCATCGCCAACCAATTGACATTTTGTGCCGATTTGTTGAGTCAATTTTTCCCATGATTCCCAATCTTCTTCGGCAAGCGCATCTTCGATTGAAATAATCGGGTATTCGGTAATCAATTTTTCATAGTATGCAATCATTTCATTGGATGTAAATTTATTACCTTCGAACGAATAAATTCCGTCTTGGAAAAATTCGGACGATGCAACGTCCAGACCAATTGATATGTCGGCACCGGGGGTATATCCCGCCGCTTTTATTGCAGAAATAATTGTATCCAAAGCTTCACGGCAAGAGTGAAAGTTTGGTGCAAAACCGCCTTCGTCACCGACGTTGGTTGAATTGCCAGACTTTTTCAAAATTGATTTCAGGTTGTGGAACACTTGCATTCCCATACGAACTGCTTCGAATTCGCTTTTGGCGCCGTTTGGGATAATCATAAATTCTTGGGCATCAAGACCGTTGTCTGCGTGTGCGCCACCGTTAATGATGTTCATCATAGGGCGGGGCAAAACACATGGATTATCGTTGCCGTATATTTTTGCAATGTATTTATACAATGGTAAATTCATAGCGTTTGCCACCGCATGTGCCATGGCCAGTGATACAGACAAAATTGCATTTGCACCCAATTTTTCTTTGTTTGGTGTGCCATCCAGTTCCAGCATTATATTATCAATATCACTTTGTTTTGTTGCGTCCATACCGATAAGTTTTGGAGCAATAATTTCATTAACATTTTTTACTGCTTTTAATACGCCACGCCCCATATACGAATCGCCACCATCACGTAATTCAAGTGCCTCGAATTTTCCAGTTGATGCACCCGATGGAACCGCCGCCCGACCAAATGCCCCGTTGTCCAATGTTATATCGCATTCGATTGTTGGGTTGCCACGACTGTCCATAATTTGACGTGCATGAATTTTCTTTATTAAATACATATTTTTTCTCCTTTGAATACAAAACGCATGTTTTTTATCTTTTTTGGTGCCTTAATTTATGGTATAATATAAGCACAAATACAAGGATAAAAAAATAAAAAAATATGCTGAAAAAAATACTGCCTTTTTTATGCAGTTTGGCACCGCTTTATGCATTTGGTGCCGATAGTATTGTTATTCCAACAAATCCGGCAACAATAGATATACAAGATAACCAATATGCAAATATATCGTCTGGGGTTGGTGTGACGGTTTCAGGGACGGTTGATGTTGGTGGTAATCTTATGGTGTTGAATACGGCTGTGGAACAAACGCCCACATTGACCAGTGGTGATTTATATATTTTGAATACGGCGGGCAATGCGTCGGGCGTGTTTGGTATTACCAGTGGTGGAAATTTATCGGTTGTTGGTAATGTCGGTGTTGATGCAACACGTGGTTTGAAATTAAGTGGTGCGGTCGACATGTCGGTTGGTGGTGATGTTTTATCGACCGGTTCTTTTGCGGTGGAAAATGCAAACAGTTTAAGTATTACTGGGGCAATTACATCGGCGGACATGTTGTCTTTACAGGCGGGACAAATAACGATTGATGGTAATGTTTCGCAATCTTCATTTGGTTCTGGGGTTGCTGCAGCAAGTCAAAAATTAAATATCGAAACAACCAGTGGTGCATTGTCAGTCGGCGATATTGCTACGTCTGCCCAGGTCGCAACGATTACCAGTGCAACTACGATAACGTCTTCGGGGGCGATTCAAAATGCCGTTGGAAACATGACGATAACGTCTCATGGTAATTTAACAACGGTTGATAACGTTGAAAACAATGGTGCTCGTATGACAATCAATACGGGCAGTGGCGCAACCCAAATCGGTGGAACGTTAAACAATACTTTGGCTGGTGGCGAATTGTTCGTGACGTCTGGGGCGTTGTCGGCGGATTCGTTGGTTAATTCTGGGACGGCTACATTTAATATCACGGGGTTAACATCGTTTGCAAACGGAATGAATTTGTCGGGTATGGCGGCAACGTCTGTTTTGTCGTTGACAACAGGAACATTGTCGTTGGGGTCTAACAAATTAATTGCAAATGAAAAATCGTCAGTGGTCATCACCGTTGACAGTGGTGCCTTGGACGCTGGAACGGTTAAGAATGGTGCGTTGGGTGGAATATCAAATGATTCGGCCCAGATGGTGTTAAGTGGTGTTGGTGTGACGTTGACGACGGTTCAAAACTATGGACATTTGTTGACGATTGGCAATACGACCCAAACCACAAATGATGACATTACAATTTCTAGTGATGTGATGGCTGCTGCTGGCACACAAACAAATATCAATGCGTATGATACATTACAGGTAAACGGTAGCGTCGATAACGCCGGTAATATGACTTTGGCTGGGAAAACGACTAACTTGGCGGGCGTGACAAACAGCGGCAGTGGTTCGGTATTAAATGTGGGCTCGATGGCAAATGGTGCGTCGGTTCATGTCTCTGGTGCGGTTTTGAACGATGGTGGAACGACAACAATTGCTTCCCAAGGTGTTGCGTTGGACGGCAGTGTGACTAATGCAAGTGGAACGTTAAACATTAATGGGGCGGGGCTGAACAATGTTGCGTTGTCTGCGGGTTCTTTGTTGGTAAATGGTGGTGTTGTTAATTTGAACTCTTGGGCTGGGGGCGTTCAAACAGGTACATTAAGTGTGTCGGGTGGCGTTTTGAATTTGGGCAATACTGTGTACCAGTTGAATTCCACTGGAAACATTGAAATTGGTGGAAATGTTTATTTGGCGGCGGCTTCGAATAGCGGAAGTAAAGATGTTCGTTTAACGGCAACCGGCGGAAATATCATTTTGACGTCTGGTGGGGTTATAACGGTGGCTGGCGATGTTATTGCCACAGATAACAGTGCACGGACGGCTACGTTTGATGGAACAACAATTTATGTTAATGGAACGAACGGTGTAAATGTTCAAAACGGTGGATATGTTCGTTTCGGAACAGATTCTTTGTCGACGTTGGATGTTGCAAGCGCATTAAGTGCAACGAATGGCGGTAAAATTGAAATTTATTCTGGAACTGTATCATCTGGTTCGTTAACACAATCTGGTAATGGACTTGTCAAAATGCACAGCGGATCGCTTGTGGTTGATAACGGTGCGATAAGTATTGGAAATGGAATCTATTTTGATGGTTCTTCTACAAATGTGGGTTTGGTCATAGACAGCAGCCTTGGGGCGTTTGAATTACAAAACACATCGAATAACGATGTCACGATTAGTGGCGGAATATCGTTGGCTTCGGGGAAATCATTAACAATCAATTCTGGACATGATGCGATTATATCTGGCAACGTGTCGTCTGGTGGCGCATTAAGTATTGTTGCATCAAATGCGGCAACGTTCAGTAATTCTATTACAACCAGTGGCAGTGCCACCCCGGCATTGTCTGTTAATGCAAAAACGATAAGTATTGCCGGTATTACAAATAATGCAGCCACAGAATTAGTCGCAACAAATGGAACAATCACATCAACGGCGGTAATTAATAATTCTGGTTCGTTATCTGCAACGGCGACTGGAAACATATCTTTGACAGACATCTCATCCAGTGGCGATGTCAATCTTGCGTCCAGTGCCGGTAATGTCACAACGACAGGCGGGGTTTCTGTGACGGGTGGAAACTTTGGAATAAGTGGCAATACGATAACAGTGAATATGTTGTCTTTGACGGGCGGAACAACGACTGTGTCGGCAACACAAAAATTGGCGGTAAACAGTGCGTTGGGGATTACTGGCAATTTGGTCCAAGGGTCCGGGACAGATGTATTGGCCACATCAGGTACATTAAAGTTGGTAAATACACCACGTGTCGAAGCGTCCAGTTTGGATATATCGTCGGGTGAATTTATTGTTAAGTCTGGGACCACAGATTATGTAATTACTGGTGCGGCCGATTTGGGTAATGCGTTGAGTGTTGCAAGTGGCGCAACAACACAAATCACGGCATCGGCAATTGATATGTCGGGCGATATTACTAACCAGGGGACATTATCATTAACAACAACAGGTGCAGCCACAGGGGTAAATGTTGGTAACATCAAAAATCAATCTGGATTAACAATAAACACAAATGGTTCATTGATTGCAAAATCGTTTAAGAACGAAGCAACTGCAACTGCGACAATTACCAGCAGTGAAATGAATTTGTCTAATCCAGCCGACATACAAAAGGCTTTGACGGTTGCGAATAATTTGTATCAAAACTATACCGGTGCATTGGCTGGGGGCGACGTGACTATTACAAACAGTAATTACACAATCACTGCAACGGGTATAAGTGTTGGTGGCAATTTTGAACAAGTGGGCAATTCCGCAATGATTATGAACACCAGTGATGTGACGGTTGGTGGAAATATCAATGCCACAAATCTTACAATTGCGGCGACGCCTGCAACGACATGGTCAACGATTGCTGTTGGTGGCAATTTGTCGGGCGGGGTAAAGATTTATGGCTTGGAACATATGACGGTTGGCGGCGATTATACGTTTGATGATGACAGTTTGTTGCATGCTGCTGTGTTACCATACGCAACAGTGCCAGCATTAAATACGACGACAAATAATTATTGGGCAAGTGTATCATTGAATGACGACAGCTCGTTTGGACAAATCACAAATGCCGAAGATGCAAATCCGTTAATTAGTGTGAACGGCAGATTTATAACCGATATTACCAGTGTTCCAGATGCACCTGATAATGCTGCAATGGTTGCGCCCCAGATGGGTATAACATTGTACGATACTGTTGACCAGGGAACTGCTATTTGGTTATTGCATGCGAATGGTGGATTAAATGATTTGGCAACAAAAATACGTAATTTGAACGTGAATTTCTGTAATGCAAGCGGAACAATTTGCTTTAATTACATTGATGCATACACTGCGGGAACAAGCGAAGATTTGCCATTATATTTGTCTGTACGTGATAACGATGGCGACGGTGTGACCGACAGTTTGTATATCGTATTTAACCCCGAAGTTGGTGGTCCGGTGACGGTGTTTGATACGGATTCTATTGTTGAAAGACTGGATGATGCAACCGATGGAATGATATCTGCGGCGGGCGCATTAGATGACATGGTGTCGGGTCAATTGAACAATGCAGGGTTCTATAATACAAGCCCGATTGAAACAATCCCATTGGCATTTGCAGGAACAAATTTATCTGGGTTGGCGGACGCACTGTATAATCGTATGGAACAATATACATTGGATTTTGATGGA
>JAFZXC010000025.1 GCA_017616975.1 Alphaproteobacteria bacterium
GCGGATGTATCCAATGTTTCGGCCGCAACATCAAAATTGTCTGTTCTGATTTGCAATGAAACGTATGCCCCAATCAGTGATGCACGTGACAAATCTTCGATTGAACGTGGTGCATTGTTTTTACCAATGTGCAATTCATCACTTAATGAAACGATTTGACGATCGGCATTAACCCATACTGTTGTGGTCAATACTTGGTTCAAAGCAATCATGATTTCTTTTATGTTTTTTGGCATGTGGTCCCCCCTTTTGTTTTCCTTTCAATTTGTATAAAAAATTCAAAATTTTGTATTTACGAATGTATTTACAATTTTTATTTTTGAATTTTTCAGTTTTTTTATTTTTTCCCAGATTTCCAGTTTTATTTGGTTTTCCGGGGTTTTGACTTATCCTTTCCCTTGTCTATACAAACATCTTAGAACAAAAACGAATCGCACGTCAAGCACAAAATGCATTTATTTTAAAAATATTTTCAAAAATGCTAATTTTACTTATAAAACCATAAAATCCCATGAAAGAATTATCATTTGTCATTGACAACCATAAAACACTGTGCTATGTTCACAATCGAAGAACGAAATGACAACGACAAAAACGGGGAAACAAAATGGGTTTATTTCTTTCGTGCTATGAAAATCGTTTGGATACCAAAGGACGTATTTCTGTGCCTGCTGCCTTTCGTTCTTCGTTGAACAACGAAAATTTTGCTGGTGTCGTGCTTTACCGTTCTTTCACGCATAATTGTATAGAAGGTCTGCCCATGTCCCGCATGGAAAAAATAGCAAACGCAACCGATAAAATGGGAATATTTGACAATGAATTAGATAATATTTCTGCATTGGTGTTCGCAGATGCACGCCCTTTGCAATTTGATGTGACGGGCCGTATTATAATTCCGGCCGATTTGTTAAAGCACGCAAATATCGACGAAACCGCGCTTTTTGTTGGTCGCGGAAACAGTTTTCAAATTTGGAATCCGGCTGATTTTGCAAAAACACAATCTGAATCTTTGAATAATTTGCGTAAAATTCGTCCAAACATAAAAATTTCTGAATAAAAATCTGTTTTTTGGGCTTGCTTGATTTTGCCATGTATGGTAAAATATATCGTATAAACTAAGGAAAGGATGGATTTACCATGAAAAGATTTTTTGCCGTATTAAGCAGTTTGTTGGTTTTACCCGCATTTGCTGAGGTTGCACCCGTATATTACGATGAAATTGTCGAATATACAGACGAAATGATTGATGCAATCGACGATGCAGCTGAAACGCAAGACGTCGTGCAACCTGAAACACACGTGGCGTCACGCCCAACAACAACATCACGTTCTGGGGTGACACGCACAGCTGCGGATACCAGAAAAACCACAAATCGTGCAACTGTATCACGGACGGCGGTAACACCAACCAGACAAACGGCGCAACGTTCAACCGTATCGCGTTCTGGGGTGACAACTCGGTCCAGACAAACGGCGCAACAAACATCCCCAGCGGTTCGCGCACGCACCAGTGTCGGCAAAAATGGTGCTGTGGCATATACGAACAAGGCGAACACCGTCGGTTATGTGACACGCCTTAATGATTCTGGAAATTCATTGTACAATCCAACATCCACAACAACTGGTACAAATTCATCATCACGTGTTGGGGTCACATCTCAACGTCGCGCGTCTGCTGTGCGTATTTCAACCGCGACAACACCTGTGATTACCGAACAAGATATCGAAACAACAACGTCTAATTTGGATGCTATCGCAGAATTGACCGATTATTGCAAGGCACAATATGCGGCGTGCATGGATAATTATTGCAATGTTTTGGACGATAACCAGGGTCGTTGTTCGTGTTCCAAAAATCTGAAAAATTATCAAAAGGTCGAAGAAGCATTGGCCGCGGCGTCATCTGATTTCCAAGATACGGTTCAAAAGATTAAATATATTGGGTTGACCGCCGACCAGGTGACATCTTTGTTCGCTGAAACAGAGGCGGAATTGGCACTTAGTTCCAACAAAGACCAATCAAAATTAAATTCCAGTTTGGATGCAATTAAACGTAAAATTATCGATGCGACGTCCCCGACGTCTTCGTCATCATACGTGTCGGGAACTGGTGTTTCTATGGATTTATCGGGATTGTTAGATTTCGATTTGTCATCTGCATTTGATTTAAGTTCGTTCTTGAATACTGGAACAAAATCCAGCACGACCAGTGTGACAAATCAACGTGGCGAACAATTGTATAAAACTGCGGCAGCACGTTGCAAATCTACGATTCTTGATTCTTGCACGGCCCAGGGCATAGAAGCAAACATCATTACTAATTCATACGATTTGGAAATTGATAAACAATGTATGGCGTATGAACGTAATTTGAACGATGCAAATGCAGAAATGAAAGAAAATGTCCGTAATGCCGCTATTATCTTGCAACAGGCACGTTTGATGTTGGCACAAAACAAGAATTCATATGATTTCCGTGGTTGTGTTGCGGCGATTGATGCGTGTATGCAGGATGAATATGTTTGTGGCACCGATTATGAATTATGCCTGGATCCAACCGGCAAATATATATCTGGCGGCGAAATCGTCAAAGGTGGTACCCCGGGTATGCCTGGCGGAACAGTCGTGAATACTGAATTAATTACCCAAAACAATATGGACACTTGGACCAGTAAAGGTATGTATGATTTGTATGCCACATGGAATTGTGGTCCATCAGACAGCACAGAAAACGCATGGGGCGGTGGCAAAGATGAAAATTTGAACCAATACATAGATTATCAACTGGGTCAATGGAAAAGCAATTATAACAGACCTGCATCTCAAAACGGGTCAGATATTGCAACGTTCTTGTTGCAAAAGGTTGGATATGTTGATAGCAATGACA
>JAFZXC010000026.1 GCA_017616975.1 Alphaproteobacteria bacterium
ACTTAAATCATTGTCTGATTCTTTGCGTGGTAAATCGGGTCGTTTCCGTATGAACTTGTTGGGTAAACGTGTGGACTATTCCGGTCGTTCGGTGATTGTGTCTGGACCTTCGTTGAAGTTGCACCAGGTTGGTTTGCCAAAAGCAATGGCGTTGGAATTGTTTAAACCATTTGTTTACGCAAGATTGTTGGCGGGCGATTATGCAAATACATTAAAGACCGCACGCAAAATGGTTGAAAACGGTGAAGACATTGTTTGGGAAATTTTGGAAAAGGTTATTTACCAGCATCCTGTGTTGTTGAACCGTGCTCCAACATTGCACAGATTGTCACTTTTGGCATTTGAACCGGTTTTGATTGAAGGTAAAGCAATCCGTTTGCACCCATTGGTGTGTAAAGGATTTAATGCTGACTTTGACGGTGACCAGATGTCTGTACACGTGCCAATTTCGTTGGAAGCACAATTAGAAGCACGCACATTAATGTTGTCTTCGAACAATGTATTGTCGCCTGCAAACGGAAAGCCAATGATTGTGCCATCACAAGACATGGTTTTGGGTGTGTACTATATTTCATTGATGAACGGCAATGTCACAGAAAAGTCTCCGCGTTTTTCAAATATGGACGAAGTAAAGTTGGCATTGGAAAACAAAACAATTACACTGCACACACCAATCGTTGCACGTATTAACGGTAAACGTTATGAAACAACGGCTGGGCGTATGATTTTGGGTGAATTGTTGCCAAAAGCCGACAATATGCCGTTTGATTTGGTGAACAAAGTTATGCCAGCCGGCGAAATCGAAAAATTGTTAGCAACAACATATGAACGTTGTGGCGACAAAGCGATGATTGTGTTGGCGGACTCGTTAAAGAATACCGGATTTGAACAAGCTGCACGTAGTGGTATTTCAATTGGATTTGACGATATCGTTATTCCAAAAGAAAAGAGCGAGATGATTGCAAATGCAAATAAAGCTGCTGCTGAAATCGAAAAGCAATATCAAAACGGTTTGCTGTCGGGTGGTGAACGTCATAACAAGTTGATTGACTTGTGGCAAAAGACAACCGACGAATTGGGTGACAAAGCATACGAAGCATTGGGTAAAACCGAAGGCGACAATTGGAACAGCATTTATATGATGGCTGTGTCTAAGGCTCGTGGTTCCAAAGGTCAAATTCAGCAGGTTGCAGGTATGCGTGGTATGATGCAGAAGCCAGACGGTTCCATTATCGAAGTTCCAATTATTTCGAACTTTAAAGAAGGTTTGACAATGGCAGAATACTTTACGTCAACCCACGGTGCTCGTAAAGGTATGTCAGATACCGCTTTGAAAACGGCTGAGGCAGGTTATTTGACTCGTCGTTTGGTGGAATTGGCACAAAATACTGTTATTACTGAACACGATTGTGGAACCGATGAATACATTACTGCAAAACCAGTGTACCAAGGTTCAACATTGACTGTTCCATTGGGAACTGTTGTTTTGGGGCGTACTGCGGCACATGATATTATTCACCCGATAACCAAGGAAGTCATTGTTCCAGCCGGTGAATTAATTACCAAGGTGGCAGAACGTCAAATCAATGAATCTGGATTGCCATCTGTGGACGTTCGTTCGGTGTTGACATGTCACAGTGACGGTCTGTGTGCCAAATGCTATGGTATGGATTTGTCGCGTAATGCGCTGGTTCATGTTGGTGAAGCAGTTGGTGTTATCGCAGGGCAATCTATTGGTGAACCAGGTACCCAGTTGACGTTGCGTACGTTCCACATCGGTGGTATTGCATCTGGGGGTGCCGAAAGTCACTTTATCGAAATGCCAGTTGCAGGTACGTTGAAATTGTCTGGCGTTAACACGATTACAAATTCAAATGGTCGTGTCGTAGTGCTTAGCCGTAATGGTTCTGTGTCTGTTGTTGATGCCAAGGGTAAAGAATTGTTCAGTTGTGCATTACCATATGCATCTATGTTAATCAAAAACGATGGCGATAAAGTCGAAAAAGGCGAAAAGGTTGCAGAATGGGATCCATATTCTAATACAATCATCGCTGAAAAAGACGGTGTTGTCCAATTCAAAGACTTGGTTGAAAACGTGTCTGTCCAAGAAGAAGTTGATTCTATGACAGGTATCGTTTCGCACAAGGTTATTAACTGGAAGGCAAACACCAAGAAACCATTAAGCCCAGCAATCACATTGGTTGATGAAAAAGGTAATGTGATTTCATTGGGTGGCAAGAAAATCGCTGAATACATGTTGCCAACATATTCTGTGTTGAATGTGTCAAACGGTGACAGGGTTGCTGCGGGTGACATTTTGGCTCGTATCCCTGTACAGACGAAACGTACAAGCGATATTACGGGCGGTTTGCCACGAGTTGAAGAATTGTTGGAAGTTCGTCGTCCGTCTAACCCAGCATTGTTGGCAGAAATTGATGGTACGGTTGAATTGGAAGATTCTAAATCGAAAATCATTATCCGTATCGAACCAAACGATGGTTCCGCACCGGTCGAATATGCTGTGGCTAAGGGTACAAACCTTTTGGTACGCAGTGGCGATGTCGTACGCAAAGCGGATAAATTGGTCGATGGTGACCCAGTGCCCCAGGATATCTTGCGTATATTGGGTCAAAAAGAATTGGCACAATTTATGGTCGAACAGATTCAACAAGTTTATCGCTTGCAGGGCGTGTCGATTAACGACAAGCATATCGAAATTTTGATTCGTGAAATGACACGTCGTGTCGAAATCACTAATCCTGGTGATACTGGATTCTTGATGGGCCAGGTTGTCGATCGTGTCGATTTCGAAGAAGAAAATGCTCGTGTTGCACATGATGGTGGACGTGTTGCCGAAGCTTCACAAGTCTTGGTCGGTTTGACACGTGCATCGTTGACATCTCGTTCGTTCATTTCGAACGCATCGTTCCAACAGACAACAAAGGTTTTGGTAGATGCGGCTATTTCGGGTTCAACCGATAAATTGGTCGGTATCAATGAAAACTTGATTGTTGGTCGTTTGATTCCAATTGGAACCGGTGCATATGTTCGTCGTGTTCGTCAAATTGCTAAAGACGAAGAAAAAGCCGAACGTATTGCCCGCGAAGGTGGCGAACAACAACAGTTGTTGGATATTTAATACAACGGTTAGTGTTAGTGGTTGATTCAATCTTACCACTAATCACTAACCACTAAACACTAATCACTATGAAAGAAATACCCGCAATTTTTTGTGATATTGATGGTGTGGTTGCTCATAAATGGGCGATTGCAGATTATGATCGTTTCGGTGAACCAAATGAAAATATGATTCGGGTTCTTGAAACGCTGGGTCGTGATTTTACAATCGTATTTATTACTGGGCGGTGGGCCATGGGTCAACAAAAGGTTGAAGATTTTATAAACGGTCTTTTGCCGAATATAAAAAAGCGGGTGTTTTGTAAACCACACACGTATCCGGGAACAACAGCAGAGTTTAAATTGGAAACAGTCAAAAAACTAGAAGACGAAGGCTTTAAATTCTATATCGGTTTTGATGACTTTACGCCAGTGGTTGGATTACTGCATAATCATGGCATGTTTGTCGCCCAGGTTGTGTCGAATTAAACTTTTCCTTGCAAAACAAGAATAATTTTATAAAATAGCAATCGTTAAAAAAAGGATAGAAAAATGGCAACGCCAAAAAGTAAAACAAGTAAAGCACGCAGCGCACAACGCCGCAGCCATGATGCATTGTCTGTAATGCCATGCGGTGTATGCAAAAAATGTGGCGAAAAGAAACGTCCACACCACGTTTGCCCAGCATGCGGTGCAAAATAATAAAAAACGCATTTTAACGGTGGAACGTGCGCAAATATGTGCCGTTCTGCCATTTTTTATTAAATACGACTATGCAAGATAACAATAAAAAAATTATAGCAATTGATGCAATGAGCGGGGACAAAGGTCCACGTGCCGTTTTTGGTGGCATGAACCAGTATTTGTACCAAAACGGCGAAGACAAGGTTTTTTTCCGTGTCTTTGGTGCATCACGACCACTGCGTAAGTTGTTATCAAAATATCCACGTGTTGCACGTAATTGTGAAATTGTTGATGCACCCGATATTATTCGTGGTACTGATAAAATTCGTGAAGTCTTGCGTCATGCACAAAATACATCAATGTATATGGCAATCAAAGATGTGCGTGAAGGCAACAGCAGTGCGATTATCAGTGCTGGGAATACTGGTGTGTTGATGTCGTTATCAAAACTTGCATTAAAAACAATTGATGGTATTTCTCGTCCGGCAATTACAACAATGTTGCCATCGGGGGCGGGTGATGGTCGTGTTGTTATGCTTGATTTGGGTGCAAATGTTCAATGTGATGCAGAAAACTTGTTTGATTTTGCAATTTTGGGGTGTGTCTATGCCGAAGTGATTGGTCATATGCCAAAACCAAAATTGGGCGTGTTGAATATCGGCGAAGAAGAAACCAAGGGTAATGAAACACTGCAACACCTTAATCATGTATTAATGGAAAACAAAGATAAACTGCCATACGAATACATCGGTTTTGTAGAAGCAAATGATATTTCTGCCGGCATTGTCCAGGTTGTTGTGACCGATGGCTTTACAGGTAACGTCGTATTAAAAACGGTCGAAGGAACAGCGAAACTTATCAAGCGTGTTATCACAGAAAACTTTAGAAAATCTGTGTTGGCGATAATTGGGGCGTTTTTCTTGGTACATGTGTTCAAGCGCCTTAAACACAAGATTGACCCACGTTCATATGCGGGTGCGACGTTCTTGGGATTAAATGGTTTTTCGTTCAAGACACATGGAAACAGTGATGCACTGGCATTTGCAAATGCAATCAAATATGCGGCCGATTTGGTGCATGCAGATTTAAATGGATTGATTGCGCAATATGCTGCAAATTCGGCAGATGTGCGCGGTAAATTGCAGGTCGAAGAATAAAAATTTTGAATATAAAAACACCGGCATTTGCCGGTGTTTTTTATTTTATTTATTTGCCATTTGCAACACGTTTGCGAAATTCTGCACTGGGCCGGAAAGACGTGACACGACGAGCCGAAATCACCGCCGGGGCGCCCGTTTTTGGGTTGCGTCCCATACGTGCAGATTTTGTAAGAATTTTAAAAGTGCCGAATCCAGCAAATTTAACTTCTTCGCCATTTATAAGTGATTCACAAATTTCGTCAAACACAACATCGACCAATTTATTAGCGTCGGTTGTTGTTAAACCAAAGCGTTCACGCAATCTGTTCGCAAAATCTGTTCTTGTAATTGTTGCCATTTTTCTTTTCCCTTATCTTGTTCATATTGTGCTGTTATTATAGTCCTTAGTATTATATCTTGCAATATCAAAATCAAAGAATAAAATATATTTCGATTGTCCCCATAGTTCAACTGGATAGAATAGGGGTTTCCTAAACCCTTGATGTGGGTTCGATTCCCGCTGGGGATGCCACGGAAAAAACAAAAAGGTGTTAATATGTCAAAGAAGGCCGTTAAAATTGGAATAATCGCATCGATTTTACCACATTTGTTTTGTTGTGTTTTGCCAATAGTGCTGTCGATAATCGGTCTGGTCGCACCAGATTTTGCACATTCTAAAATTATGCCGGAATGGGCGGAGCCTTGGTTGTTTGCTTTTTCTGCGGCAATGTTAGTTTTATCGTGGGTCTTAGTTGTACGTGAATGCAGATGTGAATGCGATCATTGTCATGGCGATCATTCGCATCATACGTCCAAGGTTATTTTGGCTGTGATTACGGTTTTGTTTATTATAAGCACCGTATTGCACATAATGGTGCACCATTAAACGAACTTTTCGGGCATTAATTTACAAACATTTTTCCATATTCTGCGGAATATAGTTGTGTCGGGACTGTGATAATACGTCCGTGGTTGAGTATCTGTGCGACGCATTCCGTACCATTTGATATCATCACCATCTACCGTCACGTGCCATGATGTTTTTGTGTCGTCGATAATCATGTCTCGTAGTTTTGCGGCAAATTCAGGACTTTCAAATATCGCAACGTTTTCAGTGTTGTAATATGCACTGCGTGGGTCCAGATTAAAACTTCCAATCCATGAAATTTTATCATCAAACACAATTGATTTGCTGTGCAGAACGGAAAAACCACGTGCTTGGCGTGCACGCCCATGTTTCTTTGCCCGCAAATTTTCTGCTGATAACATAAATTCATATACATCTGCGCCAGACTTAATCAATTTTTTACGATACTTTTCCCATTTGGCGTAGACCGATGCAGAATTCGTAGATGACAATGAATTTGTGACAATCGTTACATGGACACCGGAATTTTCTTCACGCCGTATATGTTCCAAACCACCCATGCCCGGCACAAAGTATGCCGCCGACAAATATACGGAATTATTTGTCTGTGACCACAGTTCTTGCAATTTCTTGATAATTTCACCCCGATATGTCTCTTTTTCACGCATAGACATTTCTACTTTGGATGGTGGATCGGCAAGAAATGTTCCGTGACCCCAACTGAAATCAAACTTGTGCTGTTTAAATTCACGCTGGGCCAATGATATTACCGTGTTATAAAGGCGTGCTTCGACCGCACCATTGTTTTGGATTTCGTCAAACTTCTGTTCCAGTTTTTGCATGGCACGTTTTGTTTTGGCACGTGGAAACACAGATGCAGGAATAGACAGTTTATGATTCCAGTATTCATCAAAAGATTTTGTCGCATATTTTGTCATTGCGCCAATAAACAGAACGTCGGTGTCTGAAAAGTTCGCAGATGTTTCCGGATAGAAATAATTACTGCCGATATTGCGGCCGCCGGTGATGTATGCCACGTTGTCTACGATGAACAATTTATTGTGCATGCGAGAGTTAAGACGGTTAAAGTCCATAAATAATTGCGGCAAAAACAGAAAACGTGATCGATTGCGAACAGTATTAAAGACTTTGACTTCGATATTGGGGTGCTGGTTCAACAGCATTACGTCCGCCACGTCCGATTTGGTACCATAGTCATCAAGCAATATGCGAACCTTGACCCCACGGTCAGCGGCACTTTTTAATTCGCCAATCAAAACCTTGGACGTCAAATCATTGCTATATATATATGTTTGTAAATCGATAGTCTTGGTTGCCATACGTGCAAATGCCGCCCGAACAACAAATGCGGATATCCCATCGTCGATTAATGTTGCACCACTGATATCGGGGGACTGGAGCAGTTGTGCGGCATAGCACTTTGCAATGGGTGTTTCCATCGGGTCATAGTCAAAATCGTCAGGCGTGATTTTTGGTGTGTATTGGGTAAGTCTGTTATCGTGTGTATCGGTTGGCACGGTTGTACAGCCAACCAGTGGCAGTGCAAGCAGACACCACGAAAGTTTTGTTGATAATAACACCAGTTTTCCTTTGTGCATGGGATTATATCAGTATTAAACCATAACACAAGGCTTTTCACTATCGGTTTTCGCAAAAAGGGAAAAGGTTCTTAGGGGGAAACAAAAAGCGTTTTTTATTTTTTATTTTTTTTCTTGTTTGCATACGGCATATATGATACAATGAAACATAATAGCAGGAAGGGAAAACACTATGAAAAGACTTGTTGTTGTATTGGGTGGATTGCTGGCATTGCCCGCATTTGCTGAGGTTGCGCCGTTTTACTATGACGCCGTAACCGAATACGCAGATACTGAAATCATCGATGATGGTGATGTGGTTGCTGACGAAATTGCCACAGAAAAAAGTGCAATTTCTGCACCAGTTATCCAAGCTCGACCGACCGCACGTGCAGGTGCAACACGAAATGCATCACGTGCAACACCGTCAAGTACCACAACCGGTAATCGTGTTCAAAATTCACGTGTTGTCGCATCTCGTGGTGCCACAAATGCGGTGACGGCCCGTGGAACAACATCTCGTGCAACGGTCGCACGCAGTGCTGGAACGGCTAATTCGGCACGTGCAAGCGTTGTTAAAACGGTTAGTGGAACAACCCCAGTAGTCACAGATACAACCCAGAAATATGTCGATTCGGGTGTACAACAACGTGTCGGTGTTCGTGCAGCGGCTGCATATCGTGCCCCATCTGTTGGGTCGGTATCGGTCACAAACACAACGACAACAACGGCTGAAACAATCAAGGAAGCAACCGAAACAATGGATTCCTTGATGGAATTGACCGATTATTGCAAGGCACAATACACGGCATGTATGGATAACTTCTGTAATGTCTTGGACGATAACCAGGGTCGTTGTTCTTGCAGTAAGAATGTCAAGAATTATGAAAAAACCGAAGAAGCGTTGCGTGCTGCAACCGAAGAATTGCAAGATGTTGCACAACGTATCCAATATATCGGCTTGACAAGTGAAGAAATTACAACATTGTTCACCCAAACCGAAGCAGAATCTGCAATGCAAAATACTTCGGACAGCACAAAGCTGAAAAATGACTTGGATCGTATCAAAAATATGATTGTTGGTGTTAAGTCCGGTTCGGCCAGTGCAATTGGTGATACTGCTGGAATAAGTTTAGATTTGTCTAATCTGTTAAGTTTCAATATCGACAGTACCGGCTTTGATTTGTCGGGATTGTTCGGGACAACATCATCAAATACATCATCGGTCAGCAATCAACGTGGTGAAGCACTGTATAAAACGGCGGCTGCACGTTGTAAGTCCGCGGTGTTGTCACAATGCACCGCCCAAGGCGTTGATGCGGGTGTCGTTGTAAATTCATATGATGTTGAAATCGATAAACAGTGTATCGTTTATGAACGCAATTTGTCTGATTCAAATACTCAAATGGCCGCAACAGTGCGTAATGCCAAGACCGTTTTGCAAAAGGCTCGTTTGATGGTCGCACAACAAAAGAATCAATATGACTTGCGTGGATGTATCAGTGCGTTGGATTCATGTATGCAAGACGAATATGTATGCGGTACCGATTACGAAGGGTGTCTTGACCCGACGGGCAAATTCATCGTCGACGGCAAGGTTGTTGTTGGTTCAATGCCGGGACAATCTGGTGGAAACTGGGAAAGCAGCGAATCCACAACAAGTTCGGGTGGTTTGTATAAAACTTGGGATGATACCAATGGCGGCAACATTTGGGCGCCGGCTACAAACGGTTTGAACATGACACAATATATCAGCAACAACTTGGTTGACACCAACTTGGGTGTTTCTGGGTCCGACAAGATGATCGTATACCTTATGAACAAGTTAGGCTATCATGAAAATCAGTCGCCAAATCGTAATTTGGGTATGTGTATATCGGTCTTGAATAAATGTCAAGACTATACATACAATGCGGAGGGTAAATACAATGTTGCTAACAGCGTGGTCAAGAATTATTTGGAACGTGCGTTCCGCCAGATTAAAAACAGCCAAGACGAGATATTGTCTAAATATGCAACAAGCTGTTTGTCTGACGTGCGTGCATGTTTAAGCCAGAATAATTATGGTTTTGGTGCATCGACCGACAATAACTATTCGGATATGGCGATTGCGGCATGTTTGCCAGTAATCAATACATGTCGTTCGGTGACATTGGGCTTAGACAAGGCTGATGACCAGATTACAACCCAGAATTTGGAAAATGTTTACAAATGGTTGAATTTGGGTATCGGTACGACATATAGCACAGATAAAACGGATGAAGAAGATGAACCAGAAGTCACGACGTTAACCGAAGAGGAACAAACAGCTTGTACGGCAAGTCATGGTGCATTGAATAGGGATAATACTGCATGTACATGTGATTCTGCAAAGGGCTTAGTCGAAGATACCGCCGGCAAGACATGTAAATGCGGTGATGCATTACCTAACTGGAACAGCAGTACCAGTGCATGTGTTGCGGCATGTGAAGAAGAAAAAGTGTGGAATCCAGGCACAAATGCGTGTGTTGCTGGGTAGGGTTAATCCATTTAACAATAATCACCGCCCGATTGGGCGGTGTTTTTTTTTTGTTATCGCAAGGGAACATAGAATCCGTAATGACTGGATTGCTTCGCTGTGCTCGCAATGACAAAGAGGCTTGTGTATGTAATGAAAAACTATCCCGTCTGTTTTGCATCCATCCCTTAGCAAATGGGATTTATGGTATGATTCCAGAGAATAAAAATCCCCTTTATTAATTGAAGGGGTGCCCGCCAGGGCGGGGTTGTAGATGTTGTCATTGCGAGGGAGTATAGCGACCGTGGCAATCCAGTGATAATAAAGCACACGCACAAGGTGCGTGAACATATTTACTGGATTGCTTCGCAGGCTCGCAATGACAAAAAGCACAAGATTGCTTCGCAGGCTTGCAATAATAATGGTGTATATTGCTAGTCGCCGACCACTAAATCGGGTCGTGATGTGCGCAGGCGTGAAAGTGCGCCATTTTGCATTTTGGCAAATTCGTCCGGATTCCAGATTTGAAATGAAAGACCACGCCCCACAAATACCGCACGGTCTGTTATACCCGCATGTGCCAATAAATCGGCCGGAATAACAATTCGGCCCGTGACATCAAATGTTAATGGACGGGCATCCGCAAACAGCATTGCCGATAAATCGTCTAATTTGCCGTCAAAAACACCCATTTTATCGGTCGCAGATGCCAATTGTTCCATACGACCCATAGATAACCCTTCGATGCATTTATTTGTAAAAGAACGGTATAAAACAACACCCGCAAATGTATCTGTTGCAATAGCGGCGCGAAAAGATGCCGGCACAGAAATGCGCCCCTTGGTATCCAAACGATTTTCATAAGATGAGAGAAACAATGACATTTTTCAATCTTCCTGAATGGGTTTTGGTCCGGCATCTTATCGTACCATGATTTCAACCTAGCACACGTATTTTTGGTTGTCAATGACAAATTATAATTATTTTATGGGATTTTATGGTTTCAATGGTAAAAAACAAATAATTTTAAATAAAATTAAAATAATTAATTTTTTCTCTTGACGAGCGATTCGTTTTTGTTCTATGATTGATGTATAGACAAGGAAGGAAACTTCAAAAAGCCCAGAAAACCGCCAACAAGCCGGAATTCTGCAAAAAACAAAAATGACGGGGAAAATTGATTTTGTAATTTGTAAATACATCGTGTAAATACAAACCAAGATTAATTTTACTTGTAAAAAACACATGGAGGGACGCACATGGCAACAAAAAATATAAAAGACATTATGATCGCCCTGAACAAAGTCTTGACGACGACTGTTTGGGTGAATAACGATCGCCAGATTATTTCTCTGGCTGACGAATTGCATATCGGTAAAAACAATTCGCCACGATCAATCGAAGATTTGGCACGACCATCGTTGGTTGGTGCATATGTTTCACTGCAAATTCGCACCGATAATTTCGATGTCGCTGCGGAGAGTTTGGAAACAAAAGATTTGGCATTACGTGTGAAATCAATGGTATTTGCCGAAGCGAAAAAGTTATTAGATGCGGGCGATGTTTCGGGTGAATCCGGGGTCGCAATGGCCGCATAATTGCCCGGCGCACATGTGCGTTGGTTTTCGGGCAAAATAAAGTTTTCCGGTTACGGAAAGGAAGGGAGCGCCGCCGGCGAGTAATCGTCGGCGGTTCTATTTTTTCATTATTACCAGATTTTTACACGTTTATCTGGGGATAAATACATTTTATCGCTTTGGGTTATGTTGTATGCATCGTACCAAGCATCAATCTGGGGCAAAATGCCGTTAACACGATTGCGTGCCAGCGAATGTTCATCAACCTTGGTCAAACGAAGTTTTTCGTCTTCACGGATGTTGCCCGCCCATACCCCAGCGTATGCAATAAAGAAACGCATGTCTGGGGTCAAATCAAGTGCTGTGTTTGATGGTGTGCCAAAGTTTTTATATGCCGTGTAAGATACCGTAACGCCACCATAATCCGCCAGGTTTTCGCCCAATGTAAATTCCCCATTTGCATGAATGCCCGGCGCAATTTCAATGTTATCAAAGAATTTGCGTAAAACACTTGCACGTTTTACAAATGCTTCGGCATCAGCGGCACTCCACCAATCACGCAAATTGCCTTCGGCATCAAATTGACGTCCAGAATCGTCAAAACCATGTGTCATTTCATGCCCAATAACACTGCCGATGGCGCCATAGTTAAACGCATCGTCGGCATCCATGTCAAAGAACGGATATTGCAAAATCCCCGCCGGAAAACAGACTTCGTTCGTTGATGGGTCGTAATATGCGTTAACTTCGTGTGCGTTCATGTACCAAATAGTCGGGTCTTTTTCAGTGCCTATTTTTTTCAACCAGAATTCGTCTTCGAATTTCGATACGTTCATCATGTTTTCCCACAATGACGCATTTTCATCGATTTTCAATTTCGAATAATCACGCCATTTTTCTGGGTATCCTATTTTTGCATTAAATGTTGATAATTTTTTTAATGCCTGTTTTTTCGTGTCATCGCCCATCCATGCAAGGTTTTCAATACGCATGCCCAATGCACGTTGCAGATTTTTAACCAATTTTTCCATACGTGATTTTGCGGCGGCTGAAAAATACTTTTTCACATACAGATGACCGATTTCTTCGCCCAGTGATCCATCAAGCATCGCAACCGCACGTTTCCAACGTGGCTTTGGTTCGATTTGTCCCGCCAAAAAGCGATTATAAAAATCAAACGATATATCATATGTCGTATCGTCAAGCAATCCACTGGCCGATGATACAATTCGATATTTCAAATATGTTTTTACTAAATCAAAATCGGTGTCGTGCATGATTGCAATAGATTCACTGATTGCTTCGGGTTGGTTTATATTAATAACCTTGGCCGCTGTTGCACCACGTGATTCAAGATATGTATCCCAATCAAATCCGGGAAAATTTTTGCGAACATCATCAATCGACATTTTGTGATAGTTTGCACGTGGATCACGCAATTTTTCTTTTGGATAAAATGATTCTGCCATGCGTCTTTCCAGTGTATATAATTTTTCCGAATCAACTGCAATGCCAAAATTTTTCATCTGTTTGGCAATAAATTTTTTATATTCTTGGCGGACTTGGACCGATTTTTTGTCGGTATCAAAATAGTAATCACGGGCAAGACCAATGCCACCTTGGCCGATGTTATAAATATAATGGTCGCTGTCCATTTCGTCTAATGATACGCCGTCACCCCAAAAAGCCGATGCAAATGTGTGCATACGCCCAAGGTATTTTGGTAAATCATCTGGCGACTTTAATGCATCTATTTCAGCAAAGTATGGTGCCAATGGTGCGGTTTTTTCGGCGTTCAACTTTTCGGCGTTCATTGCGATATCATAAAGTGTGCCAATTTTGCCGTTGTCATTTTCTGCAATTTCACGAACCCGTTCCAGATTTGTATTACGCAATTCATCAAATGAACCATAGCGTGTATAATCGGCCGGTATTGGATTTTTTATCGCCCAACCACGTGTCGCATAGTCGTAAAAGTTATCGCCCGGTTTGACCGATAAATCCATGTTTTCAATTTTTATCCCAGCATCCATATCTTTCCCCTTTGATATACATATTGCACATGTGACCGCAATGAAAACGGTGACAATGCCAAAAAAATTTAATAGTCTGTGTTCCATATCGTTCCTAGTTAATCAAATTTACCAACAAATCATCCAAAACAATCATTCCATTATCGGTCGTACACATTCGGTCCCCAGTAATCTTGACCAGTTCGGGATGTTCGTTCGCATATTCCATGTTTAGCACACTTTGAACATCTTTTGCAAGCAATACACCACGCACAGTACGCATGCTGGTTATGACTTTTTCTATTGCACGGGTACGGTTGTCTATTTTTTCAAATTTGGCGCCGTTCCCGATTTGTTCATACCATGTGTCGTTCATAAATATGCGTCCTGCGGCCGATGGTCCAATGCCGATATATGCACCACCGTCCCAAACGTTTTGATTGTGTTGGCATTCGTTGCCCGGTGTCGCATAATTTGAAACTTCGTATCGGGACAGATTTAGTGTGTTTTGTATCGTTTGATACATATCTGCCATGTCATCGTTTGTCGGCATTTGTAAATTCATTTTGCCGAACGGGGTTGATGGTTCAATCGTTAATTCATACATGGAACAATGCGAAATTCCAATGTCATTTATTTGTCTGCAAAGTTTTTCAACCGTCTTGGTATTATGATGTGGCAGACCGTATATGAAATCTGCGGAAACACGAATTTTTTGTGATAGTGCGGCATCGATGAATTGTCTTGCCGTTCTGGCATCGTGGCGTCGCCCAAGAAACTTTAATTCGTCGTCGTCAAACGATTGAACCCCAACAGAAATACGATTTGTCCCGATTTTGATAAATTCTGTTAATTTTGCGGCATCAAGCGTTCCCGGATTTGCTTCGAGTGTAATTTCAGCATTTGCATCAATATCAAAACGTGCGCGCAATCTTTCTATTATTTGGGCAAAGTTTTTTGTTGGCAAAAGCGATGGTGTTCCACCACCAAAAAACACGGTTGGAACCGAAATGTGACCCAATGTGTTCGCCCAAAAGTCAATTTCGGCGATAATGTCATTGGTGTATTTATCCCAATCTGGTGATGCACAAGCATGACTGTAAAACGCACAATAATTGCATTTCGACATGCAAAAAGGAACATGAATATAGATGTTGTGTGGAATTGTCATCGTGTGGGTATTTTACCCCGATTGACTTTTGGTGCAAGTAATAAATGAAAACGCTTTTTTAAGGTCTGTTTTTATGATATAATAAAATGTAATAAGGTAGGATGAGGACACACAAAATCGCATTTTTAGCGGCTGTTTTGGCGCCATTTGCAGCGTTTGCGGCAAATGAGGGTGTGCCATATTATTACCAGGCACCACAAAATACATCTGCAAATCGTGCCGCATATGGCACGTATAGCAATATGGGCTATTCCCAATATGTCGGACAATCGGGACAAAAACAGATTGTCGGGACAAATTCTTATTCTTACCAGGTGCCACGTGTTAATGTGCCAACAATCGAAGATTATGCCTATTATTCTACCGCCAGCACCATGACAACAAACGGTATTGCCGTCCCCACAGAAAGTGAGCCTGCGACAACCGTGCACGCCGGGTATTCAAGACGTTTCGCAGATTTTCAATTCCGGACGGGCGTTAATTCGGTTCTGGAATGGGATGATATGATTTTCAATGAAATTAATATCGGGGCCCAGCATAATTTTACACTGCGTGATTTTGATTTGTTTGCTTATGCTGATTATACATATGGCGATATGGCGTCTGCGGGATTGTCCATGGATTATGACTTGGAACCATATGATTGGTCGGACGAAGAATACGGTATATTTACAATTTCAATGGGTGACCAATCGGGACGCACAGAACATCTGCGTTTGGGTTTTGGTGCACGTCATATTTGGGATTTGTGGGGATGGAAAATATCACCATCAATTGGATATGAAATTTTCAAGCACAACTTGAAAATGTCAAACCATCTGTATCCAAATCCAGGAATTTATCTGCCTTTGATGGCAACCAGTGGCGATTATGTATTTGGTGACGAAGAAGGCAATTATTATACATATCCGGTCGGTGCAAGTGTCCCAGATACATTGTACCAGGTTTGTATGTCCCCAGAAGATATCAAATTGGTTAATTCATCAACGTCGTATGCATCGTTGGGAAATAATTTTGACCTTACGGAATACAATGCTGTGATGGGAACTGTGCCATGGGGCGTGTCCAGTGGTGAGTGTGTCATTATTGGTGGCGATGGCCCGATTAAAGTTGATGGAACAACACACATTTACAATACAACGTGGTCTGGGTTCTATATCGCTTTGGAAATCGAAAAACAGATGACGCTGTCAGATAAATTGCGTTTCTATTTCCAGTTCGGTATACCAAAGTATTCCGCCGAAGGTATTTGGCCAAATCGTGACGATTGGCAACAGCACCCAAGTTTCTTGGACGAAGGCGATAATGGTGCATATTCATATGCCGCAGAAATGGAGTATGTGTTGAAATTATCAAGTCGTCTGCAACTGGCATTAAAGGTTGACACGAATTATTTCCATGTCGGTAAAATTGGTGGCGAATTGTATATCGCAACCAGTGGTGGATACCTGATTGATGAAAATGGGCAATATGTACTTGATGGCAACGGCAACCCAATTTATGAAACGATTGCCGCACATACTGAAAAGATAACGGAATCACTGAAAGAGGCCGTATGGCAATCATTTGGTCTGCATGTCGGTGTTAAATACGCATTTTAATACGGGGGATTCCCATGGGTTTTAAATACGCTTTTCGCACGTTGTTTGCGTTGGCATGTTTTGTGCCGTTTGCATCTTTTGCAGATGACTGTCGTTTTGACATGGCACGTTGGGAATCGATTTTAAATGGTGTGCGCACACGTGCCAGCGCCGAACAAATTTCCCAAGAAACAATCGATGCAACGCTTCGCAATCCAGTATTCGTTCCTGCAATCGTTAAAAGCGATAAAAATCAGTCGGAATTCAAATTAACGTTGGACCAATACCTGGAACGCACCGTAAGCCAAAAACGTATCGACAAGGGCAAAAAAATGCGTGGAACATATCCAACAATGTTATCACGTGTGGAACGTACGTTCGGTGTACCAAGACATGTAATTTTAGCGTTTTGGGGCATGGAATCGAACTATGGTGAAATTAAATCTCGGCACAAATTAACAAATGCCTTTTTAACATTGATGTATGATGGTCGCCGCGAGACATTTTTTACAAATCAGTTGCTGGCTTTGATGAAAATTGCAGATAAAAATCATCTGGATATAAATAATATCCATGGCAGTTGGGCGGGTGCAATGGGGCATTTCCAATTCATACCGACAACACTGGCGCAATATGGGGTCGATGGTAATGGCGATGGTCGGGTTGATATTATCGGCAGTGTCGGTGATGCTATGTTCAGTGCGGGAAATTACCTGAATAAACTTGGGTGGAACGCAAATGAACGCATTGTTCGGCAAGTGGTTTTGCCCGCAGACTTTGATTTGTCGTTATTAAAAGGCGATGTAAAAAAGCCGTTAAGTGAATGGTCGGCAATGGGTGTTGTGAATCCGGACGGCACCCCAATTCCAACAAACGATATGGTGGCTGGGTTGGTGGGCGATGTCGCAACAATTGAAAAAATTCGCAGTGATGCAAATGAAAGCGTTTCCCCAGATGCCGATGTTGCACCGATGCCTGTGATAACCGCATATTTAACATATCCAAACTTTTACCGTATCAAAAAATGGAACAGTTCGAATTGGTATGCGATTGCTATTGCCGAATTGGCAGACAAATTTAAATAATCTTTTTACGAATTGCGGTGCGTATTTTTGTCGTTAATTTTTTACCACCGTTTTCATTACAATGATCGGGTGAATCAAAATCATCATCTTGAAAATCTTGATCGTGTTCAAAGTTTAATAATGTCACATCTGGGGTCCGGGTTAAAAATTCAAACAATTCGTGAAATACTGTTTTATCATCTGGCAATAATTTCAAGTAATCAGACCGATATGGTGGCAACACAACATACATTTTGTGATGCTTTTCACGTGCCAGTTTCGCAATGTTTTCCAGATATTGAATTTGATTATTGTTCCGCATGGTGTTTTTAAGATGCTTTTCAACAAGGTCGGCGACCGGCGAATTATGGTTGGCACCATATGACGATTTACCACGAAACCCGGGTTGATATGTAAATTTCTTAATTTGGTCATCTAATGCGTTTAACATAAAAGTATCGTCCACAGGTAATGGAAACGCATAGTCGATATCATAAAGTTTTTTGTATGGAATACATTTTGTCCATTCTTGTGTTCTTTCCAGTTGTAAACCAGGATGGAATACCGAATAAAAAACAATGACACGTTTAATGTTTTTGCCATTGTGTTTGACAACATATTTATACAAATTCCATATTCGCCATAAATCAAGTGATGTTCCCGACAAGTTGAAATCATAATTGCCAGGTATAAAACCATCACGACCATGTGAAGATCCCAAAACTAAATTACGCAAATTCGAGCATTTTGTGACGGACATATATTTTTTGATTTCGTGTGTGAAATCTGGGATTTTAGGTTTTTTTGTGTATGTAAAAATACGCATTCCCATTAAATAAACAGTTCTTTTGCCGTTTAATTCACGAACTTTTCGAAAAATCTTCATACGTCACC
>JAFZXC010000027.1 GCA_017616975.1 Alphaproteobacteria bacterium
TCCCTTGGTAAATCTTGAATCCCAGATTACACCAAAACATTTCATATCGCAATTTATTTTTTACAAAGCGTTTGACAAATAACACACATTGTCTATAATCAAAAATATGAAGCAGACAAAATTATTAAAATCGCAAATTCGTTATAATTGTGCCGTCTTGAATGAAATGATGGCTGGCTTTGACAGTACCAAGCGCATGAATAATTTGAATTGGTTACGACACGAAATGTCTTATACAGAGCCATTAACACTATTTCATGCCCCAGACACCAAGAAAACAAATGAATACATTGATTATACTTACATAAGAAACTCTGAAAACTTATATGACTATATCTGCTCGTTTGCCAATTCGAAACAAAAGTATTCTTTGACACTGGACCAAATCTGCGAAATACACAAAATTTTATCCAACCAAACTATACTTGGCGAACGTGGCGGTATCATTTCTGAAATCAATAAACGTGTTCACATCGAAGATTTGATTTACAGATTTAATGCCGACAAAAGCTCTATTTTGGACAAAGTTTTTGAATTGCATTATCACCTGATTGAATTGCAACCATTTGAAGATTTCAACAAACGCACTGCACGTGGTGTTATGAATCTTGCATTGGTCCAACACGGATATTCCCCAGTCGTGTTCAATGCAAAAACAGACCGCAATGGATATTTGGACGCATATCTTGCACGCAACGAAGAACACAAAACAGAATATAATGAATATATGTTGAAATGTCTTTTGCGCACACAAAAACAAATTATTGCTGTTTTACGCAAATCAAAAATCATATAAAAAATCAATCGTCATCACGGAACAAACGTGCTGGATCAACCGATTGATTACCACGCCGAACTTCCAAATACATTTCTTGTTTGTCCGCACTCATACGACCCACAGGTTCGCCTGCCAAAACCTCTTGCTCGGGCAACACATCAATTGCACCAAGGTTTGTCATAACCGTGTTGTATCCATTTTTATGCGACATAATTACAACACGTCCAAATCCACGAAAACTGTCCGCAAACTTTACAATTCCGTCTGCTGGGGCCATGACCAAAGCATCGCCACGTGTGCGAATACGCCAACCATCCGACTTCAACCCCAAAGCCGTCTTTTCGCCATAACGCACAACAACCCGCCCACGCACCGGCAAATTTAATTTACGACGCGAAAACCGTGCATCTGCAGACATCTCAGAAGACCCGACACCCGCCGACAATTCCGAAATGCTTTTTGCACGTGCCGACAAATCACGCAGTTTTTTCTGGACGTCGGCTTGTTTGGTTTTTAATTGTTCATTTTGTGCCGACCGGGTCCGCAATAATTTATCCAATTCATTACGCTGGGACACATATTTTTTTGCAGTGCGATCAAGTTTTTCTTTTTCATTTGCCCTGGCATTACGCACACGTTCCAATTCGGCAACCTGTTTATTTGCCGTTTCTATATTTTCAGCAAAATTATCCGCCGCCCCCGTTAATATTGACGAAGTCAAAACGAAATCGTGCATATTTTCGGCATCAAAACTTGGGTTTTTGGCAACAAACAATATCGATGCCGCCGCTTCGGAAATGCGTCCACGATTTTTTTCGATTTCACGGGATATTGAATCGATACGCATATCCAGTTCCGCAATTTTCTTTGCGATTTCTGCACGTTGCGATTCCAAAGAACTTACCTGGTCGGCGGCTTTGACCAATTGTTTTTTTGTCTTTGCAATATCTCGTTCAGACGACGCCACCTGGACCGATAATTCCTTGCTTTGTTTTTCGGCCTGTTGGATTTGAGATTTAATCTGGGCCAAATCATTTGCACCATGCGCAATTTGGACCCCAGACAACACTATTATAAATAATGCGATTATCCGTTTCATTATTTACAAATCACACGCAAGAAAACCTTTTTACCTTTTTGCACCATGATTTCATCAGCCGGTGCGATCATCGTTTTTGGGTCGGTAATTTTTTGACCATCGATTTGAATACCACCCTGTTCTACATTGCGACGAGCATCAGATTTAGATTCAAATAATCCCGCACTGCAAAGAAAATCCAGTATCCCCATCGGTGATTTTGCATCAATTTCAACCGTTGGCACATTTGACATATCGCCACCACCACCGAACAATGCTGCCGCCGCATTTTCTGCCGCAACTGCTGCATCATGTCCGTGTGCAATTTCTGTTGCTGCAAATGCTAATTTTTTCTTTACGTCGTTTAACTCGGCACCTTGGCACTTTGACATCTTGGCGATTTCATCAAGCGGAATTTCCGTAAAGATTTTCAAGAACTTATCCACTAAATCATCGGGTGTATTACGGAAATACTGGTAATAATCATATGCAGACAATTTATCTTCGTTCACCCAGACCGCATTACCCGCAGATTTACCAATTTTATTTCCATTTGCATCGGTAATTAACGATGTTGATAAAACGAATACTTCTTTGCCCAATTTTTTACGAACCAGTTCAATTCCCATAACGGCATTGCCCCATTGGTCCGCCCCACACAATTGCAAAATGCAATTATGTTCTTTGTAAAGGGTTAAAAAGTCGACCGCCTGGAACGTCATGTAATTAAATTCCAAGAAAGTCATACCATTGTCCAGACGACGTTTTACACTTTCCATGCTTAACATATGCGGCACGGTAAAATCAGTTCCATATTGCGCCAAGAAATCCAGATGGCTGTAATTCTTCATCCAATCATAGTTATCCAC
This sequence comes from Alphaproteobacteria bacterium, assembly GCA_017616975.1. Lineage (GTDB taxonomy): Bacteria > Pseudomonadota > Alphaproteobacteria > Rs-D84 > Rs-D84 > Enterousia. Next base: position 2,726 of record JAFZXC010000027.1, read on the forward strand.
CATAATCGCATCATTTTTTCCATCACCAAATTTCAAGAATTTAGAAAAAGATTTTTTCAATCCTGCAACATTTTTTGCCAACGTTTCTTCTGTCATCATTGGACGCCCAGAATCACGTCCAGACGGGTCACCAATGCGTCCCGTTGCGCCACCCACCAACATGATTGGTTTGTGTCCATATTTTTGGAACCAGCGCATCATCATAACCGGCACCAAATGTCCAACATGTAATGAATCAGCCGTCGGGTCGGCACCCAAATATGCACAGATTTTACCATTGTTCAACGCATCGTTCAACGCATCCATATTTGACGCCTGGTTAATAAAACCACGCATTTCCAATTCATGAAGCAATTCGTTTTGCATATTATCACCTATGTTTTATTCTGGCACCAAATACGTTTATCGTTTTGATACCTTGTAATGTTGCTGTTATTGTATCGACCGGCACCGACGAATTGGGTTGTTTTATTCCAAAAGCGACCCGCATATCGCCACAAACTTTTTGCCAATCTTTTGACAAAGCATGTTGCATTTGTTGTGATCCTTTTTATTTCACCCTGTTTCTTGCGTTAATCCCCGCAAGAATTTCAGCATTACGCCACGCACTGCCACCCGGCTTTTCGCCACTTGCGATTATTTTTTTACGTGCAGCCATATTGAAAAACAACCTGTCATACCAGTGCATCATACTGACATAGTATTTGCCGCCCATTGATTCACATGGTGCGAACGCCCCCATATGAACACGATCCTTGTAAATACACGCCATTGTCATATTACCAAGAACACCATCATATATAACATTAATTGTATCGCCCGGAATCAAATACCCATTTGTCGGCTTTGGAATGTTGAAAAATTTATCGTTTCCAACAAACACCGTCATATTCGGTCCATTACCAATCCCCGTTCCTGTAATCGTATATTTTTTCATTTCTTCGCACCTTTATGTCGAAATCATAGCAATTTTTTTCATCAGTTTCAACCACACAATTAAAAAATCGGGCGAAAAACGCCCGACTTTTATTTTCGACATCACGATAAATTATTGCAACATTTTTGCAACTTCGTCTGCCAAGTTATCTTCGCGTTTTTCGATACCTTCACCCAGCACGAAATAAGCGAACCCAGCCAATTTACCATCGGCTTCACTGATAACTTGTTTAACTGTCTTGGATGGATCCATAACAAATGGTTGTTCTTCTAATACAGATTCCGCATACCATTTGTTGATACGACCAGCGACCATCTTTTCGACAACGGCTTCTGGTTTCCCAGCGGTTGCGCCAGATTCGATAAAGACTTTCTTTTCACGTTCAACGGCTGCTGGGTTAACATCAGCAATTGTCATGAATTCTGGCTTGTTTGCAGCGATGTGCATGGCGATTTTTGGACCAATTTCATCAATGTGTTCGTTGCCACCATTGATTGCAACCACAACACCGATTTGACCCATACCTGGAACCAGTGCATTATGAATATATGAATAGATGTGTTCACCGTTAACTTTTGCGATACGGCGCAAATTCATATTTTCACCAATTGTTGCAATTGTTGCGGCAATGTCATCTTTGACCGCAGCCATTGTTGCATCAAAGTCCCCGGCCAATTCCAATGCTTTGGATGCGACATCGGCAACCAACTTTTGGAACTTGTCGTTCTTTGCAACAAAGTCTGTTTCGGCATTAACTTCGACCACACAACCCATATCGTTGCATTTTACAACCGTCACCAAACCCGATGCAGCAACACGGCTGGCCTTGGATGCGGCTTTGACAATACCTTTTTGGCGCAACCAATCGGCTGCAGCTTCGATATCGCCGTTTGTTTCAATTAATGCTTTTTTGCAATCCATCATACCTGCGGATGTTTTTTCACGCAGTTCTTGAATTAATTTTGCTGTAACTTCTGCCATTTTTATCTCCCGTATTCCTTTATTTATCGGCTTTTTCGGCCTTGTCTGCCAATTTGCTGCGGCGTGTTTCACGTGCAACCATGGTTTTTGTTTTTTGTTTGGCTTCGGCATCTTTGGCGTCCGCTTCGAAATCATCAGCTTCAGAATTTTCTTCTACATCACCTTTTTTGGCTGCTGCGCCACCCAAACGTTTTTCAATACCAGACAAAATTGCATCTACGAACAAATCGCAATACAACTGGCATGCACGTGCGGCGTCATCATTACCCGGAACTGGGTAATCAACCATTTCTGGATTTGCGTTTGTATCGCAAATTGCGATTGTTGGGATGTCCAACGTTTTTGCTTCACGAACCGCATTCAGTTCACGTGGCACATCAATAACAATCATCGCCTGGGGCGTGCCATGCATTTCCAAAATACCACCAAACACTTCACGTAATTTGGCAACTTCTTTGGTCATAACGCCAACTTCTTTCTTGGTCAGGCCCAATTTTTCAGCGTTTTCAATGTCGGCTTCCATCTTTTTTAAACGACGGATGCTTTGTGAAACAGTTGTCCAGTTGGTCAACATACCGCCCAACCAACGATTGTTCACATAAAATTGTCCGCAACGTTCCGCAGCATCTTTGACGATGTCTTTTGCTTGGTGCTTGGTTGCGACGAACAAAACTTTACCACCAGCGGCACTGATTGCTTCCAATGCAACCAAAGCACGATGCAACAACGGTGCAGTTTTATTCAAATTGATGATATGAATTTTATCTTTGACCCCATAAACATACGGTGTCATCAACGGATTCCAGCGACGAGTGTGGTGTCCAAAATGAACGCCGGCTTCCATCAGCTGTTTCATAGTAAATACTGGCAATGCCATGATATATCCTTTGTTTTCTGTTGTTATCCTCGCCATCAGGGACATATAAAACCGGATTTTCCGGACAGAAACATTCCCAATGGTTGTGTTCTTCGCACCTAGATGCGTGCCGCCATATTAAAATAAAAATTCCACAAAATCAAGCATTTTCTTACTGAAGCGCTCATCATTTTGGAAAGCCAATTTAAATTCAATTGACGAATTTATTCCTATGTGTTTTAATGCCATGTACGGAGTCATTATCATGCATCGTAAAATCATCAAAACCATGGCGTTTTCCGCCGTTTTTTGTAGTTTAGCATTGGGAAATAATGCCTATGCGGGTCGTTCACTCGGCGATTTGGGCGACATTTCGATGTTTTTAGCAAACGGCTGGGCGTTGGGAATGACAATGATGGAACAAGATTACGAAGGGACCGCACAATACCTGGAAAGCATGTTGGGCGCCCAATTGACCACCGAAATCATAAAAACACGCATTATCCATGAAACACGCCCAAATGGCTTAAACAATGAATCTTTCCCGTCTGGACATGCAACTGGTGCATTTTCGGCACCAATGTTCATACACAAAAGATATGGCTGGAAACAATCACTTATTCCGTATGGATTGGCGATATTTACTGGGTTTACACGTGTTCATACCCGCATGCATTATACTCATGATGTTTTGGCTGGTGCGGCAGTATCTGCCCTGTTCACATGGATGTTCGTCAGCCCGGCGAACGAAAACATCCGTGTTTGGCCGGAATTTTCGTCAAATTCTGCCAGTGTTCACGCCAGCGTCAAATTTTAACAAAAGATTGCTCACCGCTTGACAAAAACCTTTTTTGCACTATAATTATAGTGTGTAAGAGGTGAGTATTGAAACTTCTGAATAAAATCTTGACCAGTATTGTTTGCAGCACGTTGATATCGGGCAACGTGATGGCGGCCGACGATTGTTCAAATTTAAAGTATAAACAAGAACATCCGGAACACTGTCAATATGCAGCAACCGACACAAATACATCTACATATTTGATGATTGGTGCCAGTGTAGCTGCCGCAGGTGCAACAATTGTCGCATTGGCGGGTGGCGCATCTGGCGGTTCTTCGTCTGGTGGTTCATCATATGACGCAAGCGCACAACAATACTATTCTCGCACAATTATGCCGACAATGATTTCACACCACGCCGTCGGCAACGACATAAGTGTTTCGGAACTGGAATCTGTCATTTCATCCCGCGAATATGATACAAGTGCTAAAGAATATGATGACATTCAGTTAGCATATTCTATTGCTCGTGGTTATACCGGTGCCGGCACAACTATCGCCGTATTTGATACCGAATTAGGAACATTTATAAATGAACGAGGCCGAGAAGAAACGCAACATGCCGAATATGTTCTAGAAGCATTAAGTGGTCCAATCGCACCAAATGCCACAATTGAACATCATGCAATTGCCTATGACAAAGACAATTTTATGAAATATAATCCAATTGGAAACATTATTGCGGCCACAAACGGTGCAAACGTATACAACAATTCTTGGAACGTGGAATCAATTGGTGCAGACACCATACACAGCCGTAAACAATTGATAAATTTAACCAGCCAAAATTTTGTTGATGCTGTTTCCAGTGCTGCAACACAAAAAGATGCCATATTTGTATGGGCTGCGGGCAATAATTACAGTGCACAAAGTGGTATGTTATCCGCAATGCCAAACGTCATGCCAGAATTAAACGGACATTTTGTGAACGTTGTTGCCTGGGACAGTGAAACCAGCACATTGGCTGATTACAGCAATGCCTGTGGGGTTACACAAAACTATTGCATCACAGCCCCAGTGACTATAAAAAAACAAAATGGCAACGTTCGTCCCGGCACATCATTTGCCACCCCGGTTGTATCTGCGGCAATTGCAGTAATTCGTGAAGCATGGAATTATTTGCCTGCTGCAACAATCACACAAATTCTGTTTGATACCGCCGCCGATTTGGGCGAAACCGGTGTTGATGAAATATATGGACACGGTATGTTAGATTTAGAGGCTGCAACCCGCCCTGTCGGCACCCCAACAATTGCAATCAATGACAACGTTGTTCAACCATTACAAATTGCACGTGTGTCTGCATCTATTGCACACAACATTAAATCGGCAAATCCAACAATGGCGTTCTTTGATAAATATGGCCGTGATTTCGAAACAAGTGTTGCCGGAAATATATCTGCACAAAATCGTGGTTTGGGATTTGAACGTCTGCGTGGCGACGATGCACGTGTAAAGTTTGCATTTGGCGATATGGAATTTGGTTTTTATCGTAACGACATGTTGTCATCAACTGGCTTTTTGGCAACAAACGGAGATACAACAACATCATACATTGGCACAAACAAATCATATAATTTTGGTGGTTTTGAATTGTTCGGCCGCACCCAGATTGGTGTTGCTCGCCCCCAGGCATCAAATGAATCTGTTATTTCGTCGTTTTCGAACATTTATACTGCATCGGCATATGTTGGCGTTCGTGGTAATGATTGGTCATTGTCGGTCGGCATGCCAGACACAATCGTTAACGGGACAATGAATTTGCATCTGGCCAATGGCCGCACCAGTTCGGGCGACATTGTCTATAACAATTACAAAATCGACATGGCATCCATCCCAGCCGTTGAATATACTGCAAATTGGCGCTTTGTGACGGCGGGCTATGTTGATAATCCGTATGGGACTGACGAATTTTATGTATTCGCAAAAACAAAACTTTCCTTTTAAAATTTATAACAAAAATACTTGTGTTTTTGTCTTTTGATTTCTAACATATACACCAAGACATTGGAGAGTGTTTCGGTGAAAGGAAGAAAACAAAAAAAATCATCACGCAAATGGCTGCGGTATGTCGCATATTCTATTGTTGCGCTGGTTGTGCTGGGCGTTGGTTTTTTGCTTTTCGGTCATATTGGCAATAAAACAAAAATCGCACTTGCGGTTTCTGTGCCTGCCCCGGCGTCATTTGTTGATTCCAATTCGGCAAGTTTTATTACTTCGTCCCATATGCCAGAGGTTAACAACAATCGCACATTGACGGCACCTGAAACGATGACTGTGTCATATAATTGGATTTCGGGGGAATATGCCCCGGCTTTCAAAATAAACATGACAACCCCCGACATTGCACGTGATGTAAAAATCACACCGTATACCCGGGGCACATGGTCAATTCGTGGGCCAAACACAATCGCATTTGCCCCAGATTCAAATTGGTTGCCCGACACAAAATACACCATCAGTATTGGGAAAAAATTGTTAAGCGATGACGTTCGTCCCGACACACGTGTTGCATCTTTTACCACTCCAAAAATCGCCGCCACCATCGACAGTTTTAATGTATATCCCGACCCATCACACGAACGCACCGTTGTTGGTGTTGCGATTGTGTCTTTTAATTATCCAATTGAAACAACTGATTTTGCAGATCGTGTTTCGGTAAAGCTTGGGATGCGTCGCATCAAATTCAATGTCCGTTTTGACCGATTTAATCGCACTGCAATTATCACGACCGACCCAATCAGCGTCGATCAAGACACACATACACTGCGGTTAAAAATCAACCGTATAAATTCCGCCAACACATCCGCCACAACAAAGAAAGTCAGTGCAAGTGTCATCATCGAATCTGTGGATAATTTCTTTAAAATATCGGGAATAAAATCTGTGGCTGCGGATGATGCGCATGGAAATCCCCAGCAACTTATTTTATTAGACATGACTGCACCGGCAAACGACAAAACAAACTGGGCAAAAAACATTGATGTGTTTCTGTTGCCGAAATATGCCGATGCAGACGAAGATTCTGGTTCGCACGTATGGACAAACGACGAGATAAATCAGTCGGTATTAAGTAAGTCAAAAAAAATTACCATCAATCGTACAGACTTTGCTAATCCAATCGGCGTGTATCAATACGCATTTGCGTATGACATTTCCGACGAAGACGAACGCTATATTTATGTTCGTGTTCATAACGACATAAAATCTAACTCTGGGTTTGTATTAAAAAATGGTGTTGAACGTGTATTACCCATAGCATATCCAGAAAAGACCGTAAAAATTGCTGGGACTGGGGCATTATTATCACTGGCGGGCGACAAAAAATTAACAATTGTGGCACGTGGTGGCGCCGACACAGCGTATGTCAACCTGTACAAAATCAAATACGATGAAATAAACCACCTTATATCCCAGACATATAACATATTTGCACCGAACATTGAATTCAAGTCTTGGTCGTTCGGCGTCTATGATATGGCGTCTGTGTTTCAAAAACGCATATCTTTTGCAGATACCAAATTGAACAAGACCAATTATGCATCCGTAGATTTGGGCGATTATTTGGACCGTGGCACAAATGACAACACTGGAATTTTTGTGATTCAAACTGGGGCTTCTGAATCCAGCGCCGAATTCAGTGATCGCCGTTTAATACTTTTAACCAATTTGGGCATTATACGTAAAGTTGCTGCTGATGGAACTTCGGCTGTATTCGTATCACAATTGGACACTGGCGCACCATCTGGGGACACAGAAATTTTTGTTTTGGGACGCAATGGAAATGCTGTCTGGGCGGGTCGCACCGATGCCAACGGCTTTGTCGCCGTTCCAAATTTTGCATGGGAAGAATACCATAACGAACGTGAACCGGTCGCAATCGTTGTTCGCAACAATGACGATGTTTCGTTTATACCATATAATTCGGCAGACACCCATGTTGGATATTCTAAATTTGATATAGACGGCGCATACACGGCATCGACAACCCCGATGAACGCATTTGTGTTTTCAGACCGTGGTATTTATCGCCCTGGGGAAACTGCGATAATTGCCGGCATCATCAAAAACAAAACATTTACCAAATTGTCTTCTGTGCCAATTAAAATAGAAATTGTTGATTCTCGTGGACGCACGGTGCGTGAAGAGATTTTCACAGCAACCGCCGACGGCATGTTCGATTTATCATACAACATTGCGAACAGTGCGCAAATTGGCGAATATACAACCAATGTGTTTTTATTGAACAACAAAAACCGTATCCAAGACACGATTGGAACAATGAATTTCCGGGTCCAAGAATTTACCCCAGACAATTTAAAAATAAACGCTGACATTTTGGGTTCAACTGAAAACGGATGGATTTCAACATCGTCCATGTTTGCCAAGATGTCTTTATTCAACTTGTTTGGCACACCGGCAACAAACCGGCGCATTGCGGCGCATGCAACGCTTAAACCCATCGAATTTGTGTTTCCGGAATATCGTGAATACACTTTCACGCCGAATTTCATATCTGGGGCTGGGTTATCGGCGAATGCTGTAAATCGTGCCCAAACATTTTCTGTCGAATTGCCAGACGTTAAAACCGATGAAAACGGTTCGGCGGTCTTGGACATAAATTTCAACCAAGAAATTCCCAACGGCACATATTTAATGACACTTAATGTGACCGGGTTTGATGGGTCGGCGGGGACCGGTGTTCAAACGACATTGGCAACACGTGTATCAAACGCCGAATACCTGGTGGGATATCATGCAAATTCTAATTTGAATTACGTTTTACGGGACGATGTCCGCAATGTCAACCTTGTCGCATTAGACACCTATGGCGAACGCACATCGGTAAACGGATTGACCATTCGCACCATACGACGTGAAAATTTAACAAGCCTGGTCAAAGACTTTAACGATTATTATAAATACCAAACGATTACCCAAGACACCGTCATATCGACATCCACTATTGATATTTTGGCAACCGGTACAGACATACGCCTGGACACGACACATGGCGGAACATACTTTGTTCAAATTACCGACAACAATGATAGAATTTTGGCAAACATTGAATACTTTGTTGCGAACTCGTCAAATACAGACATGTCCACAAACACAGACAGCGAAATGAAAATCAAACTGGATGCTGATGAATATGCTGCGGGCGACACTGTGAACATAAGCATAACAACCCCATATATCGGCACGGGTCTTATTACAATTGAACGTGATCGTGTTTATGCATACAAATGGTTCCGCACAAATTCGACAACGTCGGTTCAACAAATCACCCTGCCCGACGGATTTGAAGGTTCCGGATACATCAACGTTTCCTTTGTCCGTGATATAAACAGTCGTGACGTATTTACGACACCGTACACATCGGCGGTCGCTCCGTTCCGGGCCAGCACTGTTGCCCGCAACATAGACATCGATTTGTCTGCCCCAGAAACAATCACCGACAACCGTCTGCCGGTGTCATACCGTGTGTCCAAGAATTCTAAAATCATGATTTTTGCTGTGAACACCGGAATTTTACAGGTTGCAAAATACAAACTGCCAAATCCGTTGTCGCACTTTTTCCCGAAATCCGCACTCCAGGTTGAAACATATCAAATCTTGTCGTTGTTATTGCCAGAATATCGTGTATTAAGTGAACTTGCTAAAACTGGTGGTGGCGATTTTGCCGAAATCGATACCGGCATTGGCAACACACTTGTTAACCCATTTGCACGAAAAACGAACAAACCTGTGGCGTTCTATTCGGGCATAATTGATGCACGTGCCAACCAAACGGCAACCATCACATTTGATATCCCAGAACACTTTAATGGTTCGATTCGTGTCTTTGCGGTTGCTACAAATGATAATTCTGTTGGTGCAAGCAATATCGAAACCCATGTACAAAGCCCGATTATGTTGTCAACTTCGGCACCATTGGTTGTCGCCCCAGACGATGTGTTTGATGTGAACACAATTGTCACCAATATGACAAATGGCACAACAGCCACAGCGGTTGCCGACGTCGATGCAACGGTTTCATCTAATTTGGAAATAATTTCGGGTGCCGCACAATCAATGACCATACCATATGGCGGTGAAAAGTTATGGTCTTTTGTAATAAAGGCAAAACCAGAGTTAGGCAATGGCGACATAAAAATATCTGCGGACATACATGATGGGTCAGATGTGTCTTTATCAAACCGCACGACAACATCGACATTATCTGTGCGTCCAATCACGACATATCAAACAAAGATAAAATCTGGCATGCTTCGGTTATCAACAACAACTGTGCGCAATTTCACAACCGACATGTATCCAGAACTTGCGAAAATAAAACTGTATATTTCGCCAAACAATACCGTCATTGTTAAACCATTGTTTGAATACCTTGGGCAATATGAATATGCATGCACCGAACAAATTGTATCAAAAGCATTACCATATGCATTGATGCCGGCGAACGATATTTTGGGGACAACATACCTAGAATCCAAGGTCAAAGTTGCCGATGCAATATCCACGTTAAAGAACCGCCAAAATGACGATGGATCATTTGATTGGTGGACGGGGGGCGACACATCACGCAACAATGAAACGTCCACAAACACGGCATACATAACTGCATATGTCGTTCAATTCCTTGAGATTGCGAAAAAGTCTGACTTTGACGTTCCAAAAAATATGTTGTCACGTGCAATTGATTTTCTGCGCACATACGCCGGCACACGCATCAGTGATGAACCAGGGGCTGCCGCCCATGCGTTTGCTATTTATGTTTTGACACAAAACGGATACATTACAACGGGATATATTGATGCCTTTGAAGAATACGCTAATGCGAACATAAAAAACTGGCAACACAATTTGATGGGCGCATACATCGCAACCGCATACAAGATTTTGAAACAAGAACAAAAGGCAAATTCGCTTATTACCAAATACCGCCCTGCACTGCGTTCAAAATTTGAATTCATAGATACGTTCCGGAACAACGTTGCAAACGATGCAAACTATGCATATCTTGTGAACCGTTATTTCCGTGCGATTTCCAGCAACGATATCGGCGACAACATAACAGAATACATAAATGACGGCGATTATTCGTCATATACATCTGCGGCAATTATTATGGGTATATCTGGGAATATGTCTGGCGGTAAAAAAACCACCCCAGACGACATATCGATAATTGCAGACGGCACGCCGGTTGAATTAAATGCTTTTGACGGAACGATTACTGCTGACATACCGCTTGGCACGAAACAGTTATCAATTCAATGCCAAACATGCACCCGCAAAGAACCGATGTATTACACAACAATATCGACCGGTTTTCCAACGGATGCCCATGAACAGTCAAACGGAATTGAAATATCACGTGAATACTTTGATGAAAACGGCAATCGTCTGGACACCGTATCTGTGGGCGACAGCATTAACGTAAAAATTTCTGTACGCAGTCGTCGTGGCGATATAATTCCAAATGTCGTGATAACAGATCTGGTCCCGGGTGGTTTCATTGTTGGCGACCCAGCGGGCGATATCACTTTTGCCGAAACACGTGAAGACCGCATATTGATATTCTTGGACGTCACACGTGATGGGCAAACAATAACCTATACTGCCCAGGCGGGTGTTGCCGGGAATTTCCATATTCCGCCAATTTATGCGGCATCGTTATATAACCCACAAATAAATGCGACCAACAATGTTGGCAAAATGTTCACTGTAAAAAATGCGTTCACTGAATAATTTTTGGACGGGGAAATTCTCTTTTTACCAACGCCACAAACGTGGTTGCAGAATTGTTGGGATTTTATTAGCAGTCTATTTTATTATACGTCTGTTTTTCACCCCGCCATTATTAAGCGACACTCACTTTTCACGTGTTTTTTATGATCGCAATGGCACTCTTTTGCGCATTACGTTGACCCCTGATGACAAATACAGAATTTTCGCCCCATTAAACGAAATAAGTAAAACATTACAACGTGCAACCATTTTATATGAAGACAAATACTTTAGATATCATCCCGGCGTGAACCCGATTGCATTATTGCGTGCGACAAAAAATTATTTTTCCGGGGCACCCCACCCCGCCGGTGCATCAACAATTACTATGCAGGTTGCTCGAATAAAATATAACATGGATACGACTCGACCGATTGGAAAATTAATCCAGGTCTTGGCGGCAATTTATATTGATGCGTTTTATTCCAAAGACGAAATTTTACAGGCATATCTTAACTTGGCGCCATATGGTGGAAACATCGAAGGAATCGCTGCCGCATCCCAAATCTATTTTCACAAAGCCCCCGTCAACATAACAACAATTGAATCAATCACATTGTCCACAATTCCGCAAAACCCGACAAAACGTGGGCTGAATACCGCATCTGGCATTGAACACATGCAAATAATGCGCAACGATTTGGTCCGTCGATGGACAAACGAATACCCAGACGATGTATCATCACTGGAAACATTGTCCAAAATGCCACTTGCGGCATTTGGTGTTCACGACTTACCATTTTTAGCGCCGCATTTTATTAATCGACAAATTTCTCACTCTAATGGCAAGACCAACACGACGACTACACTGGACATAAATTTGCAAACAAAGCTAGAGAAACGATTACGCACCGAAATTGATCGCCGCAAAAACATCGGCATAAAAAATGCGGCGGCGATATTGGTCAATTACAAGACGATGCAAGAACTTGTTCACATTGGTTCGGTTGATTATTTTGATAAATCGATATACGGGGAAAATGATGGCGTGACAGCACGACGCAGCCCCGGTTCAACATTAAAACCACTGATATACGCATCGGCAACAGACATGGGTTTAATACACTCGATGACTTTGTTAAAAGACGCCAAAATCAACTTTGGGGTATATGCACCCGAAAATGCAGACAACGAATTTTTTGGGCCGGTTTTGGCACGTGATGCATTGACACATTCAAGAAACATCCCGGCAATTAATCTTGTGCGACAAATTGGCACACGCAGATTTTATAAAACATTGACCGATTGTGGTGTGACCGGACTTAAATCGCCCGAACACTATGGTATATCGGTTGCACTTGGCGGTGCCGAAGTTTCCATGTATGAATTGGCGGGCATATATGCAACGATGGCAAATCTGGGGCAATATAATGAAATAAAATCAGACATATATGCACCGACAAAAAAACCAACAGATGTATTAAGTCCCGAAGCATTTTTTATCGTCTTGGACATGTTATCACACCAATCGACCCCAACAGTTAAAATTCCATTTACCAAAAACAACACTTCAAATATCACACACATGTGGAAGACCGGCACATCATCGTCATATCGTGATGCGTGGACGGCGGGCATATTTGGGGACTATGTTTTGATTGTATGGGTGGGCAATTTTGACGGCACCCCCAACAACGCGTTCAGTGGTGCCAAGGCCGCAGCCCCCATATATTTTGCACTGGCCGACACCATCATCGATTACTATAAATCCAGCAATACACCCGTTCAAAATAACAACTTTTTGCGTCCAGACATGAACATATCCCAGGTCGACATGTGTGATACCGTCGGCGGATTGGCGGGCAAATTTTGTCCAAAGACAGTTTCCGCATATTTTATCCCAGGCAAATCACCGATTGAAATATCGTCCGTATATCGTGCAATTCCAATTGATAATGCGACTGGGTTGCGAGCATGTTCATATAATCCACAAACAACTCACATGGCGGTCTATGAATTTTGGGATTCGGAATATATCGATATGTTTCGGCGTGCCGGCATAAAACGAAACACACCGCCACCATATGTCCCCGGATGCAATTTAAATGATATGGATGAAACACCCGATGCAATAATTATAACATCACCCGCCGATGCGACACGCATCGTAATAACCACCCCGGGTGATACTGCACCCATTTCATTTAACGCAATCTGCGAAAACTCAACGGCAAAAATTTTCTGGTTTTTGGATGACAAAACGATTGGCACTACAAAATCTGGCGAAACATTTAGATACGAAATTCCCATGGGTTCGCACATCGTTCGTGCGATTGATGAATCTGGGCATGGCACATCAAATAAATTCAGTATCATCAAATAAAAAACCGCCATATTTGGCGGTCTTATTTATTCTTCGCTGTTGTAATTCAACAAATCATACTTCACGATATAGTTAAATGACAAACCAATCATCAGGTTGCTGCCATAAACATCTTCTGCGCGTGATTTTGCAATACGATATTGCACATATGGTCCCAACGTAAAATTGTTCCATAAATTTGTATCCATACGTAATTCTGCACTGAAATCACGTTTCAAATCAGTATCTTCATATGCAGAATAAGTTAGATATTCACGATAATATCCATTCGTTGAAATTTTAACCCCGTCACGAATCGCATATTCCAAACGCCAACCTGCTTCAACTGCGCCCTTGTTCACCGGATTGTCGGTATATGTAAAGTCATATTCATATAACCCAGTCAAATAAAGACTTTTTATAACGGGATGATCAAAAAGCGATAAACCGGCATTCATACGCACAACATTTAAACGTGGCGAACCAGCATTTGGCACAAATTCAGTTTGATATGACGCACGTGCCAACGGCCCAAATTTTAAATCACCAAAATGCCAACGTGCCCATGCCAAATCAGACGACAACAAAAATTTATCAGCGTTTTCATTAGTAATTCTGTCGCCATCATACGGTTGAATTGTCGTTTTACCGTATTCCATGAACAAACTGTTATCCCAACTTAAATCGCCGACACGGTATTGCAACGCAGTGTCCCAAACACCCTTGATAAATTCTTGGTCGTCGGCACGCAGTGCGGTGACAGGCGAATCTTGATAGTGTTTTGCATTACGAACCGAAGTCTTAGATAAATCCAATCCAATGCGTCGAATGTCCAGATATAATTCACGATTATCATCTGCGTTGGCAACAAATGGCAACATTAACAAAAACAACGACAAAAATACTTTTTTCATTATCCGCCCTTTTCTATTTCCATATACGCATCATGTCGTCGGCCGCCGCCGTGCGCCAACCGCCATTACGCAATGCGATAGTTATCAAAGCCCGTGATGCAGACGGTAATTCAACCGTCACAGATTTTCCATTAATATATTTTGTCGTAATATCAATGCGTTCATTGCGCATAATTTTATTCAAATCCGCCCAATCAGCAATAGCATCATCGCTCAAATTAATCTGGGCAACGAACATATCCACAGACGTTCCATCGTTCAACCAATTTTGAATTTCGTTTTCAATCATCCATGCCCGTGCAGCCACTTTATCAATAGTCATTGTGATTTTTGCCGAATATGCAGTATTAGAAATTTTTTCGTTATCGATACTGGTCGCAGAAATCAAATTCACCAAATCAGCACTTTTTGCGGCACGTATCACAGGAACCAATTGATCCGACATTGCATACGGAGATAATTTATCAATCAAAATTTGACGTCTGGCATCATTTATCGCCATTGTTTTTGCGGTCTGGGACGTATCACTTGTCATATTAACATGCGCCACCCCAACAAGTTCCGCAGCGCCCGCAACACCGACAAAAAACCAAGATAACAAAAATCCAAGAAATCTTTTCATATTGCACATATTAAACATAAAAAGTTTTATCTGCAACATCAAAACTTTGCATCAATTCCAATACGAATACCCATCGATTTATATATGGAATCGATTTCCTTGCTTGATTTGCAAACCCAACCATGACAGTCAGATTCCAATTGCACGATTTTAAGTGCCGTTGCATCCCCCGTCGTCGGATTTAACATTTCTTGTTCCGTATGACCGGCATTTTGCCATTCTTGTAATCTGGAATTATAAAGTGCGGTATAGTATTGCGGATTAAGATACGTGTTTGCATCGGCACCGCTGACCGTATAATAGTCATACGTCAAACCCAACGATAATGCGATATTATTTGTAATCGCCGTCTTCCAATTTGCCGCCAATCCCAAATGAAATGCAGAAAACATACTGGCAGAATCTTCTACACTTTTCGGGTGTTGCCAATCTGGACGATACGGTTGATCACCGGTTGATTTATAACCCGGAAAGCCAAGTTCCACACGACCGTTCACACTGTTGTTTTGATTTATATCATACAACATATCAAATGCGATATATGGGCCCGACCATTCTGTTTCATAAGAATGCGTGACTCCGGATTGTTCATAATAATAGGAATTTCCCGCATAGACATATGAATATCCGGCCGGCACTTGAATTCTGTCGTTTGAATCAATAACGCCGTCACCATTAGTATCACTGCGATCAACGATACCCGGCGTATCACCAAATGCGGTGTTATAGAAAATCAATACTGGGTCACACTGAATTTCGCCATTACCAAACGAAAAACAAGAATTTGCACCATTTAATGTGTCAATCATAAGCCCGAAATTATTTTTCGTTTCCAATTTATACTTAAAATACCGATAACCAATCGATGGCGTTATTTTCACATTTCCCCAACGCCAAAAATCCGTCAACCCAAAGCCGATATTGAATCCCAACAAATTTCCATCTTTGCTGGCGCCGGTTGATAATGCATGTCCAACCTGGGTCACGATGGCACCACTGCCCCCGTCTTGCCATTCTTCGACAAGATATCCACCATTTGTAATATCGTCGTCGTTCATGGTTGATTCACCCCATTGCATACCGTATTTAAACCCGGCATCAACCTGCATTTTTGTTTTACCCAAATCGAACACATAACCACCGTTCAAATCTAAAACATTCCACGCAACATTGTTATACGACAGTATGGAATTAGCGGTGTTTACCATCTCTATTTTCCACATGGCACTTTCGTGCGTAATGCCACCATTGACAAAGAAACCTTTTTTCGCAGAACCAGACTGTTTCTGGGAACTTTGCGTTTGGTTTTGGACCGAATTAGTATTGCGGTATGGTTGCGCAGCATACGTTTGCCCATAAGTATTTGATGTTGTGTAATTATTATAGCCCACACTGGATGCATAATTCTGGGTTCCAGATGTCGTATAAGATGCGCTTTGGCCATAACGATATTGGGCCGGTTGATATGCGGCACCCGTATAATACGTCCCCGCCGCACCAGCATTTCCAGAAAAGCCCAATAAAACAAGACAATTCAACAAGATATATTTATGAAAATGTGACAATTTATCCCCCCAAAAATAACCTATTTATCATATTTTATCACAAAAGGGTTGAAAAACAAAATACTTCTTGCAACAATGTGTCGGCAACAAATCCCAAGGTATGCGACCATGGCGGAATTGGTATACGCGCAGCACTAAGGATGCTGTGGAGAAATCCTTGGGGGTTCAAGTCCCCCTGGTCGCACCAAAATCCACGTAAAATTTATATCAAAAATAAGCATTTTATGCTTGCTACCTGCTTTAAATTTGCTAGAATTCATACAGAGAATGAAAAAAATTGGGCTGATTTTCGCTGGGTGCCTTGCGTTTATTGGGGTTTATGGCGCACACGCAGAAGATGCCGGCGACGCTGCGCGCGCCGCAATTCGTCGTGCATCGTCGGGTATTACCGCAAATCAAAGCCGCCAAAAATCAAGCGATACTGTATCTGGAACAAATGCAATACGTGGAAACACCACGACTGCAACCCATGCCACACAAAATGTTCGTGGCCGCAATACCACCACACAAAATCGCACTCAAAATGTTGTTGAACGGGTGTCCAATACGACTCCACGCACCACCGGCAACGTTGTATCACGTGCCACGGTTGCATCCGTTGCGCCCCGCACGACAACACCAACGACTACAAATACGACACGTTCTGCGACACGTTCGGGAACATCTTCGGTCCAAGGTAAATCGGCATCTCGTTCAGTCGCACGTTCCGGAACAAATGACACTGTCACCCGTGACGATATACTGAACCGCAACTATTCCAAATGCAAAACGGTCTTTTTTGATTGCATGGACGAATTCTGTGCGAACAAAGATTCCCAGTTAAAACGTTGTGCTTGTTCATCCCGCATAAATGAATTTGATGCCGTCAAAAAACAATTGGATGCAGCCGAAGATAAAATGCTTGATTTCAACCAACGTCTTTTGACGGTCAGCATGGAAAAAGAAGACGCCGAAGCATTATCTGTCGCAACCGAAGGGGAAACGGCGTATCTTGCCACCACAGACAAATCCGATTCCAAGAAAACGCTTGATGCAATTGCACAAAAGTTAAAGACCAATTTTGATACCAGTTCATTTAACAGCGATCTAAACGTGTTATCTTGGTCGCTGAACATGGACAGTGCATTTGACAATGTTGATTCTTTGTTGGGCGCATCGACAACGACCAAATCTGGCACTGAATTATACTCTGCGGCATTGCCGGTTTGTCGGCAAATGGCTGCCGAAGTTTGTGCTGAATCCGACATATCCCTGGCCGAAGGGGGATATCTGGCATTAATCGAACAAGACTGCAACACCGTTGCTAAAACATATAAAACCCAGGCGGCCCAGGCACGATCCAAGGTACTGGAAGGTAGCGCCCTGCTTGACATGTCACGTTTGGATGTTTATCAAAAACGCAATTCGGACGACATCTTGACCTGTAAAAGAAAGATGTTAGACATGTTGACTGATTCAACGATATGTGGCGAAAATTTAAGCAAATGTTTGGATACTACGGGAAAATATATCGATCCAGCCACAGGCGAAGTGTTCTTGAAACCAGAATTGGTCGAATTAAGCAATTTGCTGACACGCCCAGACGACGGTTCAACATGGACATCGATGGCTAAAAATTCTGCATTTGTATCGTTCTTGGATTCGAAAAAGAAGTTTTTGGAACCGGCGATGGAAAACTGTGAAAACATTGCCGATGATGTATGGGACGGTTTTGTCGAAGACGCTTTGGCACAAATCAAATTGGCCCAAGAACAGAAATTAAACGACGTCCGTCAAAGCTGCACCGTATTAACCGCCCAATGTTTAGCCGAAGCCGAAGAATCAATCACACAATTTGATGCCCGTGCTTTGTCGGTATTTGGCATTGATGCCGACCGGACAAAAAACGCTATGTGTGCAGATGTTATTCAATCTTGTACGGCATTATTGAACACTACGAACGACAACGGCAACACATGGAACAGTGGTGTGGCCGACATAACACTTGCCACGACATACGAAACACTTATGCAGACCTGTCGCCAGGTGGGACGTGCATGTATTATCCAGGTATGCACATCAACATCTGGGAATTTTGGGTTATGCGAAAACATATCGACATCGGTCAACCGCAAAACAATTATCAATCGTAATGCTTGCTGGCAAGATGTTGTCGACTGTATCGCAAATGCCGGCGACACTGCAATTAACGACATTATTGAAAAGCAACTTGGGTTTGGTGCGAACGCTGCAAATTCATCAATAAACTTTTATGACTATCTGTATGGTTCGTACACGCTTGCGAACAACGACAATACCGCATCATGCACCACCGATGGTAATTCAAGTTGTGTGTACGATATTTGTGCCGACAAATGCACCAGCACCAGCGACAAAGTCGAATGCCGCAAGTGCCGTTTGGCTGAACGCATCTGGGGTAATTGCGAAACAAGTCCTGCAACGATATTACTTGGCGCAACCCAGCACAACCAAATCAAACAGGGTCCATCAGACGAACAAACATTGTTGTATTGGTTTGCGACAAATACCGGTACCGAAAACGCCCTGGACAACTGTCGCGACACGACATGCCCGGTTGGATACACATCAATCGACGGTGTTTGCGTTCACTCTTCGGATATGTGCGTAACGTCATACGCCCAACAAAACACTGATGACAATCTTACCATGTGCTCTCTCGACACAAGAAGTTATCCGTCGTTCAATGATTCAAGCAAATTCCGTTGCATGTGTTGCGACATCGCCAACAAAGATACCGCTGGCAATTGTTGCGACAACGGCAGGTTCATTTATGCAAAATTTGAAACGGCCGGGATTTTCCCGAACGATTCTTATATCCGGTTTTGTTCGGCAACTGGCAACGGCACGGTTATAACCGAACCATATATGGATGACACCGGTGGTTCTTTGGGACGTTATCATGTTTTAATCTGTGATGGTGCAAACGCCCAATCTGGACGTACCGCCGGGACAGTGTATATTGATTCCGGTGGACAACCAATGTGCAACGGGACATTGGTTGACGTACTGGTTTATCCATACACGGAAAACGGGGTCAAAAAATATAACTTCTATTACCAGTCGCCAACATACAATACTTTTGTTTCCGACGTGATAATGGATCGTGACTTAAATCAATACAAGTGGATGGATTATACCTACCCCAGCATCACGAATTATGGATGTTTCGACGAAACGACCCGGGACAGCTGCTCTTTGGACCCGATTATTTCCGGGGACGGCAGTGGGACCAACAATCTGTTGGGTGAATGGTCGGTAGCTTTTACACAATAACAAAGGATGGCGAGAATGCAAAAACCAAAAGGACATAAAATGAAACTTAGTAAAAAAATGTTTTATAAAATCAAACGCTTGATTCCAATGATGGGACTGGCGGGTTTAACCACATTGCCAATCGCATGTGAAGATCCAGAACAGGAAGCAGAATTGCTTGCGGAAGCAAAACGTGGCTTTCCCGGCGACAAGGATTCAACTACAACGAAAACGGACACGACAAACAACGTCAGTGTGCCTTTTTCTACACACGAATTCACTCAGATCTTTGGTGACGAATTGGTACAATATATACAAACTTTTATTGCTACGATTGAAACACAGGCCAAAGATTCAACCGTTGATACCATTTATATGGTACCAAATGGAAATTGGGAAGATGTTGATAAGATTGGTATATTCCGCATTCGTGATTTGTTCTTGCAACCTGCAACGGAAATTTCTCCAAAGGTTCATGGTCGTGGTGATTTTAATTTTAAATTGGGCGAAGCGACCAAGACCCCTGCGGACAGTCTATGGTTTACTGAAAAGGGTTGGACAATTAACAAAAAATATCATGGCATACCACGTGATATTGAAATCAAGTTTAATAGAGACAATCATATTCCAGCCATTACAAACTATATACCTTATTTCACAAACGATTCTACTGTTCGTGCAATATACCTGGTTCCAGAAGGACATTGGACTGATTTTAACCATTATACCATTCCGTCTTTCCGAACATTCTTGCAACAGCAAGTTGAACTTTCACCAAAAATTCATGGTCGTGGTGATTTCGACTTTAAATTGGGTGAAGCGTCCAAGGTTCCACAAGACAGTATTTGGATTACACAACAGGGTTGGACGATTAACAAAGCGTACCAAAACAACCAAAACCAGAAATAATATCACCTATTATTTCTGGGGACGGCGGTTTTTGGTCCGTTGACGAAAGGTTGGAAAGGTGTGACCAATAACCCGGATGGCGAGAATGAGAAAACCAAAAGGACAAAAAATGACGTTTACAAAAAATATGTTTTATAAAATTAAACGTTTGATTCCAATGATGGGTCTGGCGGCTTTGACAACATTGCCAACTGCATGTGAAGACCCAGAACAAGAAACCGCCATACTTTCCGAAACAAAACGTGGCAAACCGGTTGACACCGATTCAACCGCAACAAAAACCGATTCAACCGCAGTCAAAACGGATACCCTGCGCAGTGTTGATGTATATTTTTCACGGGAAAACACACCTGATTTTGGCGTTGTGGAATACCATGTACAAGATTCAACAATTGGCAAGGTTTATCTGGTTCCAATTGGGAATTGGGACGACGTCCAACACGATCTTATCCAAATCATTCGTTGGTTGTATCTGGAACCTGGCTTGAACATGTCACCAAAGGTTCATGGTCGTGGCGACTTTAACTTTAAATTGGGCGAAGCGTCCAAAGTTTACGATGACAGCATTTGGTTCACCGAAAACGGTTGGACAATAAACAAGAAATATCAACATGGTGCGTTTCGTGATATTGAAATTAAATTTAACGGTTCCAATGGTGCGGACGTTCTTACGTTTGATACATTGAATTATTACGCAAACGATTCGACCGTTCGAGCAATATATCTTGTTCCGACGGGTTCTTGGAGCAACACGTATGCGAGCAACATAACATTTATGCGCAACAATTTTATGGAACCTCGTATAAAGGTGTCACCAAAAATTCATGGTCGTGGTGATTTCAACTTTAAACTGGGCGAAGCGTCCAAGGTTCCCGATGACAGTATTTGGTTCACAAAACAAGGTTGGACAATTAACAAGGCATATCAAAACCAAAATCAACATCAAAAATAATAATCGATGCGATTTTATAACAAAATCTTTTACGATATAAAACATGTTATCCCGTTGATTGGATTGGCGGGCACAACAATGACATCGTGCATTGATTTTGATATTCGTGAACCAATAAAAAAATCAGACCCGGTTATACAACGTGATATTGATTTGGTATTTAACGATACTACTAAATTCGATATTTTGGATGTTGATGCATTATTAAAAATCATTAATAATGATACAATCCGTCGCATATATCTTGTTCCGGTTGGTCATTGGGACAAATACGATGATGAAAGCATAACCGCCCTGCGCCGTCGTTTATTACAACAACGTATCGCATTGTCACCAAAGATACGTGGTTTGGGTGATTTCGATTTTATGCATGGTGCGGCATCACATGTCCCGATGGACAGCATGTGGTACGTCGAAAACGGATGGACCATAAACAATGGTAATCAACGGTGATAAAAACAAATGAAACAAATTAAACGCATCTTTATGGCAATTGTTTTAATCTGTGCATGCAATACCCATAATTGTTTTGCCGTCCAGATTATCAACTCTTGTGCTGCTACCGAACCACCATGTGACACGGGTTGCCACGAAGATCCAGACACCGGATTTTGTGTTTCAGACCAATTGACACCAGGGGGCCAGGACGATCCGTGTTGGGACTATACGAGCACCATGTCCTGTTTGGATTCGGCGGAAACATGTTACTGGAATGACATCGGGGGCGGTAATCACGTATGTTCATCCACACAAATTGAATCTTGCCATGATATCGACGCCTTTTCTGTTCAATCGCCCAGAACAACTTGCAACAATGCCACCGTTGGCGGACAACAATGCGAATGGACAACATCTTTATCCGGTCTTTGCAGAAACAAAACAACCACGGTCACATGTTGTGACGGCACCACCGCATCCAGTGTATCCGCCTGTCCAACATGTAGTACATGTGCCGCAATTACCAACACATCAATGTGCACGACATATAATACGACAACTTTGAATTGTATTTTGTCTGGCGGTTCATGTCGTGACAAAACCTGTGCTGATTTAAGTCAGTCAAATTGTACAACATACAATACAAATTGGCATTGTATGTGGGACAGCATGCAGGGGTGCCGCGCCTGTAACGAATACGAATACTATGACACAACAAACAAAACATGCAAACAGTGTGCATCTGCCGACGATCCTCGCAATGTAACTGATTATGCCAGATATACTGATGGAAACCACCATTATTGGTCATACAGATTTGCAGAAACAAATGCGACAAGTCGGCAACAATGCTATGCAAAATACCCATCGGGGCCTGTATCGTCTGTAACTATCGCCAACAGCAGCAATTGTTCCAACGCAAGCACCACAGGCAAAATGTTCTATCAGACGGCAAACGCATGCCGTGTGACAGAGGCCACATGTCAAAACGGATATTATTTCAACCCCACTAATGGCGCCAATACATGTTCACCATGCACAAATAACGCCAATGGCAATGGTATATTTACGGGGCCCGGCAACAAAAACGGTGAAGACCCCATAGGCACCACAATATCTACACTCTGCCCTATCAAATGTCCAATTAATAAAACCGGTCCTGCATATTACGAAACAAGTGCGAAAACATGCGAAACGTGTAAAAATGCGGGCACCAATGGACGACCAAACGGCTATGCTGATGCAGAATGGTTGGTCACAGACACAAACCAAGCAAGTGGTGGATACTGTGCATGGCGCATCATATGTCAAAAAAATTATGAATGGAAAAACCTAGATTATATTGGTAATTGCTATGCATGTCCCGCACACTATCACACAGACCAGGCATATATTGTATACGCATATCAAAATGCAACTGATGGCCACCTGAGTGTACCGTATTATTGCTCAATAGACTATGAGAACACCGGTAACGCGGATTCAACACACTGTGATCCAAACAGCCAATACAATGTTTACGACAACATCAGCGGCACATATCCAACATGCCAACCAGATATTTATACTATCGCACTGGTCACAGAGTTTCCCACTGGCAGCGCACATAATGACGTTCCTCAACGTCAATATATTTATGAACAATACGCTTCAAAACTGTGCTATGGTAACACAACCGGTAACGAATTCATATGTACCAGCACGCAACCTACCACAAATTCACACCAGTCAACCACTTCGTTCACCTGTTGCGACAGCGGTTTCTATACCAGTGCAACCCCATCATGCGAAACATGCATTGGTGCCACCCCAGAAACTGCACACGAACAAAGCCCAGCAAACAAGCTTACCATAATTCCACAATCCACCCAACAATTTATGGGATACTGGACAAAAAATACCGACCAGACATGGAAAGCAAAAGTCATTGATGAAAACGGCACATTAACATCTAATACAATGTTCGCTGTGGATAATACGCTTTATGCACGTTGGAGCGATACTGGTACTTCTTACACATTAAAATTAAAAGACACTGACAACAATGAGTATTTGACTCAATCTTGTTCGGGTTCGATATGTACGTTATCTACAAACAACTCTAATAAAATGTATCAAATCACAACCTCATCATACACATTGGGCAATAACTTTGTTGTTAATGGTGTGACGATGGGTAAATTCTATCAAGATGGCAACAGCGTTAAATTTGAAATTGCATCTGGCGGTCTTTCTGCAATCGATTCTGCCACAAACACACTGACATTGACTGTTGGTCAAAAATGCGCCGAAGGATATTATTGCCAGAACTTTATAAGCACAGAATGCCCCGGACAAACAACAACCGACAGCGTTGGTGCAACATCTGTATGCCAATGCACATCGTTCAAGGCATCAACAACCGTCAAAGACACTTTCACGTCTACAAACAATAAAACCAGCGCACCATTGTCCAAGGTTCGTCTGTATAAAGATATACGCAAAAGTTATATTAACAGCAGTTCGAACGTGACGCTGTGCAATTGATAAAATCACTGGTTTTATATTGCGATTGTTTTTATCAAAGATTTAATGGCAGACAATTCTTCGTCGCTGAACCGACCCAGAACCCAATCGGCACCGTCCATTTTTAACCCAGCATCACGTGGATGCCCAATGCCAATTCTTATGCGTTGGTATTCTGGGCCAACCGCCGCATCAATTGATTTAATGCCGTTGTGCCCTGCACTGGACCCGCCAACCTTGGTTCGCAAATCGCCAATTTTTAAATCCATATCGTCATGAATCACGATTATATTTTCAACCGGAATTTTGTAAAACCGTGCAATCGCACCAACCGCATCACCCGACAGGTTCATAAACGTCATCGGTTTAACAAATATCACACGGTGCCCGTCGATGTCTGTGCGGAACGTCAGCGCATTGTGTTCGCTTTTCCATGTGGCATCGCCACCCGCCAAATGTTCCACAGCCATGAATCCAACATTATGGCGTGTGCGTTCATATTCCGGCCCAGGATTCCCCAAGCCAACAATCATTATAGGTTTATTTTCTTGCATATCATTGTCTCTTTTTTCTATTATATTATTACACAAAGGAGACAAAATATGAAATTAATTTCTACATCATTTTTGACCGCCGCAACATTAATGTTGGGGGCCGCAAATGCAAACGCCGGGGTTGTTTTTGACCTTTATACCGGGGCAACTGCGGGTTTTGGTCGTCAAACTATCACGGTGGACGGACATGATTACAAGGGCGCCGCACAATCATATGGTGCTGTGGCTGGTATCGACATTCCGTTTGTCCGGGTCGAAGCCGAATATAATTATCTTGATGGGAAATATGCAGATACACAAATCGGCGCATTAAATGCATATATTAAAATGCCCGGAATGGTTGTCGTCACACCATATATCGGTGGTGGTATTGGTATGGTACTGAACGTTGATGTCGATAAAGATGAAATTGGCGCCACATTTAATTACAAAGAATCTGGCAAGGCCGTGTACCAGGGTATGTTGGGTGCAACATTGGATATCCCAACATTGCCGTTCAAAATCGATTTAGAAGGTCGCATAATGTACGCACCAAACTTAATTGATATTGAAACGATTAATGAAACAGCCAGCGCAACACATTATGATGCACGCATCAAATTGCGCTATGTATTCTAAACTGGGTTAATGTCCGTATGCTGACACTGATTGATGGAAACTCTTTGCTGTTTCGGGCATACTATGGTGTGCACAGCCGACTGACACGTCGTGACGGAACACCAACTGGTGCAGTATACGGATTCTTTAATATGGTGTTGCCAATACTTGCGTCGGCAAAGCCAAACGATTCGTTTGCTTGCATTTTTGATGCATCGCGAATTTCTTTCCGCCAAGATATATATCCCGAATATAAATCGAATCGAACAGACACCCCCGAAGACCTTTTGGCCCAGGGCATAATGATTCGCACTGGGCTTGCGGATATGGGTGTACCGGTATTGTGCATTCCCGGGGTCGAAGCCGACGATGTTATTGCGACGCTTGCCGCAACAAACACGACTGATAAAACCCGCATCATCACCAGTGATAAAGATTTAATGCAACTTATTAACGACCGCATATTCCTATACGACGGCATGAAATCACAAGAGGTGCACGAACCCCAAGTTCTTGAAAAATTCGGTGTTCGCCCAGACCAAGTAATCGACGTCCAATCATTAATGGGCGATTCAACTGATAATGTTCCGGGTGTGCGTGGAATTGGGCCGAAAAAGGCCGCCGAACTTATCAATCGATTTGACACGCTGGATAATTTGTATGCGCATATTGACGACATTGAAAACGAACGCACACGAAACCTGTTGCGTGAAAATCGCGACATGGCATACATATCAAAACAACTGGTCACACTGAAACAGGATGTAAATTTAGACGGGCTGAAAATCGCACCATTGGCATTTAATACGCCGTCTGCATTAAAGTTTGTTCGTGAATCGGTAGAAAGTGCGTCGTTGGCCGCAAAAATAGAAAAACTTTTTCCAATGGATAAATTCAATCCCGATGCGGTTGCACCGGTCACAACGTTTCCGGGATCTGCCTGTCCCACGGACATTGAACCGACAACCCCTGCCCCGACACAAACACAGACCCATAATGATATTGCAAGCGAATTTAAAATCATCCGCACTGTTGATGAATTGGATAAATTTCTTGCTGGTGTAAAATCAACAATTGCATTTGATACGGAAACAACCGGACTTAATCAAATCAGCGATAAAATCGTCGGCATATCATTGGCCACTGATTCCAAATGCGGTGCATATATTCCAATTCGCCATCGTACATCTGGGGGCGATTTGTTTGCGACTGATACGCTTGCCCCGAACCAACTGGATATTGAAACCGTCCGTACGCATATATGGCCGATATTTACTAATAAAAATATAACCAAGGTTGGTCATAACCTTAAATACGATTTACATATTCTTGAAAACGAAGGTTTTGACACATCTGCAATTCGCCCGATTGATGATACCATGCTTTTGTCTTATGCATTACATGGGTCATTACACGGACACGGGCTTGATGAATTAGCAACCAAGTATTTGGGACATAACAACATATCTTTTGCATCGCTGTTTCCGGGCATCAGTCGTGATGCAGACAGACACTTTGACATGTTGGACATTGACGTCGCCGCACCATATACTGCCGAAGATGCGTCTGTTTGTTTCGCACTTTATGAATTGATGCGTCCCGAATTAGATGCCAATGAAAAATTACGTAATTTATATGAAACATGCGATTTGCCATTAATGCCTATCTTAATGAAAATGGAACGCAACGGCGTTTTGGTTAACCGTACTGGCCTGGCCAGTTTATCTGGGGCATTTCACGACCAATTATCAAAACTGGAAAATGAAATTTGGCAATTAGTTGGGCACGAATTTAATATCGCCAGCCCGAAACAATTGGGAACGATATTGTTTGATGAATTAAAATTACCTGAAAATCGCAAGCGTTCAACCGATGCAGAAACATTGAACGAAATGGTTGATTTGCACCCCGTGATCGACAAGATTTTATCATGGCGTTCTATTGCTAAATTGGCGGGGACATATGCCGACGCATTGCCAAAGCAAATTGCACCCGACGGACGCATTCACACAACGTATTTACAGACCAGCACCAACACGGGCCGTCTGTCCAGCCGTGATCCAAACCTGCAAAACATACCTATTAAAACCGAACTTGGCGAAGAAATAAGAAAATGTTTCGTTGCGCCATCGGGTCGTGTATTAATATCGGTGGATTATTCACAAATTCAATTACGTTTATTGGCTGATGTTGCAAATGTTCCTACGTTTCGTGAAACGTTTAATCGTGGATTGGATATTCACGAACAAACCGCACGCAAAATCTTTGGTATCGCTGCCGATGCGCCGGTGCCACGTGAATTACGGCGTGCGGCAAAAACTGTGAATTTCTCGATTATATATGGAATATCGTCGTTCGGGTTAGCGGTACAATTGGGTATATCACGTTCGGCCGCCGCAGATATCATAAATTCATATATGGCGGGCATTCCAGAAATACGCAAATACATTGAAGATATTCATGAATATGTCATGAAACATGCATGCGTTTATACCCCATGGGGACGTCGCATTGAATTACCAGACGTAAAAAATCCACGCATGCGTGCATACGCAATGCGGGCCGCCGTCAATGCCCCAATCCAAGGATTCGAAGCCGACATCGTTCGTCGTGCGATGGTTGATATTGATAATGATATTATCAAACCGAACCAAGACGTCATTCGCATGATTATGCAAGTTCACGATGAAATTATATTCGAATGCGACGAAGCACGTGCTGATGAATTCGCCAAGAAAATTAAACACGCAATGGAAAATGTGACACACATATCTGTGCCGTTGGTCGCCGAATATGTGATTGGCGTTAAATGGGGAAAATAATAAAAACGCCCGTTTGGGCGTTTTTTAAAACCTGAACGATCCTGATATTTTCAAATTATGTAATTGGACATTATCGTTGTATTGATACCGGTAATCAAATCCAAACTGTAAACCGTTTGCCGACAACAATTCCACCCCGGCCCCGATATTTGCCCACAACGGATCAATTTCTATATCATATTCGCTGTATTTTTCAGCCGGTGCAAATTTATACTTTGCGACCCCCGGGGTTCCCAATACATCATATTCGACACCGATTGATGCATATGGACGAATCTGGAACCACTGTGATGGATAAATACGTTTCTGTGCAATCAATGAATACCCAGGTGTCAATATGAAATACCCATCAGATTTCAAATGCATATAGTCATCACCTGCAGATTTTTCTTTGACATCAAAACCGAAATTATATCCCAACCGAGCATAAAGATTGCCAACAACATATTGGTTTAACATGTCATGCATCAAGCCCCATTCGGAAATCAAACTTACATCGGTACCAAAACCAGTTATATCATCAACATAGTTTTGTTCACGAGATACATCCAGCAAATGTAAATCTAACATTGCATTACCATAGACACGGGCCTTGGTTCCCAACACGTGCATCAAATATCCACCAATCCCGACATTTGTATCTGCGACATCCACATTGTTGTGTCCCGCAATAGTTTCACCAGGCTTATAACTTAAATCTATATCATCGGAATTATCAGCAGCCATATGTGATACATGTGCCATCAGCCCCAATACCGTTCTGTTTGAATTTTGCCAATCAAATCCAGCTGTGATATTGAAACGATTTCCCGACACTGTTTTATCATAAGATGCATTTTGACGGAACATACCAAAGTCCGCATCAAACCATACTTGGTTCAAATTGCGATTACGGTTCCATATAAATTCATTAAACATATGATCTTCGAAATCGCGCAGCGAAGAGTGTTCATTCAATGCAATACTGCCCACAAATTGGTCTATTTCAGTTGGCTGGACCAATCGTGCCAAATAACCCAA
>JAFZXC010000028.1 GCA_017616975.1 Alphaproteobacteria bacterium
ACGAATCGTTGTCAAAAAATAAATCTTATATTTTTTAGCAAGATTTATTTGCAAATCGAAAATTATCTTATAAATTGTTTTCTGTAATCCAAACGATTGATGAAACATCAATCACCAAAACGGTTGGCGAAGTATCGATAAACACATTGGTATGACATCAACCACACATGCGAGAGAGATATAAAAGTAGGGCAAACATAAACACTAAATTTTTTATACAAGAAAAATTTGGCGTTTATGTGCGGGGTGATTTTTATACTCAAATGCACAGGGCAGGAAACTCTTTTAGGGAAGGAAAGGAGAAACGACATGCAGGTAGCGGCAACAAAGCAAATGACAAATGTGGATTTAATCCGTGGGGCCATTGCCGCAAAAATAGATTCTGCTGCGTTTTCATCTTGGATTGCCCCATTAGATTTCGAAATTTCAAATAATGTTTTAACGCTTGGTGCACAAAATCAATTTTCAGCAGACTATATTTCTTCGGTTTATGAAAATGTTTTGTCGTCGGTTGCAGATTCATTTGGTTTGTCTTTGAATATATGTGTACATGGTGCGGCCAAGACACCAGTCGCAAACGATAACTGTGTACAATCATATGTACCAATGCCGGCATCAACGAATATGGCGGCGTTTGATGCATTTGTCGAATCTGATGAAAACGCATTCGTAATATCTGCGTGTAAAAAAATTGCGGCGGGTTCTGTGTCTTTCAGCCCGCTGTTTATTTATGGACCTTCTGGGGCGGGCAAAACATTATTAGCAGAATGTATTCGTAATGCATCAAATGGTCATGTGGTAATGATGACGGGCGGTGGTTTCGTCGCAGAGTTTACACGTTCATTACGTGATCATAACATTTTTGCTTTCAAAGATTTCTGTCGTAATTGTGACACGTTTATTTTAGACGATGTTAATGCCCTGGCAGGTAAGCGTGCCACAATGGATGAATTTTTACAGTTGTTAATTGATTTGCGTAATTCTGGCAAGAACATCGTTTTAACTTCGAACACAACGCCAAATAATTTGACTGGGTTTGATCGCCGTGCACAATCGTTGTTGGCGTCGGGTTTGGTTGCAGACGTTATAGGACCAAGCGACAATGTCAAACGTATAATGTTAATGCGTGGCGGTGTTGCTGCAAATGTGGCGTCTGCATTGTCAAATCGTATCACTGGTGATGGGCATATGGTCACGGGTGTTGCAACAAAAATCAAAGCGTACAGTGAATTGATGAATACAGATGTTACGTTGGATATCGCAGAACGTTTATTGGCAGACACTCTTAGAAAATCTCAAACTCCGCTTGCAATGGTTAAATCGATGTGTGCGACATTGGGTGTATCGTATGATGCTGTATGTGGCACTGGTCGTAATCGTTCGTTGGTCTTGGCACGCCAGGTTATGATGGCGGTATTACACCGGGCGACAAAATTGTCATTGGCTGAAATTGGAAATTATGTTGGTGGTCGTGATCATGCGACGGTTATGTACGCATTGAAACAGGTCGAAAAATTAGTAAAAACAGATTTGGTATTATCAGCGCAAATTAATGACATGATTGCAGAATACAAATAAAAAGTTTCTTTCTTGGTTGGTTGTAAGAAAAATCCGGCGCATGCCGGATTTTATTTTCAGTTTTTATTTGGTTTAATGCATAAAATATGATAGAATATATTAAAAGTATTGTTCCAATAGGGGGGGAATATGAAAAAATTATGTCTTTTGTTATTGTGTTGTTTTATATCGATGCCGGCGATTGCAAATGACGATGATTGTCGTCTTGGGACAAATACCGGTGAAATCGTGCTTAAATACGATGGTGCCGATGGTTTCCGTGCAAAACATTGTGTTGATGGAAGAATTAAGGACACCGAAAAGATAGATTTCTGTATCAAGGGTGATTTTTGTGACACAGATGGTGCATACAGAAGTTTTTATGTTCCAAACAAAGATAAACGTCAATTGTGTGTCCGCAAAGCGATTTATTCCAGAACGATTGAAGGCGGAAACATAATTCTTAAGAAAGATGCTGGAACAGTTGGCAAAGACGATGTTTGTTATTTCTGTCCAAAGGGATATCAATATGATATGAACAATGATGCCTGTGTGGATACCCATGAACAAAGTTGTAATTATTTTGTAGACGATGGCAGTTGCGGTAAAAATGCTTCTACGTTTACAGAATTGGGTTCACACGGTTGTTATTCTTGTGAAACAAAAGAAAATGGATCTTGTTCCAATGGAAACGTAGTTTTCGTTTGGGGTGATTCTGTGCTTGGTGGGAAAAAGAGTACAGAGATTATGAGAAACTATGTGTGGACATGTTTGTCTGGCCAAGGTGGCTGGAAAGGTACACCAGTCAAAGCGTGTAATGACCCAGAAATTGACTGGGAAAAAGAAACTGCAGCAGGTCGTGCAGAAATAGTCAAAATAAATAATTTCGATAGAGAAATGACTCATAATAACGCATCAACGTTTGTTGCGTTTACTGGTAATCTGTGTGCACAATATGCGTGCAAAACGGGATACAGACCAAACATAAACACTGGGGTTTGCGAATTTCAGGAATCGTTCAAACAAGTTTGTGAAGAATCGGGTGGCGTTTGGACCGCTTCGTCCAGTGCGTGCGGCAGTTGTCCATTTGGAACGGCACCATCAAGCGACAACAGTTTTTGTGAATGTCGGGTTGCAGCTGGACAAAATGCAAAACATTACAAATGGAACAAAGAAGCCCAGAAATGTACGAAGTTGCCAGAATTTGTCGAACTGGAAAGAAACACATGTACGAAATCTGGTGGGTTGTGGTCTGAAAACATCTCTGAATGTTATGCGTGCGAAGATACAAAACAATTGAAATTGATTGATAATACAAAATGTGAATGTATTGTTGCCGAAACAGAAAATGTACAAGACTGGTATTGGGATGTTGCACAAAAGAAATGTATCAAAGATCCAGCAGTTGCAGAAGCTGAACGCAAAGCGCTGGAACAAGAGCAAGCGGCACAGCAACAAGCTCAACAACAGCGAGTGCAACAGCAAAAGCAGGCACAACAACAACTGAATCAACGCAAAAACGCATGTGTTAATTCGGGAGGAGATTTTTCAGGCAATGTTTGCACATGCCGTGCAGAAAAGAACCTGGTTAAAAGCAATGATATATGCGAATGCACAAATGCTGATTTCAAGTTTGAAAACGCAGCGACAGGTTGTGTAGAAAAAGAAGATGCGGCTCGTCGCAGTGTATGTCAAAGAGCTGTTGATGCAGGTGTGAATGCATATTGGAGCGGTTCAAGTTGCGTTTGCTTGGAAGACGACAAAACATTCGTTGCGGGCAAATGTCAAGAAACAGAATCTGCCAAGACATGCAGAAATGCCGGCGGAATATGGAAATCAAATAATTGCACATGTCAACAATCTGGATACAACTGGACTGGGACTGCATGCGAGAAAAGCGAAGCATTGAAAAAGCAAGAATTGTCTGCGGGTATCAAGGATACTGTCAAAGGTTTGACCAGCAAGTTAGACGGTTGGCAGAAAACATTGACAGTCTGGAAGACCAAAGAAGGCGATTTCAACAAATCTCGTTTGGCTTCGGATTCTATTGCTGGGGTGGTACTTGGAACCGCAGGTGGTTTGATAACCAGCAAGGTTGTTAAAAAGAATCAAGTTAAATCTGGGTTCGAAGATGTCCAATGCACAATTGGTGGACAAAAGGTTGCCGATTGGTCTGACGAATTTACCGTTGGTGTCCAATAAGGTTATGTATGAAATAAAAAAATCGCCCGTTCGGGCGATTTTTTATTATACGAACAAATCTTTAACAAACTGGGCATGTTCGGTAATGAATTTGAAACGGAATTCAGGCTTTTTACCCATCAATTCGGAAACAATTGTGCGGGTCTTTTCCGTATCTTCCATGCCATCATCTGTTTTCGGGGGCAGGTCAACCCGTATAAGGCGACGTGTCTTGGGCGACATGGTCGTTTCTTTTAATTGATTCGGCATCATTTCACCAAGCCCTTTGAACCGTGATATTTCAATCTTTTTATTTTTGTATTTATTGTTCTTTAAATCTTCCAGTTCTTCGTCCGTATCAACGTAAATCGATTCGGTGCCACAGGTTAATTTATAAAGTGGCGGGCACGATAAATATAAATGTCCACCATATATCAATTGCGGCATGTACTGGTAGAAAAATGCCATTAATAACGATGCGATATGCGAACCGTCGACATCGGCATCGGTCATAACAATAATTTTTTCATAACGTAATTTTGATTCATCCCAATCTTTTGCAGTGCCAGCGCCAATGATATCAATCAATTCATTTAATTCTTTGTTGGCATTGAATCGTTCATCAGAATTAGACATGACGTTCAAAACCTTGCCACGTAATGGCATAATCGCCTGGGTTGCACGTTCACGTGCCTGTTTGGCGGTTCCGCCCGCAGATTCGCCTTCGACAATAAATAATTCGGTGCCTTCGACCCCGTGCTTTGAACAGTCAGCCAGTTTCGCCGGCATACGTGCTCGTTTAGTTGGGGTCTTGCGTGCAATATCTTTGACCTGTTTGGTTTTGATACGTGCGTTTGCAAGGTTAATCACAAAATCCAAAATTGCGTTTGCGGTTTTTGGATCCGATGCCAAAAACATTTCCCATGGATCACGCAGGGCATTTTCAGTATATCGTGCAATTTCGGGGTTGGACAATTTCTCTTTGGTTTGCCCCAGAAATTGAGGGGTTTTGTAAAATACCGATACGATTGCAGCTACAGAATCAAAAACGTCTTCGCCAATTATGTTTGCGGCGGCCTTGTTGTTAACCTTTTCGCCGTATGCCTTAATTCCCTTAGTTATGGCAGATTTAAAGCCACTTTCGTGGGTGCCACCATCAATTGTTGCGATTGTGTTGCAATATGACGCAAAAAATCCGTCATCAGATGCAGCACCGTTTTCATCGGTTAAAATTGTCAATGCCCATTCTACACGTCCAGAATCATCTGGAAAATCAACGGTGCCACTGAATATGCGGGGTAAAATTTTAGGCTCAGAGTCTGTTTTTTCAGCCAAAAAGTCCGCAACACCATTTGCATAATAGAACGTGGTTGTTGCAGGGATGCCCATGTCTTCGGTTAATAATGCCGGATTACAGCGCCAATCAATCCTGACCCCACGGGACAAAAATGCCTTGGCCCGAGCCATGCGGTAGATTTTAATGGGTTTAAATACCGCATTTGCACCAAAAATTTCATCATCCAGGGTAAAGCGGATTTTAGTTCCATGTGCCTTGGTCGCATTACCACGGGTTATTGGCGATGTTGTTTTCCCACGGGAAAATGTTTGATGCCATTCATAGCCGTCACGGAAAATTGTGACAATCATCTCGGCAGAAAGGGCATTCACAACCGCCGAACCAACGCCGTGCAGACCACCACTTGTTTTATATACGTTATTGTTAAATTTTCCCCCCGAATGCAGAGTTGTTAAAATAACCTCTAACGCAGACTTGCCCGGGTATTTTGGGTGTTCATCAACCGGAATTCCACGGCCGTCGTCGGTGATTTCGATCGTTTTGGAATCAATTAAATCAACGGATATCTTTTTGGCAAACCCAGCAATCGCTTCGTCAATAGAATTGTCCAGAATTTCAACGGGCAAATGGTGCCAAGCCTTTTCGTCTGTACCGCCAATATACATGCCTGGACGCAAGCGAACAGGTTCCAAACCTTCAAGAACCTGGATATCTGATGCGTCATATGTATGTGTGTTCTTATCGACCATAGTGTTTATATTAATATAACATTATTTGATTTTGTGCAAGTGCTTTTGTCCCGAAAAAGCGGGGTTTTTTATTGGGGGCGGGGGCTTGATTTTATAGATTCTTGCCCTATATTTATTGCAACAAAGATTTACGGACGTAAAAATGAATAAAAATCCATATGAAGTTTTGGGTGTGGCACGTGATGCTTCGGATGCCGATATCAAGCGGGCATATCATAAATTAGTGCTGAAATACCACCCCGATAAAAACCCCGGGGACAAAAACGCAGAAGAAAAATTCAAAGAGGTTAATAATGCCTTTGATATTCTAAAAGATCCCCAAAAGCGTGCGGCATACGATCGTTTTGGTGATGCGGCATTTGCGGGTGGAAATGGTGCATCTGCAGGCGCCGGATTTGGCGGAAATCCGTTCGGGAGCGGGGCGTTTCATTTTGATATGGGCGGCGGGGCCGGTATGGATGATATTTTGCGCGAAGCTATGCGTGGGTTCGGGTTTGATATGGGGGCGGGCCCCCGTGGTAATGCCCAAAATCGTGCCGGACGGGATTTGTTAGATGAAGTATTTATTGATTTGAAAGACGCTTATTTCGGTACAACTCATACAGTCAATTTTTCAAGCAAGGTGACTTGCGACAAATGTCACGGGTATGGAACAGCAGATGGTAAACCTGCGCCTGTGTGTTCACATTGTGGGGGATCGGGCTTTGTTCATACTCGCCAGGGGTTCTTTGCTATGGAAACACCATGTCCAGAATGTAATGGGTTGGGGCATAAAATCGACAAGAAATGTTCCGCTTGTGACGGAACGGGCGCAGTGCACAAATCACGCAGTATTGATGTCAAGATTCCGGCCGGAATAGAAGATGGTGCAAGATTGCGCCTGGCTGGTCAAGGCGAAGCTGGTGCAAACGGTGCCCCGGCGGGTGATTTCTATTTGGATGTACGAATTCGTCCGGATAAACGATTTGTTCGTAATGGTGCCGATTTGATAACTCGTATTAATGTTCCGTTCACAACATTGGCATTGGGTGGCGAAATAGAGGTGGAAACAATTGACGATAAAAAGTTATCTGTCAAAGTGCCAAGTGGAACCCAGGTCGGTGAGAAATTGCGTGTGCGTGGACACGGTATGCCAACAGGTCGCCGTGATTCATATGGTGATTTGTATATCGATATCGCAATAGAAATTCCAACAAAACTGACCGAAAAACAAAAGAAAATTTTAGGTGAATTTGCCGAAACCAAATCTGCAAAAAAGGGTTGGTTTTAATTCATTATGCTGATCACTAAAAATGCGCTATGTGCAGTATTCCGTGCATATAGCGCATTTTTTATATGTTAATTTTTCGTGTTTTATTTTTTTATTTTTTTCAATTTTTCAATAAATGTTCCGGTGTATTGTGTTGCGGACCAAACAGATGCCAACAACGATATCCACAAACCAATAATGCCAAACATAAACAGACTACGAAATACAACAAGGGCCGTGTTAGACATCGGGTTTTTCAAAGAGCTTAATGCGAACACTGTTAATATCGCAGTAATCGTTATCATTTGTAATGTTGTTTTTATTTTGCCCATTGAAAAGCGTGCCTTTGGTACCGGCATTTCAATTTTTTGTGTTCCCAAAAATTCACGCAGACCACTGATATACAATTCACGGGCAATCATTATAATAATAGGTACAATTACAAACCACAGTGGCATCATAATCGCCAACATTATAAATGTATTTACGACAATTAATTTGTCGCCAATGTGATCCATCACGCCACCCAGTTTTGTACATACGTTATATTTACGAGCCAGATATCCATCAAAGAAATCACTTAATGCCGCCAATACGAACAACACCAATGATACCCATACCCATTGAAACCATAATGTTGGTATGATTGCAAAAGATGCAGCAATACGAAACGCTGACAAGAAATTTACAAAGAACTTCATTTGTTTTTTCTCCTTTATTTATGTGGTATTTAAATTATAACACTTCCGAATGGAAATAGTCATATATTTTTTTTGCACCCGTTTCGCCCAGTTCGGGAACACGTCGTAATGCGTCCATGTCGGCATCCATAATCGCACGTGTCGATCCAAAATGTGCAAGAAGCAGGTGTTTGCGTTTTGGCCCAATGCCGTCAATTTCATCCAGTACAGATGCCGTCATTTTTTTTGCACGTGTTGTGCGATGATATGTGATTGCAAATCTGTGTGCTTCGTCACGGACTGCACGCAACATTAAAAACAATGGACTGTCTTTGGGCATATCATGATATTCGGTGCCGTCTGGCATAATAAAGTGTTCGTCGCCGTTTCGTACAACCCCCTTGGTCACGCCCAGAATAGGAATGTCGGGGGCAACCTGGTGAGCGATGTTCCATTGCGCAGGTCCACCATCAACAATTATTAAACTAAGTTTTGGGCCATGTGCAACCGCACGGGATACAAATTCATCCATCATAGCGATGTCATTACCGCTGCGTTTTTTATCGTTCAGTTTGAAATGGCGATAACCAGATTTTTCAAAACCACTGTGTCCAAATGTTATCATTGCACCAACCGGATTTGTGCCAAATAAATGTGAATTATCAAATACGCCAACCGTATCTATTTTTATACTCAACCATTGTTCCATTTTTGATACGTTTTTATCCCAATCTAAAATCTCGCTATGTGCATGATTACGCCGTATACCACGATTTGATGTTCCGGTTAATGCGGCGATTTTATCACGGCATTTTGCAGCATTTTCAAAATCCATTTTTGCCGAATAATTTTGCATTTGTTTTTGCAAATCACGAATGATTGGTTCGCTGTCGCCGGTCAGTATTTTTCGAGCAAGGGACACACGTTCATTATAATCGATTTGATTAATGACACATGGTGCGCAGCATCGACCAATTTGATGCAACAGACATGGGCGAACACGATTGTGCATAAATGTATCTGTACATGTTCTAATTTCACAAACTTTTTGAATTGTTTTTATTGTTTCATTTAATGATTTTACCGATGGATATGGACCAAAAACATCACGACGTTGCGTTATTTTTCCACGAAACTTCATCAAACGTGGATATTTTGAATTGGTTAACGCAATCATTGGATACATCTTGCCATCGGTCAGCATGATGTTGTATTTCGGTTTTTGGGTTTTTATCAGTTCTTGTTCCCGAACAAGTGCATCTGTTTCTGTTGGAACGATTTCCCAATCAACCCGGGCGACAAGCGTACGCATAACCTGTTTGTGTAATTCAAGTTTTGATATGTCGATATACTGTTTCAGGCGGGCGTGCAGATTCTTGGCTTTGCCAACATAAAGCAGGGTCCCGTCTGCATCGTACATTTTGTATACGCCGGGTGACCGTGGAGCATTTTCAATTAAATCATAAAATTGAGTTTTCATAACGTTTATGATATTATAATATAAAGAAAAAGCAAATGGGGGAAAACATGAAACAAGAATCTGGACGTTCAATGATTGAAATGCTGGGGGTGTTGGCCATTATGGGTGTCATAACGGTTGGCGCAATCGGCCTTATATCGACAGCAATGCGCACCCAAAAACGTAGTGCCGTCAATGACGAAGTAATTTCGATTGTCACTGGTGTTAGACAGTTGTTGGGTGAATATGATGACTTTTCAAACATCAATAATGCGACTATATTCGGTGCGATTGGGGTTTCAAATAAAAACCCGTATGGCGGGGCATATACTTTGTCGGTTGACCCATCAAATGCACGTCAGTTTATCGTAGGTATTACAGGGTTGAACAAATCTGATTGTGAATTTCTTGTCACAAAGGCATGGTCTGATTCGGTTGGATATCAAATGTCCGATGGCAAGGTCAGTGGTGCAACCGGTGATTGCCAAAATTCAAATGGAAATAATTCAATCCAGATCACATTTGGTGACTAAAGGGCTTGTTTGCGGGGGCCATAAATGGCTGAATTGAAAATAGTTTCGCAAGTAGAAGACGGCACACGACTTATGCGGTGGTTTGGGCGGCATTTCCCATCATTGTCGTCGGCAGAATTTCATAAACTGTGTCGTGGTGGGCAAATACGTCTTAATTCTTCACGTGTGCGTGGAACAGAAATTTTGCGTTCTGGGGATGCGAT
Source organism: Alphaproteobacteria bacterium (assembly GCA_017616975.1). GTDB lineage: Bacteria > Pseudomonadota > Alphaproteobacteria > Rs-D84 > Rs-D84 > Enterousia. Next base: position 9,909 of record JAFZXC010000028.1, read on the forward strand.
TCGTGTGCCACCGACAATTTCGGGATATGTTGCAGATGGTGCAAAAAAGACTGAATCTGGGGACAAGTTCTCGCTGACAGACCTTGAACAATTGCGCAAATGCATTATTCACAATGATGACGATATTGTAGTGTTTGATAAACCAGCAGGATTGGCAGTCCAGGGTGGAACGGGTATTCGCAAGTCTGTCGATAAAATGGCTGCCGCATTGTTTCCATACGCAAAAATATCATTGGTGCATCGTTTGGATAAAGAGACCAGTGGCATATTGGTTGTCGCAAAAACTCAACGTGCGGCACAATCTTTGGCAAGTGAGTTTCAATCCAAAACAGCGCACAAGGAATATCTTGCGTTGCTTAACGGCAATGTAAAGAAAAAGCAGGGCGTAATTGATAATTATATAATCAAAGGCCAGGTTTTTGATTCCCCAGCAAAAACAACCAAAACCCCGGGTGTGCGTCCACAACGTGCAATTACAGAATATCGTGTGTTGGCATCTGCGGGATGTGTTTCATGGGTTTTGTTTTCGCCCAAGACTGGGCGTACACACCAGTTGCGTATACACAGTTCGTTGTGTTTAAACGCACCGATTATTGGTGATGATGTGTATGGTAAAAACAGAAAAATGGATGCAGCATTAAAGGCGATGCTGGCTACAAATAATTTGCATTTGTTGGCATATCGATTAACATTTCGGCATCCAACAAGTGGTAAGACATTAACGTTTAATGCGGGTGTTCCAGAATTTATGAAACCTGTGATGAAGTTTCTTGAATTACCATTACCATAAAGCGAAACATATGCCACGTAAGAAAAAGAAAAGTATGTTTTTAAAAGTCTTTCGTATCATTGGCCTTTTTGTTGGCGGAATGGCGGTGGCGGTCTTTGTCGCATTAAGCCAGGTGAATCTTGAAACGTTGCGTGGAAATATACTTGGGGTGATGCGTGATGCAACAGGTCTGGATATAGAAATAGATGGTGCTATGTCGTGGGTGTTTTCGTTGCGACCCAAAATCGAATTAAATAATGTTCGTGTTAAAAATGCTGATTGGGCAAAAAATAAATATGCTTTTGATGCAGACCGGGTTGATGTGACATTGAATTTAGTATCATTGTTGCGAAATCATCCAACAATACAAAACATAAGTGTAAGTGATGTCAAAGTGGCACTGGAACACGATGAATATGGCAAATCGTCAATAACGATTGCTAATGTCGTCGACACAGATGCATCACAAGAAAAATCTAAAAGCCAACCAAAATTTCCATTTAAAAGACAGGGATTTGCCGGAATCGAAATTCGTAATATGAAGGCGAACATTTATGGCGATAAATACAGCATATCTGGATTACAGGTGCGTTATATGTCTCGGCAGGGTAAACGAGAATATTCTGGGTGGCTGAAAAACGGAATGAAAATTTTCCCGTTTATTATTTCTTTTTCCGAATATAATGCGGAACGCAAAATTTATCCGGTAAGTATTGCATTCACTACGGGTGGTACACCGTTAATCGCAAATGTTGCGCTGGAAGGAACAAGTTTAGCACCCATTGATTTTGTTATTCGTGGTGATGTTCCCGATGTTGCTGCATTTGGTAAAGCAATTGGACAATCGTGGCCAGAATTGCCACCAATGATGATAAATGTCGCAGGTGGAATGGAAACAAAAAAAATAACATTGCGTAAATCATCGGTTGCAATTCGTGGAACAAATATGGATTTTTCGGGTGAATATGATTGGTCCAAACCGGTGTCAAACATAGTGTTTAATGCACAGGCAGGCGATGTAATTTTATATAAAATGTTTCCAAATATGTATCCTGGGACGTGGGTGCATCCAAAACGTGATTTGAATGCGTTCAAAGATATTCCGTTGTTTGGTAAAGAGTTATCTCATATAAATCTTAAAGCATCTGTAAAAATAAAAAAGTTGGGAATATATCGTGAATTATCAATAAACGATATGGATATAAATTTAAAATCAGAATTGGGTCATGGACGTCTGGATATAGGCATGGTCTTTGCCGATGGGAATTTTAAAGTCGCATCTGACTTTGATGCA
>JAFZXC010000029.1 GCA_017616975.1 Alphaproteobacteria bacterium
AAAAAGTCAAATTTAATCAAGCCGGTTGCTTCCAAATAATGCCCATCGTATTGGCTTGATGGTAATTGGTTTGCAGGATCACGATAAACCGGTGCAATTTTTGTTGTTGGACGATCGCCAATAACAACACCACACGCATGTTGCCCAAGGTTTCTGTATGAACCTTCTAATTCTTCGGCAATTTCAACAACCTTTTTCATGTCGGTATCGTTGTCTAAGATACCCTGGATTTCTGTCGAAGAATCAACCGCACTTTTTAACGTCTTGGCATCGTCCGGAATAAGTTTTGTAAATCTGTCGGTTTTAGAATATGGTAATCCATACACACGACCAACGTCACGGATTGCACCCTTGGCCTTTAATCCGCCAAATGTAATAATACGGCATACTGATTCTGCGCCATATTTATCACACACGTGGTTTAACACTGTTTCAATGCCTTCAGGTTCAAAGTCAACGTCGAAATCGGGCATTGAAATACGATCTGGGTTCAAGAAACGTTCGAAAAGCAAACCATATTTTAACGGATTAACATGTGTGATACCCAATGCCCATGCGATAATCGAACCCGCCCCAGAACCACGTCCAGGTCCAGTTAAAATATCGTTGTTGCGACACCAATTTATATATTCTGCAACAATCAAGAAATATCCCGGGAAACCCATACCAATAATAACACCCAATTCAAATTCCGCCTGGTCATAGTATGGTTTTGTATCTTTTATTTTGTGTTCTTTTAAACGACGTGCCAATCCCGCCATGGTATCGTTGCGCAGCATTTGACATTCGGCTTCAAAGTTTTCACCAAATCGTGGCAACAATGGTTTTTCATGAACGTTCACCATAAATCCACAACGATTTGCAATCACAACAGTGTTGTCGATTGCTTCGGGCAAATCAGAAAACAAATCAACCATTTCCTCAGCAGACTTAAAGTACTGTTCTGCAGATTTACGTGGACGTTTTGGGTCAATCACTTTTGTTTGCCCAAGAATACAAGACAACGCATCTGCAGCTTCGTAATCGTCGGGCGTTGCAAAGCAAACATCGTTTGTCGCAACAATTGGTATATTCATGTCTTGTGCAATTTGTAAAAATTCTGGCTCTGTGGCGATTTCATCTTTTAAGCCGTGACGTTGAATTTCGATATAAAAACGATCACCAAAAATTGACACAAATTTTTTTGCATATGTGTGTGCCAGTTCATTTTGCTTGTTTAAAATCGCCATACCCATGGGGCCCGTGTGTGCGCCAGACAAACAAATAACCCCCGCACTGTGAGATTCCAATTCATCAAAAGTTATATACGGCCCCAAATGATGATTTTCCGCCCGCATATACATAATACGAGACAGTTCGCACAGGTTTAAATATCCATCATGATTTTGTGCCAATAAAACAATTTTGCTTAAACTGGATTGACGAAGAATTTTTGGATCTGCTTTGTGTTGATTAAACGACAGTTCTACACCGATAATAGGCTGCAAATGTTTTGATGGCAACACATCAGAAAATTCTGCACACGCCGACATCAAATTTGTATCGGTTATTGCACACGCCGTCATTCCATATGCGGCACACATAGCAGGGATTGTTTTTGCAACAATTTCTGCGGGGGCTTTTTTTGGTGGGGCGACCAACAGTGTCGATTCACCGATCGACAAACGTGTATGCGTACGAAGATGTACAAATTGTCCCGCCATTGTTTTTTATCGTTTACAAAACTTAACTTAACTTGCCATGACAATGTTTGTATTTAAGTCCCGAACCGCACGGGCAGGGCGCATTACGACGAGCCTCGGTTGATTGGTTCATATCGGCGTCGTGTTTAGCGTGTTCTGCAGCCGCCGCATTAACATTTTCACGTGTTAATTCCATACGACATATATATGCCACAGACATCATTTTGAAATTGTTGATAGTATTTTTAAATAATCCCAACGCTTCACGTTTGTATTCATAAAGCGGATTTTTCTGGGCGTATCCACGCAGACCAATTGCCGTCTGTAAATAATCCATTTGTTGCAAATGCCGTTTCCACACCGTATCCAATGCACCCAACATCATTTGGCGTGATGCCATCTGCATCAATTCGGTACCATATTTTTCGGTCTGTTGTTCATACCGACGCAACGCCAAATTGTTCAGCACTTCATATGCTTTGCGTTCTGTAATTTCTTCGTCGTTTTTCCATTTTTCGATGTCGGTAATATCCAATGCAAATGTGCGCAACATTGCATCGTGAATGCCCGATATGTTCCAGTCTGCTGGCATCGCTTTTTCTGGCATATTGTTTTCGCAAATCATTTCGACAACGTCGCCAATCATTTCACGTGCAAGTCCACTTAAATCATTTGACGTCATTAAATCGTCACGCTGTTTATAGACCACGCCACGCTGTTCATTCATAACGTCGTCGTATTTAAGCAACTCTTTACGCATTTCGAAATAACGTGCTTCGACACGCTTTTGCGCTTTTTCCAACGCCTTGGTTATCCATGGGTGCGTAATCGCTTCACCTGGTTTTAACCCAAGTGTTGTTAACATACCGTTCAAACGTGCCGCACCAAAGATGCGCATTAAATCGTCGTCCAACGCCAAAAAGAATTTAGAATCACCTGGGTCGCCTTGACGCCCAGAACGTCCACGCAACTGGTTATCAATACGACGTGATTCATGACGTTCGGTGCCAATTACATACAAACCACCGGCATCCAAAACAAGTTTCTTGTTTGCTTCAATTTGTTCATATATCTCTTTCTTTTTAGCTTCAAATTTTTTGTCGTCTTTGTCTAACGCTGCAATCAATTCTTCGGCATTACCACCCAATTTAATATCGGTTCCACGTCCCGCCATATTGGTTGCGATTGTGACGGCACCGGGGGCACCGGCCTGGGCAACAATTTTTGCTTCGGATTCGTGATGCTTTGCATTTAACACCGCCGGATTAATACCCAATTCTTTACGCACCAATGCAGCCAACTCTTCGGACTTTTCAATTGATACCGTTCCAACCAAAACGGGCTGTTTACGATTGATACAATCTTTGATTTGTGCCAAAATCGCCGCATATTTTTCATCTTTGTTGCGATAGATTTCGTCGTGATGATCCACACGTGCAACTGGACGATTTGTTGGAATTGAAACCACACGCAACTTATAAATTTCTTCAAATTCTGCGGCTTCGGTCATAGCGGTTCCGGTCATACCCGCCAATTTTTCATACAAACGGAAAAGATTCTGGTATGAAATACTGGACACTGTTTGATTTTCTGGCTGAACGGTCACGTGTTCTTTGGCTTCGATTGCCTGGTGCAAACCTTTACCAAAACGACGGCCCGTCATAACACGACCGGTAAATTCATCAACAATTAACACTTCGTCATTACGTACAACATAGTTCACGTTCTTTTGATACAAGTGGTGCGCCAATAACGATTGTTGCACATGCATAACTAACGCTGCGTTTTCCGCCGCATATAAATTATCGCCCACCAACAAGCCCGCATCTTTTAAAAGTCTTGTCACATTATCAACACCACTTTCTGTTAATGTGACATGGCGATCTTTTTCATCTTTTTTGAAATCATTTTCAGTTAATTGCACAACGACATCATCAACCTTGGCATATAATTCGCTTATATCTTCCGCCGGTCCAGAAATAATAAGCGGAGTGCGTGCTTCGTCGATTAAAATACTGTCGACTTCGTCAACGATACCAAAGAACAATGGGCGTAAAACCTGTTGATCTTTTGAAAACTTCATATTATCACGCAGATAATCAAATCCCAATTCAGAATTTGTGACGTATGTAATATCGCAGTTATATGCGGCACGACGTTCTTCGTCCGTCATATCATGTTGAATTACACCAACGGTCAACCCCAAGAAACGATAAATTTCGCCCATCCAGTTTGCGTCACGTGATGCCAAATAATCATTAACGGTTATAAGGTGGGCGCCACGTCCATGCAACGCTTTTAAATACAAAGCCAATGTTGCGACCAATGTTTTACCTTCACCGGTTTTCATTTCAGCGATTTGACCATCGTTTAACACCATACCGCCAATCAATTGCACATTAAAATCACGCATACCGACGGTTCGAATTGATGCCTCGCGCACCAACGCAAACGCATCGGGCAAAATGTCTTTTTCTTTTTCGCCCGCCGCCAGCCGTCCACGCAAAACGTCCGTCTGCGCACGCAATTCATCATCACTCATTGCGTGATATTTAGGTTCCAGATCATTAATAATTGAAACAACTTTGTCGTACGATTTAATAAGTCTGTCGTTAGCCGACCCCAATAATTTGGTTAATAATTTGAACATTTCGATTTCCTTGTCTTTTAACACAGAATATATAGCAATTTTACCCCCAACGGTCAAGCCACTTGTGATAAATTTTTTAGGAAATTTGGTGCAAATCAAAAAATTTGGAAAAAGGACAAAAATGTGATATATTATGGGTGAAAAAAGGATAGGGGGAAAATCATGCGCAACAATGTTACCGAATTAAAAACAAGCGATATAACAAGCACCGTTTACACTATTTCCCCGACCCAGGTTGAATATATTGCGCGTATTTTTGGCGACAGTGTGGCAAACGCAATGAACATGCGTGCCTTTGCGGGCAAATTCCGCGAGATTGCGACCAAATCATTACACAGCGCACTTTCCGCCGCCAAACACATGGGCGAATAGGGGTTTGTCATTGCGAGCATAGCGAAGCAATCCAGTCATTATAGATTGCCACGGTCACTGCGTTCCCTCGCAATGACAATGGTTGTTTTGTCATTGCGAGCATAGCGAAGCAATCCAGTCCATTTTGTCATTGCGAGCCTGCGAAGCAATCCAGTCATTATGGATTGCCACGGTCACTGCGTTCCCTCGCAATGACAATGGGACTGCAATAACGAAAACACAAAAAAAGCGCCGATGGGGCGCTTTTTTACTAACCACTAATTTTCTAACCACTCACTCCACTAATTCTCTGTGCTGTGGTTTTTTTACGATTATACTAATGTCTGCCGCCTTGGGCGGTGGGTTATGTTGCTGTATCAGTCGTTCGCATTTGGGGGACTTCCTCGGTTGCGTCCTGGGTGTTCAACAACACGAACTCCTCGGCTTCCGATTGTGCGTCAAACTGTGCCAACAACTGCGGTAACAACGTCCGTAACAACGCCGACTTCCGGCTGGGCGTGTTTTCGGCTCTCGGCTCCTTTTGGTACAAAGTTTTGCCAACCTGTGGGACAGAGCGTATATCGCTTTTTATCCTTGGATGTATCACAAGGCGGGGCGACATAACCCGTTTGGGTGGCAACGCCCTTACGAACACAAAGCACAGGGGTCGTCTGGGCCAGTAGCATATGCCAACGTCCAGACGACAGAATAAACAACAAAAAAGACACCAGGAGAACAACATGACACTTGATGAAATAAAAAACTTAACGATTGACACATGTCCACAATTTGCATCTTTTGCACGTGACAAATTACCGATGCCCGGCACGAAACGCCGTCTGGACGAGATATTAAACCACGAAATTCTGGTGACAGATTTTCGTATAACCAAGTCCAAGAAAAACACAGACGGTGATTGTTTACAGTTGCAATTTGTTATGGACGATGCGGTATTTATTGTTTTTACGGGAAGTGCGGTCTTGATTGACCAAATTCAGTCTGCCGCTGAAAACATACCTTTCCGCAGCACAATTGTGAAAATAGATAAATACTATTCGTTTTCATAGTGGGTCAACCCTTGTCATTGCGAGGAAACGCAGTGACCGTGGCAATCTATAATGTGGACTGGATTGCTTCGCTGCGCTCGCAATGACAAAAGAAAGGCAAACACAAAAGAAACTATCATGAAACGGCATAATCATTTATGGAAAGAATTTATATCCCCAGAAAATCTGGAACTGGCTGCGAATAATGCTGTCAAAAGCAAGCGTGGCAAGACTCAAACACGTCATTTTCTTAAACACCGCAGCGAATACATGCAAAAACTGCAAGATGATTTAGAACACAATCGTTTTCGCACATCACCATACAAAATTTTCACAATTTTTGAACCTAAAAAGCGTCAAATATATGAATTGCCACTTTATCCCGATCACATTGTTCACCATGCACTGATAAATGTTTTGGGCCCAATATGGATTCGTATGTTTATACGTGATTCATTTGCGTGTATTCCCGGCCGTGGTCTGCATTCAGCAAGTCAACGCACCATGCATTTCATGCGAAAACACAAATATGTTTTACAATGCGACATACGCAAATTTTACCCAAGCCTTGATCACAACGTAATGATAGGCATATTAAAACACAAGATAAGCGACCGTCGCATTCTTGATTTGTTAATTGGTATTATTCGTTCTGGAGGCGACGGCAAAAACATACCGATTGGCAATTTAACAAGTCAATGGTTGGGGAATGTATATCTTAACGAACTGGATTATTTTATAAAACAAAAATTACATTGGAAATCTTATCTTCGCTATTGTGACGATTTTTGTTTATTTGGCGACGATAAATTGGAACTTCATCGCATTCGTCAAACGATAGAACACTATCTTTTAACAGAATTGAAATTGACATTTTCACGATGTGCGCTGCGACCGACACGTTGCGGTATAAATTTTATTGGCTATCGATTTTTCCCACATTTTATTTTGATGCGCCAGCGTTCAACGAAACGATTATCACGTCGCATAATGAATATCGCACGCAATGACGATGTATCGATGCATTCAATGGGGCAACTGGCAGCGGCACATGGATGGCTTAAATGGGCGTGCAGTTATAATTTTCGGCGACATCTGTGGGCACGAATATGTCAAACGAAAACGACCCCATACGTGCGTAAGTTCATACGAAAACATTTGTTTAAAAGATAGGGTGGATTGCTTCGCTGCGCTCGCAACGACAAAAGAACCATTGTCATTGCGAGGGAGTGTAACGACCGTGGCAATCCATAATAATGACTGGATTGCTTCGCTGCGCTCGCAATGACAAAGTGGGACTGGATTGCTTCGCTGCGCTCGCAATGACAAAAAGAATTGCAATGACAAAACAAATGTGGGGCGGGGTCGCCGCCCCACACCCCACCCATTTACGTTTTACGTTATTGTTGGTTGGTGCGGACGTTTTCCGCTGTATCAGTCGCCGAGAGCCGAAAACACGCCCAGCCGGAAGGCGGCGTAGGAACGGACGTAGTAACCGCAGTCGTCGGCACAGTACGACGCACAACCGGAAGCCGAAGAGTACGTGTAGCCGAACACCCAGGACGCAACCGAGGAAGTATCAATTCCGGCAACGCTTGTCAACTTGCACCAGCATTTTGTTCCGCCGGTATTTTCCTGGGCCACGCTGGATGCGGTTGCCCATGAACCGTTATTGCTGTTGCATGCGGCGACACCATATGCCTTGCCCCAACTGAACGTTGTGTTCCACGTCATCTGTGATGCATTGTATGTGTATGTTGAACCGTTGGTGTTGATGTCAAAGCCCGCCGCATCCCATGGATAGCCACGATTCTTTTTCGCCATATCGTCATAGACATAGTATGTTGTATTGCCGTTTTTAACCTTTAACGCCTTGGTTGAATCTGCGGTTGTCATGTGTTCCGTCGTTGACATGTTACCATAATACGTTGTTTCGCCAATTTTCACATTGAACGCCGGGTCGGTCTTTTTCACACTGCGCAGGCGAACCGTCGTATCGTCGGTGTGCAATATACGGCCACAGTCGCCGGCTTCGTCTGCACCATAGCCGGAACCGGTTGTTGTTGTGCCCGCCGGGCATGCGGTGCGGGTTCCCGCATTGTTATAATACACATTTTGTTTCGCCGCCCAGTATCCCGTTCCAACATCGGTGCATGTTGTGTCGGTTTTGTTCGCCATGTATGAACCGCCCATGCATGAACGATAGCATGAATTGATGGATGTAATTGCCCAGTTACCCGATGGGTGCGTTGCCGGACATGTCTTGCATGAACTTTGCCCGGTTTCATCCTGGTATTTACCGGCATAGCATGCGTCTTGTGATGTCTTGCCGCTGCCGGATACATAGTAACCCTTACTTGCGGCGGTGCATTGTGTCATGCCCGCACTTGCCGCATAGTATCCCGGTGTGCACTGGCTGCATGCACTGGTTGAGCCATAGTTCACAGTGTGTGTCGCCCGCGCCGAACCCTTGGCACACGTGCCCCAGTTTGTGCTGTTTTGGCCCGCACTGCCGATATAGTGACCACCGGTCACGCTTATTACGCATTCGGTATCCGCCACTTTGCCCGCAGTCGTATCATAATCATATCCCGATGGACAGTTGTTTTGGACACCGTTCACACAATATGTCGCACCATCGCACTGTGATTGACCCGTGCATGCATCATTGCCCGTGCAACCCGTGGTGTAATAACCCGTGTCAACCGTCGAACATTCTGATGCGCCGGTATCACTGTATTGTGTGCGTCCGGTACAGTTGCTGCATGTGTATTCGGTGCCATAGTATGCCTTGTGTTCCGCCTTGTACGTTCCAGCGGCGCACTGGGTCAATGTTGTGCCGGTTGTGCCACTGCGCACGTTTCCGCCAGATACCGTCAAATAACAACTTGTGTTCACGCTGTTTGTGGCACCGTCGTTGGTATAGCCCGTGCCATATGTCGTGCATGCCGTGCGAGCACCGTTCTTGCAGAAATAGCCGGAGCCACAGTTTTGCAACGCACTGTTGCCATTCTTGTATTTACCGTCGTCCACAGATTTGCATGTTGTTGCGGTTGTGCCGTCTTGCCATTCGTTTGTGCCGGAACATGCCGTTGGTGCCGTTGCGCCCGCTGGACACTTATTACCCGCACCGCATTGTGAACAGGTCAGGGTGTTCGACGTGATGGACGAACCATTGTTTGCGTGATAATAACCGTTTGTACATGTATGTGTATATTTACATGTGTTGCTTGATACTGCGTCTTGTGAACATGTTGCGTTTGTATCCGTGCCACAACCGCATGATGACCATACCGCATACAACGCCGTCACCGAAGATGCGCTGCCACCCAATGCAACCGACGTTCCGGAACCGTTCGCCGCCGTGTTCCAACCGGTCAATATCTTGCCACTGTTGCTGATTGCACAGGTACTGCTGTTCCAACTTGGTGCGTTGCATGTGCCGCCATAAGAACATGTCATACTGCCGCCGGCACAGGTGCCCGAACCGCCATTACTGCTGATTGTAATGGTTCTGTTCGATGCAGATGCACTGTATGTTGCGTTGCTGGCATTGTAATTAGTTGTTGCGCCACAGTTCGCAGTGATTGTTGCCGAACCGGCTTTCTTGTATGTGATGGTGACCGTTGTGCCACTGACCGATACGGTTGCAACCGACGTATCGCTGGACGAAGCCGTCACAGCACCGCTTTCCGAACAAGTCACCGTGAACGAACCCGATGTTGTTGGGTATGTGACACTGCCACTTGTTGCGCTTAATGTCGTCGTTCCGTTCTTTTTCGCCATTGTACAGCTGTATGTGCCGGTCTTTTCGTTATAGTTCGTCGCCCCAGAAATCTTATAGCATATTGTCTTTGGCGATTCGCTGACGCTTGTCATTTGCGGTTTCGTACTGCTGTATGTTCCACATGTGCCATTTGTTTGGGTTGCATATGTCACCGTTCCACCAACACCGGACGTCACCGTTCCGCAGTTCTGGGCCGAACCGTTATATGTCAACGCATTACCCGATATTGTCACCTGGCTATCTGGGATAGTTGCGTTGGACACCGTACAGTTAAAGCTGCCTGTCTGCGTCGCATAGTTTTCTGCGGTCACCTGATAGTATATGGTCTTGCTGTCTGCGACATTGGTTATCGTCGGTGCATTATCCAGGTTATATGTCCCGCTTGTTGTGCCGTATTTCACAGTGTATGTGCCCGGTCCCGACACAGTCACGTTGCCGTTACATGTCAATGCACTGCCGTCATAGGTCTTGCTGTTATCGCTCTTCGTCACCTTGATCATCGTGCAAAGATAACTGCCACTCGCTTCGTTATAGTTCGTCGCATTCACCTTATAGTATACCGTCTGGCTGCCCGCATTCGTCATCGTTATACTGCTGCTGTATGTGCCGTTTTGAGTGGTAGAATAGGTCACTGTCGCTCCACTCGCCGGTGCCGTCACAGATACATTAGCACAGCTCTGCGCACTGCCACTCCAGGTCAATTTCTTGGTTGCCGCACTGTGTGTTATCGTTGCATTGTTAACTGTACAATCATATGTTCCCGTTTCATCATTATAGTTCGGGTTCGTAATCTTGTAATACACCGTTGTTGTTCCGGCATTGGTGCGGCTTGGAATTGTAGATGTGTAGTTGTTGCTGCCATCGGTGTTATATGTCGTAGTTGAACCACTTGGCACCCCAGTCCATATTCCACCATCGCAACTCAATGCACTACCATCATAGGTCTTGCTGTTGCCACTGGCACCCACACTCGTAGCGCCCGCACCACCAGAGCCCATTGTTGCCTTGGTTATCGTGCATGAATAACTGCCGGTCTTGGTAGTAAAGTTATCCCCACTTATCTGATAGTACACTGTCTTGGTATCGGCAACGTTCGTCACTTTCGGTACCGTTCCGCTGTATGTGTTGCTACCATCGGTATTATATTTGATAGTTGCGTCTGATGGTGCTGTTACACTTGTAATACCACAACTATGTGAACTGCCATCATATGTCCAACTCTTTGCGCCACAGCCAGCCACACTGTCCGCACAACTTACCGCTTTCGCGTTCATTGTACATGTGTAACTTGCCGCCGTGGTTGTAGTATAGTTCGTCTTAGACACTTTATACCATACCGTCGTACTGCCAACTGTCGTCAATGTCGGCGCTGTGCTGCTGTATGTTCCGTTCTGTGACGTACTATATGTCACACTTGCCCCACTTGGTGTGGTCACAGTAACATTTGCACAACTTTGTGCTGTTCCGTTACTCGTGCTCGTTCCATTATACGTTAACGCCTTATCTGACGCACTTGCTGTTATGGTTGCTGGCGTTATTGTACAAGTATAGCTGCCCGTCTTGGTCGTATAGTTAGATGCAGTTATCTGATAATATACGGTCTTTGTATCGGCAACATTTGTTACTGCTGGCACAGTCGCGGTGTATGTGTTGCTGCCATCCGTATTATACTTTATCGTTGCACCATCTGGTGTGACACCACTTGTTATACCACAACTGTGTTCGCTGCCGTTATATGTCCAGCTGCGGTTCTTACATGCACTGGTGCTGGTGGTATCACATGTTATTGTTCCGGCGTTCACGGTCAATGTATATGTCGCATTGCTGGTGCTGTAATTATCATTTGGTGCCGTCGCCGTGACAGTCACGCTCTGGGTTCCGGTCTTCTTTGGCGTCATTGTGACGGTGCCACTGCTGATTGCGGCGGTTGCAACCACGTCGCCACTGGTTGGACTTACACTCAACGAACATGCAGCGTTTGTGGTCGCATAGAACGTCTTGGTTGACGGGAAATCCGTGCTACCGCTGGATGTTGCAGACCCGTTCGATGCCGTCTTTATTGTCACGCCGCACGCCAGTTTATCCATATAGCATGTATAACTGCCCGTCTTGATATTACTGTCGGACGTTGTCACCTTGTAATAGACCGTCGTTGAACCCGCATTTGTGATGGTGCGTGGTGTATCACTGCCATATGTACTGCCATCAGTCCCATATTTGACGGTATTGCCAGACGCTGGTGTTGTGACAGTTATGCCCGGGCATGTTTGTGCCGAACCAGAATAGGTCAAATGGTTGCTTGGTGTTGTCACAACAATCGCCGAACAGCTCGCATTATATTTGCCATTGTTAGAAATGTTATAGTACCCATTATTACAACTTGTTGTATATGTGCAGACGCCCAATGGTGCCGTCAATGTACAGGTCGCACCAGTATTGCCACTGCACGCCGTACAGTCGGTCCACACCGCATACAAGTTCACCGTGTCACCATTGGTCGTGGTCAGGTTACTTACACTTTGACCGTTCGTATAGGTCGCACTGGTTGCGGTGCTGCTTGTTGACCACCCAAGGAACTTCTTAGTGCCATTAGTGAACGCATTGCTCGTTAATGCCTTGGACACATCATATGTATGACTGCTGTTGGACATTGACCCGGTCGCACCAGTCGCATTCGCATTATATTTAACAGAGTAGGTGTTCGCTGTACAACTTGCATTGTATTTACCACTGTTCGCAAGTGTATTATAACCCGTCTTACAACTTGTTGCATACGTACATACATTGTTCACAACACTTAAATTACATGTTGCGCCGGTATTACCACTGCATGCTGTGCACTGACTCCATTGTGCATACAATGTTTGTGCACCAGTCTTGTTCCATGTCTTTGCACTGCTGATGGTGGTGCCACTGACACTATAATATTTCGTTCCATTTGTGCGTGCATCAAAGTACCCAGTGAATGTATATCCATCGCGTGTCGGCACGGTCAGGTTTGCATTGCTTGTATCCTTGGTCGGCATAGCACTGTCGTATGTCGCCGTCACCGTTGCAACAGTCGTCGCATCGGAACCGCTGGTGTTCTTGTTCAACGTGACTGTCGATGTTTGGGCATTACATGCGGTATTGCCACTGTTCGCAGCATATCCAGTATTACATGTCCATTTGGCATAGAATGTCTTGTTGCCGGTTGTGGTTGCAGACACACTTTGCGTTGTGGAACATGTTGTCAGTCCGGAATCTGTGCACCAACCACCAAACGTACTGTGTGCACGTGTTGGGGTGCCGGCGGCAACCGTTGCGCCAACGCCATATGTATATGTTGCCGGCAATGTGCCAACGTCAGATCCCGCTGTTACCGTACCAGAACCTGATTTTGTCTTAAACTCACCCGTCACCGTATCATACAAACCGAGCACACCATCGCTCCGACGCGCTGGGACATAATTATGTGTAACATTTCCACTTTCTGTAATAATCAAACTGTACACTTTTGCTGACGCACCATATGATGTATTTCCACCATTGGTTGTATTTATATCAAACACATACAACGATTTGTTTGTCATAGTAGTAGAAGAACCCAAGGCAATTGTTGTGCCATTAACAGACGCCTTTCCATCATTCATATAATTCAATGTCAGGGTATATGCCGTATTTGCCGCAGGGGTCATTGATACTATGTTCCGTGCATAATCAGAAGTTGTTCCACCATGTGGAAACCATACGCCATTATTACTGGTACCACCGTACACATTGATAGAGAATGGATTCCCTCCTGCATATGCACTTGCACTTGTTGCACCTAACACGATGTTATCTGCATTTTTCACCGTAGTAAGCGCAACTTTCATACTTGCACCAGTGTTCAATGTTGGAACAATTCCTGTATCAATATAAACATTTCCGTCGGACTGCAGATATTCAACCTGGGTATATGCCGCAGTTCCACCGTTAAGGTTGTTGGTGATTGTATATGTCCGTGGCAAGCACACGCATGTTGAACCCGTGCATGTCGCCGTTGACGTCGTGTCGGTTCCACCCGCCTTGCTGTATCCGGTTGCGCATGTTCCGCTGTATGTACATGTATTATTGCTTATTGTTGGTGAACAACTTGATACACCAGTTCCATTGGTGCAACTGTTACATGTCGCAACGGTGCAAAGGTTCGATACACTGTTTGCAGACCACGATGGTGTTGCCCATGTTGCAAGGTTTGTGATTGATGAACATGTCTCGCTGCATGCCGTGTTTGGTGTTGCGTTATAATTCGTGCCGGTGCCGGACGTCGTTCTGCCACCCGGACATGCGGTACATGTGCTGCTGGCACTTGATGCGGTGCTGTATGACCCCTTGGCGCACGCAGTTTGGCTTGTTGCGCCAGCCGCCGCATAGTATCCATTAGATGCTGCAGAACAAGATACAGACACACTGGTGTCACCCGCAGAACCCGTCTGGGTCGCCGAACAATAGTATCCTGCCTTGCTGCTGCGGTTACATACCGGGGCGTTGCCAGAAACACTGTTCAAACTTGTTGATGCAACACTTGTTGTATTTCCGTTACAGGTTGGTTCAACCCACACCGCATAATATGTTGTATTGCCCGTTGGACATGTTGATGGTGCGTTTGCAGTGGTTGCACTGTCTGTCGTTGCCCAGCCCTTGAACACACGTTTTGTCTTGTAAAGGCTTGTTGTGGATGTGGAATCTGTTGCACTCCATGTCGGCAAGGTCATGCTGGAATCTGTCGTGCAAGTAAATGTCACCGCACCAGATGTCATAGCAGTATTCTTTATCTTGCCACCTGTCGCACCGTTGCCATTAAGCGTTATCGTGTTCGTGTTCGCGGTACAATTAATTGTCTTACCACTGGCGGTTGCGTTGCTGTACCCCGTTGAACATGTACCGGTATAATTACATGTATTGCCCGTTGTGTTATATGTACACGATGCCGCACCGGTTCCCTTTACACAGGTATTACATGTCGCAACGGTGCACAGATTGCTTACCGTGTTATTCGATGAATTCCATGTCTGTGTGTTCCATGTCGCAAGATTCGTAATCGAAGAACATGATGTAGAGCAGGTTGTATCTGCATTTGTATTGAACGCAGTGCCGGTTCCCGACGTTGTCTTACCCGCCGGGCATGCCGTACAGGTTGCAGAACCCGCAGAACTGTATGAACCAGTCGCACACTTGGTTTGCGTGGTTGCCCCCGCCGGTGAATAGTAACCGGCGGTTGTGGATGTGCAAACCTTGGTCTTCATACAATCAACACCATTACACTGAGCATATCCACTGCCGTCACTAACCCACTGACTTGTTGATTGAATTGTATTGTAAGTACCAGCAGCACACGATGTTGGTTGACGTGTCTGGCAATAGCTGTTTGCACCACCATAACCGCCATCACTCACGCTATACATACACCATATAATATACTTTGTGTCACTGTCAGTTTCAGAATCATTGAAATTAGCTGCGCAGCCACCAATAGCATTATGTATATTGTTCGACCACCAACCACCATAGCTCACAAAACGTCCGGACATTGCACTTTGAACCTCTGGACAGACAGAACAACTGCCTGCATCAGCATAGGAATACGTCTGGCGACCGGTTGTAGAATCACTTGTGCACTTGCCACATGACGCACTGGTCGCACTGTCGCTTGTGCCACTTGGAGTTGCCGTCTTACCACCGCCGGCACAGAAATAACCCGCCGTGATATTGCCCGTCACACCCTGGGCAGTATTGGCATTGTATGTGTATGCCGTGCCACCAGAACAGTATTTACCCGCCGGACATGCGCTGCACGCCAATGCACCCGCCGCCACGTGATAACCCGCATCACATGTCATTGTCCATTGTGCATATAATGTCTGGGCACCGGTCTTGTTCCAGTTCTTGGCACTGGCTAGCGCACTGGTGTAATACTGGGTACCACCCGTGCGTGCATCATAATAGCCATTAAATGCGTATGTTGTGTTATTCGCCTTGTTGCGTGTTGGCGCCGTTAGGGTATTATTGCTGGTATCCTTGGTCGGCATCGCAGAATCATATGTCGCCGTCACCGTCGCAACAGTCGTTGTATCAGAACTGCTGGTGTTCTTGTTCAATGTCACCGTTGATGTCTGCGCCGTCCATTTTGCAAAAAGGGTTGTGCCACCAACAACATTACTAAACAACGAATTTTGGGTTTCACCATTCGCATTGATGTATTGCGTGCCCGAAGCGCCGGTCTTGTTCGTATAATAACCACCAAATGTATAGCCAGTCAGGGTAGGTTTAGTGATAACCCAACCTTGCGATTGAACCGACTGATTTAAACACTTTGATGAATCGTTCGCAATCGTACTGTTTGTGACTTCGGTGTTATAGTACCAACAAGCCTGACCAGTTGATGGTTGTTGTTTGTACACATACCAGTATTCTACTGTTCCGTTGCTGGTTGCCGCACTGCCGGTTGTATCGCCTGTTGATGTATAGCGTTTTGGATCCAACGTCACCTTGTACGTGCGTGGCGAACAAGACGATGTCACCGTCGAAACACCCGCAGAACCCGTCGCATTGAACGATGTTGTTGTGTTAGTGTATCCGCTTTGGCTATATCCACTGGTACATGTCACCGCACATGTCGGGGTGTTCGAACTGACACTGGATGTTCCAGAACCATTTGATATGCTGCAGGTCACACTTTCCCATTTCGCATACAGCGTTTCGCTCTTGCTTGGGGTATATGTCCCACCAGCAGAACAACGTTTCGTAGTATAGTTCGTGTCTGTATACCAGCCAACCAATACCTTTTGACTCGTCCCACTCCCGTTCGTAGCTGTCGCACATGTCACCGTCCCACTCGCATTCGATTCAAACTGCGCATACCATGTCTGGTTGCTGGTGTATCCTTTACCAGCACTTAAACCGTCACTTGTTATATATCCATTCGCATTAATGTATTGCGTCGTTCCACTTGCACTGTTGTAATACCCCTTGAAGTTTACACTCTTGCTTGCTGACGATGCACTAAGGTTAGAACCGCCGTTCACATTAAATGTGACTGTATAACTCTTGCTCGGTTTCGTCACCGCATTTGCAGATGTACCCATCGCATTCGCACGAGCACTGTCTTTATACACATTGGTATTATATGTCGTGTATATAGTTCCAGACCCCCCAGAACCACCATTCGTGCTGTCGTTCAATGTAATCGAATATCCATTCGGTGTCCCGGTCGGGTTATATGTTCCACTGCCTGCCGTTAATGTGTATCCATCCTTTGCACTCGTAGTATATGTACATGTACCATCACTGTTTACCGCTAATGAACAGTTCATGCCAGTCCCAGCAGAACAATCTTTACACCACGCCGCATGCATAGTCGCATTTGCTGTAAACGTCGTGTTCGATGGTAAGTTATTACTATCCGTTGGTATCCGTATGTTCGCATTGTCAGAACCACCAGTCGCAGTCAAATCATCGAGTTGTGCGAAGTAGAACCCACGGAACGTATAACCACTTCTTGTCGGCAGATTTATCCCAGATAACTCCTGTGTCGCACTACTGTCGCCGTACCATCCCGTCGCATACTTTTCATAGATAGTCCCATCCGCACCGCCGTTATGGGCACTTAACGTTATCGCAAATGTGTCTGGAACACAGCTTGTTCCACTGGCTTTATATCCTGTATTACAGCTGAACTTTGCATACCATGTCTGGTTGCTAGTGTATCCTTTACCTGCTGTTAAACCAGCACTTGTGATATAGCCATTCGCATTAATGTATTGCGTCGATCCACTTGCACTGTCATAGTACCCAAGGAATGTTGCGTTCCCCTTCGTCGGTTTCGTTACTGGTTTCACTATGGTAGTCATACTCTCTGAACGAGCACTGTCTCTATATACACCAGTATTATATGTCGTGTATATAGTCGATGACCCACCAGATCCACCATTCGTGCTGTCGTTCAATGTGATGCTCTGTTGATTGTTCGTGCATGTACCAGCGATGTCTGTCCCAGATTGTGTATAACCAGTGCTACAATTATAATGTGCATATATCGTTGATGCACCAGTCACCTTCCAACTCGTGCTCAACACACTTGGACTTGCACTGCTACCAACATTCGTGGTCGTGTTATCTGCCGCTGTATAATACCCAGTAAATGCCGCATTACTCTTGCTTGGTGCTGCAGTCGTCGTCACTTCCGTAGCACACGTCACATCGTCCGTCTTAGAACTGTACCACTTTGTGTCATTAGTATATTTATACAACGTTGTGTTTGACGTACTGCCACCACGTGTCGTGTTGTTCACAGTAACCGCATTACATTTTGCAGTACAAGCATAACTGACGGATGTTTCATAATAGTCACTACATATTTCATCCCCACCACCACTGTACCCAGTGTTACACGTGATATCTGCACAAACTCGATTGCCTTCCGAATATACTGAATATGCTGAACCGTTGGTTACTGATGCCGATGGTGCAGTCCATGCAGCATAACGGTCTATACTGTTATCAAAGTTCATTTCTGATGCCGGTATTTCCCATACAGGCCCAATATTCGAACACCCACTGGAAGAGCAGTGCGTAAACGGAAGCCAACCCATCATTACTTTGTTAGAATAATTAGTACCGGAATCACCACAACCAAGATTCGCATAGTCATATGTCTGACTGGTTGGTGGATATGGACGTGGCAGGTAACAAGTCTGCCCGTTCGTACATTCTGTATAGCCATAATCACCACTGCTGTTTATGTTCCGTGCACCACTGTAATATGACGAAATAACACCAGTGTCCCCACTTGTGCATTGCACGTTGTTCGGACGCAAATAGACAGTAACTTTTCCAGGTTGACATGACGAACCACTGGGGTCGCTCGTACTGTATTCATAACCACTGCCATGATTGTCTGTGTTAGCACCATTAATTCTGTATCCGGCTTTACATGTGCAATATGCAGACCCAGTGCTGGTCGCCTGGGCATTCGTTGAACAAGAACCACCACTATATGTTGCACCACAGTCCGCAGCCGTTCCAACCGCACCAGTCGCACTGGTCCCGCAACCCGTATTATAGTATCCCGCATTTATCGATGAACAACTTGATGCCCCCGCAGAACTATACTTACCAGCCGGACAGGGTGCACATTCGTTTGCTCGTACGGTTCCGTCCGTAGGATGATATGTCCCAGCCGGACATTGTTCCCATACCGCAGTCAAGGTTTCTGGTGATGTAAATGTCGCACTGCCACCAAGCGCAATCGTCGTACCGCTGCGTGACCAACCGACCAGTTTATATCCACCCTTACCATAAGTTTTTGATCTACCATTATCCAATGAACAAGAAGAATTATAATTACAATAGTCATAGCCACCCGAACCAAAAGTACCACTGCCCAAACTATATGTCAAAATTGGCGATGGTTTCTTTTTACCGGTACAATGATATCCTGACGGGCACGAACAGCATTTATTACCCGCCTGGGGCGTGTTATTATAATATCCAATGCCACAGGTCTGGCCACTGACCATATAATATCCAGACTTACAACTGGTATACGTAGTAGTGTTGCTGGCACTACAATTATCGTACTGGTACGTACAATATGAACAAGTAGTAGCAAAGGAATTTGTTGGAGAAAATGCGCCAAATAACAGCACAACGCCAAAAAGCGCACACGTCGCACGACAAGCAGCCAACCTTAGTTTTTCAAAGAAATCAGCCATTTTTTTACTCTTTCTCCATAGAACTTTCCACTTTCTGATAACCAGTGTAGAAAATTTTTATGGGGTCGCACAAGCAAAAAATCACATATTTTTAGTTGACAAGAAAATAAAAATCGTCGTTTTTTCTTTTAAACGATAAAAAACTTGAAAAACCGCCCATTTACACTAATATATATTAATGTCAGATGCACAGGACATAGCCGCCATATAAAATGGAGGAGGAAAGTCCGGACTGCGTGGGACAGCACACTGGTTAACGACCAGGCGGGGCGACCCGACGATTAGAGGAACAGTAACGTAAGCGATTAAATTCGTTTGAAACGGCCAATCTCTGTGTGCAGCAACTTCAAATAGGCTTCCGATAAACCGTCCCAGTTTGGAAGCGGGTAGAGGGCTTGATGCCCAGTGGTAACATTGGGTACAGATTAATTATGTCCGCCACCCCATTGTTGTTGGAAACAACTGCGGTGGGGCAGCACAGAATCCGGCTTATCGTGTATCTGGTAAAAAAATCGCACCGTAATGGTGCGACTTTTTTTATTTTATCTTGCCGTTGCGCATGTTGGTCAACAAAGACACAAATACACTTCGTGTTTTCATCAGCGCATTTGCACGCCAGCCCGCATCCGATGGATACCAACTTTCCGTCAAATGTTCCCGTGTTATCGGGTTGATTTCACCATAGTGCAACAAATCATAACGTGCATCGCCCATATCCATACGCTTGTATATCGGCGACATTTTTGGAAATTCACCCGTACCGATTTCAAAGTCTGCTGTACGAATCGGTATGTTGCGATTTTTATAACGGTTTTCCAGACAATCTACTAAATCACCCAACAATGTTGGTTTATAAACCGCCTTGTCATCAAAGTCGACTGGAATATCTGTGCCACCCAATAATGAATAAAAGAATTGTGTGTTTGCATGTGCAAATGGGTGCGATACCAACATTTGACCCGTCACACGCCCGGCCTTGCGCCAAAAACGGCCAAGCCCCGTATGCAAACCAATTGATGTAAGAGATTTCGAATCGGGTGTCATGATGTCGTCATATATATTCATTGTCATTTTGTTTTCAGTCATTGGCACACAACCACCATAGAACAACCCATATGGATATTTATATTGACCGTGACTTATTGCCGCCCAAACACCATCTTTTATATGAGCATCACGAAATTGCCGAATCGCATTTTTCTTGTTTTGTTCATCAGGCTTGGACAACAGCAAATCATGCGATAAATCATATTTTGGATTTGTTGGCAATTTATCAGGGTGCGTAAAATCAACACCAAAATTGCGATTTAAATCAACCAAGGCACCACCGTGTGCAAAATCACGCACTTCACGCATGCGGTTCTGCATTCCCCAACCATTTATAACGTGAATCAACACAATCGTATAATTTTCCAGCAACATTTCATCACGATTTGGCACAAATTCATTTAAAAACATATTTTGTGCCGCACTGCCGAAATAGCCTTCGATACCATGAACACCAGAATTAATAACAACCTTGTGTGGACCGTTGCCGATTAAAACATATGGAATATCATATTCTGTTTTGTCAGACACACACCAACGCACATCGCCGACCTTGGAAGCGTTTGCATAAAATTTGGCTGTTGCCTCGTACCAATTTTCAGAATAATACTTGTCTTGCATTGGGGTCACCTTTTGCTTTTACTTTTTCCCCCATACACTACATAACTTTGCCACTTGTAGGATAAAAGGTCAACTGAATCTTTTCCCAGTTTGAAAAATCATTTACCGGCAACATGCGCAATGGTTGACAGGTATTTATTGCCGCACGAATTGTTTCCAGCACATATGCAAACGCCGGATCAGATTCTGCACGTGCAGCCGATTCGAACCACATATCACGCACCGTTCCATTACGCCGCATTGTTAAATGCGCAACCGCACGAATATCTGCGATATCTGGACGATTCTTGTCAATTACCCAACACCGTGTCATTGCCACACGCAACGCATCCACAACCGATACATTTAACGTACGATTTAACGATACACTTTCACGATTAACACGTATCACAGTCTTTTTCTTTGGGGCAACTTGTTCCGGTTTGTCTTTATCAGTATTATGCTTTGAATCGTTTTTGTCCGGTTTGTCTTCCAGCATAGACGGTGTTTCAATTGGCTTGTCCGCATTGTCCGGTGCGACATCGTTTGGTTTAGTTTGTTCTTTGGGCTGGTCGGCACCACTGTCGTGGGGCGTATCGGTATTACGCAACTTTGTTTCGTCACGGGACACCGTCACAGCATCTAAATCAATTTCCGTAATTTCGATACGATCAGGCGCAACCAGCATCGCACGATGCACCAAAACCGCAAAAGATGTCACCATAATCGCAATCAAAAGCAAATGTCCAATGACGGACATCAACAGGTTTTCAAATGAAAAAGTCTTGCTGTCAAAGTTCATTTTTCAGTTCTAGTTCGCAGGCCAACACGTTGAAACCCAGAATCTTTTAATTTACCCATAACAGCCATCACTGCGCCATAGTCTGCATGTCGATCGCCGTTTATCATAATCGACAACTGTGGATTTTCGCCACGCATCGCAATTGCACGCTTTACCACATCATCTACATTTAACTTCATTTCGTTCAAATAGTATTCGCCGTTTTTATCAACACTTATTTGAATTGCATGATCGGTTCCGTTCAACACCGAATTCCCAGCATTTGGCAAATCAAGGCTTATGCCATTTGTCATCATTGGCGTCGTCACCATAAACACCGCCAACAGCACCGTCATGACATCAATCATCGGCGTCAATTGCATAAGTGCATCAATCTTTCTGTGTCTTAATCTGGACATTGCATTATTTCCCGTTCAAAGAATCATATAAATCATCGGCTTTTTTGGTAAACACTTGGTACCCAATGGCCGCAGGTATTGCGGCAATAAGTCCCAGTGCAGTCGTTCCCAGTGCGGTCGCCAACCCCGGCGCAATAACACCAATGCTGACCGATTGATTAAGTCCAATCGCAGCAAAAGAATCCATCACACCCCACACGGTTCCAAACAAACCAATGAACGGGGCAACCCCAGAAACCATCGCCAAAAACCATAAATTTTTATCATATGGCGCAATTACTTTATCGGCATCACCCGATGGCTTGTTTCGCTTTGCAATACGAAACAGGCGTATTTTTTCAATCATTACCGCCCATGATAAAACGCTGAATACAATCAAAACAATTGACGCCAGTGCCGTCACAAAATCGCTGGTAAACAGCGACCACATAGAAAAACTGTTCATTTTGAAAACCTTCCTTATGCTGTTATGAATCCAAATGGTTCAATACGAAATCTGGAATACGTGTGGCACGCATATCAGTTCCAATAAAGACCACTTTGACGTTCATTATAGCACAAATCACGTCATCATGCACGAACTTTTGTTGCAAGTCCATTGATGCACCGCCAACATTTGTTATTTCTGTATCAACAACAATGTCATCGCCAAGATGCAGCGGATGCATGTATTTAATCGAAATCTCACGCACAACAAAGCCACCAACGTTGGATAACACATCGATGCCACGCATCATGTCCATCCGGGCACGTTCAGCAATTTCGATATATCGTCCATGATACACAATGCCCCCAGCATCTGTATCCGCATAGGCAATCGAAAAAGGAAATTTAAAGTTTTTCATTTTATTCCGTTGTGTATAACGCTTCGGCGTCTATTCCCAATTCTTGTTTCAAGCGGGTTGCGACACGCTGTCGAATTTCGTCATAAACATCACGCAAAATCGGTTCATAATTAAATGCGTCTGCAAAAGATTTTGAAAAAAACAATTTCCAATAAAAATTGTCACGAAATGTGCCGACATATGTCAAATCTTTACAGCACATATGTTGGATTCCCGTATCCAATATGTCTAACAATTTTACCAATCTGGATTCTGGGGACTTTCGCAATTCGTATTCATTAAACCGATCAATAATATGTTCGTCTTGCAACAAACCATTAATGGAATCAATCGCCTTTTGTTCACAGATATGTTTTTGCGCCTTGATTTCATCGGTCTGTTGGTGCAGGGGAACATCATGAGCAATTGCTTCGGGCAAATCGTGAATTGCACACAATTCCATAACGCTTTCCATATTTACCGGGTTTTTAAGATATGGGCGCAAGGCAATCGCCATCATAATCATATTCCACGAATGCGATGCAACGGCCTGCATATTGCCGTCCGACATACGTGTAAGGCGCAATTCACATTCCAATCGTTCAGATATCGTGAAAAAGTCTGTTAATTTTTTGGCAACCGTCATTTTTTCAGTCCCAAATGTTCATAACCCAATTCCGTCACAATACGACCACGGGGAGTCCGCTGGACAAACCCAAGTTGCATAAGATACGGTTCAATAACATCTTCAATCGTATCCGCAGGTTCCGATAATGCCGCCGCCAAATTATCAATTCCAACCGGTCCACCGGCATAATGCCGAACGATAACCTGCATGTATTCACGATCAATTTCATCCAAACCACGTGCGTCAACATGTAACTGGAAAAGGGCGGTTTTTACGGTATTTCCACTGATTATTTGTGCATTTGTTGCCGCCGCAAAATCACGTGCCCGTTTAAGCAATCTGTTCGCAATACGGGGGGTTCCACGAGAGCTTTGTGCCAACATTAATGCCGCATCGTTTTCGATATCGATACCCAAAATACCCGCACTGCGTTTAATAATTTTTGCCAAATCTTCGGCCGAATAAAACGACAGACGCAAATCAATTCCAAAACGATCACGCAATGGATTTGACAACAAACCTGTACGAGTTGTCGCCCCCACCAGTGTAAACGGGGGCAGGTCAATACGCACACTTTTCGCAGACGGACCTTCGCCCAACATGATGTCCAATTTAAAATCTTCCATCGCAGAATATAACACTTCTTCGATTGCCGTCGGCAAGCGATGGATTTCATCAATAAACAAAACATCCATTGGTTCAAGCGTCGTTAAAATCGCCGCCAAATCGCCTTGCTTGGTCAACATTGGTGCCGCAGTCGTACGGAAATTTGTTCCCAATTCATTTGCAATAATGTGTGCCAATGTTGTTTTACCCAACCCCGGAGGTCCATAAAGCAACACGTGATCCATCGCTTCGCCACGCGATTTAGCACCCGAAATAAACACCGACAGATTTTGTTTCAAACCATCGTGACCAATAAAGTCAGCCAACGTCTTGGGGCGAATAGTCGCCGCCATGTCGTCTGGAATTGTCGGGTCAAGAAATCTTTCGTTTTGATTCAATTTATTCACCTTTTACAACAACTTGTCTTCGGCGTTTTCACGGCCAACATACGCCTTTAAATCATTATACATTTGGCGCAAATCAGCGGGTTGCGAGTATTCAGCATCGGCATTTTTCACCCGAATTGTTTCCAATTTTATTTGGGCCTGTTTCTTCAACACCTGGGTAAGATGCGTTGAAAAATCTTTGGCATCATCAGGTTCATTTGCCCCCTGGAGCAACAATCCACGATTAGGACGTGGCGACAAAAACGCAAAATCAGAAATCGAAGAATCTGGGGACACAAGTGCAAACCCAGAAACCTCTGGCCGACGCATCATCGCCTGGAGCACGTACCACGCCCCCAAACCATGTCCCGCAAGCCAAATTTTATCACTGTCTTCGTTTTTGTTTTGAATCCAATCAATCACCGTTGCGATATCCAGCATGTTTTCCGCCGTTGTCCCAAGTGAACCTTCGGAATCATTAACGCCACGATAATTAAAACGCACAACCGAAAAACCAATGTCCATAAATGCACGGAACATCGCATACGACACACGGTCGTTCATGTGATGCTTTTGTCTTGGGTTTCCAGACAGCACAACCGCCAATGGCGCCGCCGGAGTTTCTGATTTGTGATACACAGCATGCAATTTGCCCGCTTCACCAGTAATTATAATATCAACCATTTTACACCTTCCAAATATGTGTTGTTAACCAATTTATAGAACAATCTTGATACAATTTTCAATAAAAAATTTTTGTTTTGACATACACATGCGAATTGTTCTAAGATTTGTTCGAGAGATAAAAGGGTTTGCCATGTTCAAACTACATTTTTTAGCGGTTTTAACGGCTTTTTGCGCATTAAATGCGCATGCTGCGGAAACGCAAGTTTATGAAAATTTTCAAACGGTTTACACCGAAACGCCGGTTCAATCGTACTATGCATATCCAAATGACCCGAATTTTATTCCGGAAACTGAATTTATGCAACGTGCCGACAGCTTGAATTACGACCAGAATATAATTGATGCTCGTAATGCCGAAGCAAACGCTCATCCGGGGGTCACATTTGCTGACCGTCCAATGATTATTTGCCGTAATTTTGGCTGTACAAAACTGAACGACCGCATTACACGCACGTTTTTATTCAACAGTTTGGCAAACATGTTCATGATGAACGCACATTCACGTGTCTATATCTGTGAAGCAGATCCATTTTCACGTGATTGTCTGCAATCGGGCATTTCTTTCCCGGTACGCAGTGGCATCGCAAATGCGTTGGTAAAAATACCAAAGGCAACCATTTCCCAGGTTAACGTTTCAACCGGATTGTCCAAGGCAATGGTGGGCATGACCTATGAATTTTTGGTAAATGGTGTTGCAAGAACATGCGAACCGACGGTTATGGACATCGTCGTGCCAATTAATTCCCAGGCAACACTGTCAAATCGTGAATTTTCATGCAATATGACCAGTGACGGTCGCAGCAATGTATCATTATTGGTCAGCATTGATTACATTGACCTTGATTATGGCATTTTGGGTGGCTATTATTCATTAGGCATGCAGGGTCCAACAACGGGTGGTGGCACCGGATACGCACTGTTCAAAGCAGAATTCCCAATCGACGGTATGCAATTCCGCACGGTATCGGGCGACATGGACGAAATGGGCGGCGCAAACAATGCAATGCGCACAATCCAGCCGGGCGAATATGCCGTTGAACCACTGCAAAAATAATCGTGGTCGCGATAGTGGCGAATAGACACAAATCGTGCCACCACAAAGCAAGACCATAATAAATGAACAACACTATTCTTGTTATTGATGATGACGAAGTATTGAACCGAGCGATTGCACGTGGTTTACGTGGTGAAGGGTTCAATGTCATTTCAGCAACATCTGCCGAAGATGCAACCCAGGTTCTGGCCCGGATTCGTGTTGACGGAATAATTCTGGATCGCATGATGTCCGGCATTGACGGGCTGACATTTTTACAAGATTTACGCACCAGTGGCAACACAACCCCAATTTTAATGCTTACCGCTATGACTGGCGCAGAAAATTCCATAGCAGGTCTTGCCGCCGGTGCAAACGATTATCTGGGCAAACCGTTTCAATTACGCGAATTGGTATTGCGGTTAAAAAACATGCTTAAAAACATACAATCATCCATGACAATGCCGAACGGTCTTATATATGCCGACGACGAATTTTTTGTTGGAAGCACGCCTGAAAACGCACGCATTTTCATGCTGTCTGGCGAAGAAAAGAAGTTTCTGCAATTACTGACGTCGCCGATTGGCAACATTGCGCCTGCATCCCCGATGGTTGCAAAACGCTTGCGCATGAAATTAAATAGTGTATTATCCAATCTGGACATAATAACAGTTCGTGGCCAGGGCTATAAACTTATAGACCAGACAACGTGCAAAAAATAAATGGTGAAAATAATGAAGATAATGCCCAAAAGTTTTCTTGTTCGCACAATTTTGCTGATATTGATACCGCTGATTATATCGCTGACGATTGTGGCAAGCGTGTTTTTCGACAATCACTGGGATCGTGTGCATGCTACACTTGCACGATCTTTGGCGGGCGAAATTGACACAATGATGAAATTCATTGATGACGGCGATGCCGACGTTGCTAAAACCGTGGCCCAAGGTACAGGCGTCAACATTTCAATTAATGATTCACTTAACCGCCCAAAGCAAAATAACAATCACGCAATGGAAGCAGGGCCATTGGCAAAACAATTACAGGCCCGATTGGATCGCCGTGCAAACATATATATCGACCGTGGCAAACGATTGGTGTTTATCGATATTCCAACAAAAGACGGAAAAATTGCAACGTTTGGCACATCCATGCATCGCATTTATTCCACCAGCACCGAAGTGTTTTTGGTTTGGTTGATTGGTTCGCTGTTGATTGTCGGCATTTTGGTCACACCGTTTATAATTGCGCACACACGCAGTATTCGTCGTATTGCCAAGGCCGCCAATCGTTTTGGACGTGGACTTGATGCGCCGGGCTTCAAACCATCTGGATCACGTGAAATTCGTGATGCTGCTGCCGCTATGATTACAATGAAGGAACGTCTTGATCGTTATAATCGCACACGTACAGACATGTTAAATGCGGTCAGTCATGACTTGAAATCGCCGCTTGCCCGGATGCGTATTGCCGTTGAATCTGGGGATGCGAAACCCGAAGATTTGTTGCGTGATATTGATCGTATGACCGAAATGGTAAATGGGTATTTGGCTTTTGCACGTGGTGAAATGCCGGAAATAGAGCAAGCAACCGAATTACCCCCAATGTTAATGCGTATTGCTCGTGATGCCGCCCCGGACAAAGAAATCGTGACTGAATTTCCGGCCGAACCGGTTCAATTCTATGCACGACCAATGGCTTTGGCACGGGCGTTTGCAAACATTATTGAAAATGCGGCACGATATGCGAATAAAACAATAAAAATAACCGAACACGATGCCGAAGACCAAACAGAAATCATTATCGAAGATGATGGTCCCGGTATTCCAGATAATAAAAAGGCTGACGCAATGCGTCCATTTGTGCGTTTGGATGATGCACGTGGCACAGATACGGGCGGCACTGGACTTGGGTTATCAATTGCGCAAACCGCTATTGAAAATCATGGTGGCCAGATATTCCTGGAAGACAGCGAACTGGGCGGATTGCGTGTTCGTATAGTTTTACCGATTTAACATCAAGGTATTAAAAATGAATTTGTATAAGTATGTATCAGACAAAATAAATGAAAAACTTGGGTTCGAAGTTAACCTTGAATCGCCACGCAATCGTGAATTTGGCGACTTTGCAACAAACGCCGCCATGGTCATGGCAAAAAAGGCGGGCAAAAATCCATGCGAACTGGCGGGCGACATTGTCGATAAATTACGTGAATTAGACTTTGTGGCCGACGCATCTATTGCCGGCCCAGGCTTTATCAACATTAAAATCAACGATGATTTTATATGGAAAAACGCTATTGCGCCCACACCAATCAAAAACGAAAAGCCACAAATAATTGATTTAGACTATGGCGCATATAACGTTGCCAAATCGTTGCACATTGGGCATTTGCGCACGTCTATTGTCGGCGACACATTTAATCGTATTGCACGCTTTTTGGGACACAAGACGATATCGTATAACCATATGGGCGATTGGGGACGTTCGATGGGTATTGTTATTGCCTGGATAAAGCGTCTGCATCCAGATTGGCCGTTTTTCAGCGACAACTTTGACCCAAATGCCGATTATTCATCATATGCCATGCCGGTTGAAGAATTGGACACATACTATCCAGCGGGTGCCGCACTGGCAAAATCAGACCCAGAATTTATGGAATTGGCACAAAAGATAACCGCAGATTTACAAAAGGGTCATCCGGGCTATAACGCACTTTACAATGTATTTATGCCGATTTCGTTGGCATCGATGGACAACACCATCAAACAATTAAACATATTGCCGTTTGACAGAAACCTTGGTGAAAAAAATGCGGCATTGTATGAAGAACCGGTGGAAAAAATTCTGCGCGACAGAAATTTATTACAAGAATCTGATGGTGCCGAAATTGTCGTTGTAAAAAAAGACACCGACAATGCACCAATGCCACCAGTGATGTTCCACAAGTCTCGGGGGGCGACACCATATGACGCCACAGATATCATGGCGCTTTATTACCGCAAAATTACCGACAATCCCGACAAAGTCGTTTATTTCACGGACAGCCGTCAAAAATTGCATTTTGAACAATTGTTCCGTGTTGCTGAATTAATCGATTTGTTCCCAATTGAAAACTTGGAACACATTGGATATGGAACAATTAATGGCGCAGACGGCAAACCGTTCAAAACACGTGATGGTAATGCTGCGGGATTAAACGACATCATTGACATGGTTCGTGATGCGGCACGTGCACGTGTTCAAGAATCTGGCAAAACATTGGACGATGAAACCATTGATGAAATCGCATTGGCTGCATTAAAATTTAATGATTTGATGCATGATTTGCGTTCTGATTATGTATTTGAACCGAATTCCGTCACCAGTTTCGAAGGACGCACCGGACCATACATACTTTATACCGCCGTTCGTTTGAACAGTATTTTAAACAAAGTCAATGACGTCGATATCAAAGCAGAAACAGAATACAATATGGATGTTGACGAACGTAATTTGTTGGTTCAAATCATGGACTTTGAACGAACCATCATGACGGCTTTTGACAAGCGTGCCACAGACATAATTGCGAACTATGCGTATGATTTGTGCCAGCTGATTAACACGTTCTATCACAACTGTCCAATTATGCGTGATGATGTCGATGATACGACAAGGGCGGGGCGCTTGCACATTGTGCAAATTGCACGTGACACACTGGCATGTGCAATCGATTTAATGGGCTTAAAGATTCCAAGCGAAATGTAAATAAAAAACGCCGCCACATTGGCGGTGTTTTTGTTATCTTTATTGCGGTATAATAATACCATATTGATTTTTCTTGACATTTCGGCATCTCTCATACATAATATGGCGGCAAAAACATAAAAAAGGGCTGAAAAATGGCAACGACAAAATCGTTAAAAAAGTGCGAATTAGATGCCAAATGGTATTTGATTGACGCAACTGATTGCACGTTGGGACGTTTGGCGGTATTTGCTGCTAATATCTTGCGTGGCAAAAACAAACCAACATGGACACCAAACATGGATTGCGGTGATCATGTTATCATTATTAATGCAGACAAGGTTGCAATGTCTGGTAAGAAAGCCGAAAAAACAAAATTCTTTTGGCATTCTTTGTGGACTGGTTCAACCAAAGAACGCACATTGGGTCAAATGCGTGAAGAAAAGCCTGTGAAACTGATTACAAATGCGGTTAAACGCATGATGGGTCGTCGCACAACAGTTGCTTTGGCGAACAAACGTTTGACAAAACTTCACGTCTATGCAGGCGCAGAACACAAACACGCTGCACAAAATCCAATCGTTATCGATTTTGCTTCACTGAATCGTAAAAATAAAAGGGGTGAATAATGGCAGAAGAAAAGAAAGCCGCAACAACGGCTAAAAAAGCAACAGCGGCAAAAAAGCCGGCTGCACCAAAAGTAGCAGCGACCAAGGCCGTTAAAAAAGAAGCCCCTGCAAAGAAAACAGTGGCATCCAAAGAAACAACAGCAACTGCAAAATTGTCTGGCGCAACATATGCGACTGGAAAACGTAAAGATTCCATCGCACGTGTATATTTGATCCCAGGTCGTGGTAACATCACTGTTAATGGCACGGAAATGGTTAAATACTTCCGTCGTCCAGTGTTGCAGATGATTATTGCCCAACCATTTAACATCACTAAACGTGAAACGGCATATGATGCTGTTTGCATGGTGATGGGTGGCGGTTTATCTGGTCAAGCAGGCGCTGTGAAACACGGTATTTCCAAAGCATTGGAAAAGACCGAACCAGATTTACGCAAAGTCTTGAAAGCCGCCGGCTTCTTGACCCGCGACAGCCGTGTCGTTGAACGTAAACACTATGGTGTTCGCAAGGCACGTCGTTCGACTCAGTTCTCGAAACGTTAATCGATTTGGGGACAAAAACCGCCGTTTTGGCGGTTTTTTCTTGTTGAATTTTTTTTAAAACCTTGTATAGTTGCGGGGCAATTGTATAAAAAAGGTACCCAATATGTTTAAAAAAGAAAAAATCAAAGATTTACATTATTCTGTTAATGGCGTTATTCCTGCGGATACTATCCAAGCAGCAGCCGATGAAATTTTAACCGAATATGGCAAAAAGACAAAAATGCCGGGATTTCGTCCGGGGCACGTTCCATTGTCTGTATTGCGTCAAAAATTCAACGCATCTGCAATGAGTGAAGCAATTGATAAATTGATGAATGCTGATTTAGAAGCATATGTTGCCGATAAAAAAATCCGCCTTGCTGGCGCACCAAAGGCTGACTTGGCTGGTTGGGAAATTGGCAAAGATGCCGAATATACATTGGACTTTGATATTTTGCCAACATTACCTGAAATCGATTTGGAAAAGATTACTGTTACCAAAAAGGTCACAAAACTTGACGAAGCCGAAGTTGAAAAATCATTGGAAAACATTCGCAAATCACGCAGCATTGCCGAAAAGCAAGACGAAAAGTACAAGGCAAAAAATGGCGATACTGCTGTTATTGATTTCAAGGGCTTTATTGGTGACGATGCGTTTGACGGCGGCGCCGCTGAAAAGCATCATCTTGTATTGGGTTCTGGGGCATTTATCCCGGGATTCGAAGACCAAGTTATCGGTCACAAGGCTGGCGATAAATTTGATGTGAACGTTAAATTCCCAGCAGACTATCATGCAGAAAACTTGGCCGGCAAAGATGCCCGTTTCGAAGTTTTGGTTCACGAAGTTCGCAAACACGTTTTGCCAGAATTAAATGATGAATTGGCAAAAACAATCGGCCATGAATCTGTTGAAAAATTGCGCGAACACATTCGTAAATTGTTGAACGAACAATATGACGAAGCATCTAAACGTGATATGCGCAACGAATTGCTGGACGTTTTGGCAGACAAAGTTAAATTAGATTTGCCAGAAACCTTGGTTGACCAAGAATTAAATATGGCTCGTTCTGAACACGAACACCACAATGCAGAACACGGTCACGATCACAAGTGGGACGAAAAAGCCGAACGCAAAGATGCCGAACGCCGTGTCAAATTAGGTTTGATTTTGGCGGAATGGGGCACCAATAACAAGGTCGAAGTCACTCGTGATGACCTGCAACAGGCCGTTTGGGCGGAAGCAGCACGCTATCCAAACCCACAACAAGTGTTTGAATTCTATAACAAGAACCAAAACGCATTGGCAATGTTGCGTGGTATGATTTTTGAACGCAAGGCTTTGGACGCTATGTTGGAACACGTCAAAACAAAAGAAAAATCGGTAAAAGCCGAAGAATTGTTTGAACAAGCCAACGTAAAATAAAACAAAACCGCCGTTCAGGCGGTTTTTTGTTTGACACGTTCGGCAAGTTTTGCTAAAAAAATTCACAAGGACAGGGAATGTAGATAAAACATGAAAGGAAGAAATCATGATACAATACCTGGACATTCTTGAATACTGTATTACCAACGGCACACTGTCTGATAATCGCACTGGGACACCTACTATTCGCATTCCATGGGGTGCAACGTTCATGCACGACATGAAAAACGGCTTTCCATTAATAACTACGAAAAAGATGCCGCCTAAGACTATTTTCACAGAATTGGAATTCTTTATCAAAGGCAATACCGACAAACAGTGGTTACAAGATCGAAAATGTCACATTTGGGACGAATGGGGAAATATCGATTCATGGATGCCCGAATTTGAAAAAAAACAAGATGCATTACGTGCCAAACAGGGCAAAGAACTCACCTCAGAGCAAATACAAGAATGCAAAGAACAAGCTATGAACGAATGTCGTGATTTGGGACCTGTTTATGGTTGGCAATGGCGCCATTGGAACGGCACATACCAATTTGACCCCCAAGACCCGTTCAACAATTTTAACCCACAAAATCCGGGCATTGACCAATTGCAAAATGTCATTAATACAGCCAAAACAAATCCAAACGACAGACGATTGATAGTTAATGCATGGAATCCCACATATGCAAGACGCATGGCGTTGCCACCATGCCATTATTCGTATCAAATATTAATTCACAACAACAAAGTCAACCTTATATGGAACCAACGTTCATGCGACATGTTCTTGGGTGTACCATTTAATATCGCTTCGTATGCAATGTTGTTATTGTTGTTTGCCAAAGAATTAGGATACGAACCAGGCATATTACGTGGCAATCTGGGTGACGTTCATATTTATACCAACCACATCCCCCAGGTCAAAGAACAATTATTACGCAAACCATATAAATTGCCAACGATTGAAATTCCTGATGAAAACTGGCAAGGCTTACTGAATTGGCAGGCCCAAGATGGCTTTAAATTAAAAGATTACGTTTCCCACGGCAAATTAAGTGGGGACGTGGCACGTTAAACGAACCCGGGGCAACCCGGGTGTTTTTTTATTGTTATTTGCTTGATTTTTCAATTTTTTCAATGTAACATACGTCTGCTTTTGCGGGTGGGCGCAAAGGTAGTCCGATTAACCCCACAAGACCTTTGCCTTTTCTAGAGTTCGGCAAATGGCAAGCTTTGTTGATTTTTCATATGAAAGATTTATCCAAAGATTTATTTAATCCAATCGCAAACGAAGACTTTGTCCAGATGTTTGATAAAAACTATGGTACCCAGGAAACCTTGCAGGGCTATGCTACCAAGGGAACAGTAAAAGATATTCGTGGCGATTTCGCAATGGTTGATGTTGGCCTTAAATCCGAAGGTCGCATTCCATTAAAAGAATTTGGCGCATCTGTCCCAAGCGTTGGTGACATTATTGACGTTTTTGTTGAACGTTATGAATCTCGCGAAGGAACGGCTGTATTGTCTTATGCCAAAGCTCGTGCTGAAAAAGCATGGAAAGATTTGGAAAAGACTGTTGCCGAAGGT
>JAFZXC010000030.1 GCA_017616975.1 Alphaproteobacteria bacterium
ACGACAACGCCAATGGCGGTAATATCCGCCCATTTTGCGCCACATTCGGCGATAAATTTTTCTGTTTCCACAGGCAACGCTAATGACTGTTTTTCGGTTGCAACAGACTTGTATTGGTCGTCCAATACAAATTCCAAATCGTTTCCCGAAGAATTTATTATTAAAATCATCTAAAATTCCCAGGTGCAAATAAATCATATACTTTTTTGGATGCAATTTGTCCAAATCTTTCGATAACTTTGCAATTATTGTTCAGGACTGCACAGTCATAAGTAGCTGGTATCAAATTATTGTTGTCGGGCAAACTTTCGACTTTTCTTTTTATCACAGAAAGTTTGTACTTGCTGGTCGTTATAAGCAAACAGTAATCCATAAGGTTTTCGTTGATAAGGTCCCTCATTTTTGCGGCTCTTACAATATGCATGGCGGGATGTTTAACAAGGTCTTCTTCGATAAAGTCATAGTGTAACAGCTCATACACAGTGCGTTTATCAAGCTCCCTGGGTTTTTTGCTTTGTTTGCGTTCTTGTTCGTCAAAATAAGCGTCCATACTGAAAGCGCTAAATTCTTTGTTCATAACCGTACTCCAAATCCAATTTTCTTGTTCAATCCGACAGATTGGTGCACCGACAACAGTTCATCAATTTTTGAAATTGTAAAATCTGTTGGTGTGTCGTTTCCTTCATTTTTAAGCAATGCACGGCGAAACATTGCGGTTATTTCACGCTGTATTTATCGAACACCTTCTTCGCTGGTGTAATTCTGGATAATATGACGAATTGCATCATCGGAAATAGTGATGTTTTGCGTGTTCCATCCTGTATCATGTGCAGCACGTTTAATTAAATGTTCACGTGCAATTTGAACCTTTTCATCCATCGTATATCCCGGAATATCGATGATTTCCATACGGTCTTTTAATGCAGATGAAAAATTCAAACTGTTTGCAGTCGCAATAAACAAAACATTAGACAGGTCAAAATCAACTTCAAGATAATGATCACGGAAAGTTTTGTTTTGTTCCGGGTCCAGAATTTCCAGTAATGCAGATTCTGGGTCGCCACGCCAATCACGTCCCATTTTATCAATTTCGTCCAATACAATGACCGGATTATTGGCCTTGCAACGTTTCAAGGCATCCATAATGCGCCCCGTTTGTGCGCCGATGTATGTTTTACGATGTCCACGAAAATGCGCCTCGTCTGAAATACCGCCCAATGATATTCTTTGATATTTGCGCCCCAGTGCCGCAGCAATAGATTTGCCCAGTGATGTTTTACCAACGCCCGGCGCACCGACAAAGCACAAAATGCTGCCTTGGTTCGTGCCGGTTTTTTTCATAACGGCAATATGTTCCAAAATGCGTTCTTTGACGGCGTCCATACCGGAATGTTCGCTGTCCAGGATGGCACGTGCAGTATTCAAATCAATTGGTTGTGGGTCTGATTTTTCCCATGGCATAGACAACAATTCTTCAAGATATGCCTTTAATAATCCACCTTCGTTAGACATTGGGGACAATGTGCGCATACGGCGCCATTCCGCCAAAGCCTTTTCCCGAGCATCCGCCGGCAATGGCGATTTTTCAATACGTCCACGCATGTTTTCAGCATCCATTTCTTCGCTGTCATCACCCATTTCACGTTGAATTGCACGAAGTTTTTCCTGTAAAATTGCGTCCCGACGACCTTTTTCCATTTGCTGATTAATGCGGCGGTTGATAGAGTCTTCGATTTTCATCGTTTCCGCCATCAAATTCACCTGTTCCAGCAAGATAATCAGTTTTTCACGCCATGTTGGTGCACACAATATGCTGATTGCGACATCGGTTTCGACATCAATCATTTGAACAACAGCGTCAACAAATGCCGGCAATGGATAGTTTTGAATGACTGTGCGTAATTTATCCATCTTGAATTTGCGTGCCGCAGACATAGCCTGGATATTATTTGCGATTTTATCACGCAGTGCGATTGTTTGTTCAAATTCACTGTCGTCCAAGATTTCAATAGGGGACACATCGCCCATAAATATACCATTTTCAATGGTTATGTTGGATAGCCGCACGGCGCCAGTTGTACGAACAATTGCGTGCAACGAACCGTCAGGCATACGTAAAACCTGGGCGATTTCACCGATTGTACCGACATTGTATATGTCATCGGGCGTTGCCGGATACGACCAGCTGTGTTGTGCAGTAAGCACAATTGGTTTGGCGTTATTGGCGGCCGCTTCGATACACGCAACCGATGATGGGTTGTCAATGTAAATTGGCACGGTCAAGCCCGGATTCACGACCAAATCACGAAAAGGCAATATGTATTCTTTCATAGTAAGTATAAATATAGAATAATTTTGCAACTTTTCAAGGTGTAAAAAACCGCCCGATTGGGCGGTCATGATTTATTTGATTTTGTCGGCAATTATTTCGCCCCCAGAATAGTATTTGTATCCGTCTGGGATGAATGCGATTAATCCCCAGTTTTTGTCTTCGGGACCGGTATAGCCAAACATTTTATAAGAATCGTTCCAGTATTGCATACGTTCAACCGGGTTATCAACGACCTGGATGCGCCCAAAAAGCCGCACAGCATGGTGTGTTTGTTGGTTATAGTAATACAGACCAGCCTTGTCATTTCTTTCCAGTTGCTCCATTTTTGGTGAATACAGCCCCGTTAAAAAATGCAAATACAGGTTTTCTGCTTTTTCGTTCATCGTATTCATCAAATGTCTTGTTTCTGGATAGTTATCCAGGTTAATTGTGCTTAAATACACAAATTGACAAGAATGCACGATTTTTAATATGTAATCCAAGACTTCATTAGTCATCTATTTTCCCCCTTCGGTTTATACGGGTTGATTATATACCGTGGGAAAAATATAAGATATTGGAACGAATTCTTAATAAAATCAGCGTTATTTTGATTGGGGCTTTATTTCAAGTTCGTCTAAAATTGCATTTAATTTGCGTAACGAACTGCGTGCGCATCCACGCCCACGCCAGCTCATGATTTCTTGGCCGGATTTTTGATCGGCAATAGAAACATTAAAGTTCCACCACCAAAAACCATTGAACGGACACCAAAATGGATTGAATTTTTCTTTGCGTTCAGCAATTTTGACAACATAACGGGCGTTGCGTGGAATTTCGTTGCGTTCGATGTCGCCATCAAAATTTTCGCCATCGAAATAGGTCGATGTTTTTAATTTGCCCACGGCAACATGATATCCACGGTTTTCCAATGTTTCCTTGATGCTACGACGCATGCCGTATCCACCACGTTGAGAATAAATAACAGCAGATTTGTCTAATGTGTTTGGTTTGATATAAACACTGTTGCATGCAGACAGAAATAAAATTGGCAGCAAAAGGAAATTTTTCATATCGCAACCCCATAAAAATGGCGCACCCAGCAGGATTCGAACCTGCAACCTTGTCCTTCGGAGGGACACGCCATATCCAGTTAGGCCATGGGTGCATTACTGCGGTATTATACGATGTTGTGATAAAAATGCAAGCAGCTTATCCCCGTTGCAATAACGCCAGCATGAAATCGTCCAAGTCGCCATCCAAGACCGCCGCCGAGTCTGTTTTTTCGACACCCGTGCGAACATCTTTGACCAATTGATATGGATATAATACGTAATTACGAATTTGGCTGCCCCATTCAATCTTTTTCTGGTTTGCCTTGGCTGCATCTTCTTCGGCGGCACGTTTTTGCATTTCCAATTCATACAGTTTTGAACGCAACATTTTCATTGCCATATCTTTGTTTTGAAATTGACTGCGTTCATTTTGGCATGTGACAACGATTCCGGTTGGAATATGGGTAATACGAACCGCACTGTCTGTTTTGTTAACATGTTGTCCGCCCGCACCAGATGATCGATATGTGTCGATGCGTAAATCTTTTTCATTTATGTCAATTTGAATTGTGTCATCAATGTCGGGCCAAACGTCAACGGACGCAAAACTGGTTTGACGCTTGCCATTGGCGTTATATGGTGAAATACGAACCAAACGATGGACGCCGATTTCGTTTTTTAGCCACCCATATGCACGCAGCCCCGAAATACGATATGTGACGTTTTTTATTCCGGCGGTATCACCAATGTGTTCTTCGACCGTTTCGATTGAAAAACCATGTCTTTCTGCCCAACGAGAATACATACGGGCCAACATTTCCGCCCAATCTTGGGCTTCGGTTCCACCGGCGCCCGCCTGGATAAACAAAAAAGCGCCGTCGTTGTCTGCGGGTTCACGAAACAGCGTTACGAATTTTGCACTGTGTGCAGCCAAAGACAACTTTTCAATAGCGGCAATAACATCGGGGTCATCGGGGGCGATTTTATACAATTCGTCCAGATTTTTATATTCCGTTTCTAATTCATTTAGTTCGTTTAGAGATTTTTCCAGTGCAGATTTTTTCTGTAAAAGAGCACGTGCATTGTCAGGGTTGTCCCATAAATTAGCATCGTTTGTTTGGCTTTCCAGTGCCGCAATTTCGCCCGCCAGTTTTTCCGGGTCAAAGATACCCCCTTAACGCAGCGATGTCGTTTGCAATTTCCAATAAAACTTCGTTTGGCATATTTGTCATATTTTAATTCTAGCAGTTTGTCGGGCTAAATCAACTAATTTGTATTTTATCATAAATCAATGTTTGCGTTTTGTTATCAAATATGATAAAATCACATGTAACGAGAGGGAACTTTCATGAAAAGTATGTTGGCTGTATTTGCATTATTTGGAATTATTGCATGCGACGGTGCAATGGCGATATCTGCGGGAACGTCGACTGAAAACGGCGTTGCTCGGTCTTCTTCGGTCACGGGTGGCACTTTGCGTGGAAACCAGGGATTGGCAAATACGTACAAAACGAACCAATTAAATACCTATTACATGGTGACCCAGCCGGACGTCGATTCGGCATGTCGAACCAAAATTTATAATTGCTTGGCTGAATACTGTGGTGATGTGACGGTCGTCCCGGGCCAGCGTACCGGTCGTTGTCAATATGCCACGGAAAGTGAATTGTACAACTATGCGATGCTTTGTTTGCAAAAAGACACATCTGTGTTGTTGCCACAATACAACGTAAACACTAAATATGCGTCAAACGGAACAAATACTGCGGCACGTTTATGCCCGTCGTATGTTCAACAGGAAGTTATGTCGTATCTGTCCATGGCCAATATGGCGGAACAGTTATCAAAATCACATTCTGATTTGTGTGTGCAACGTCGCCAGGAACTTGAGGCGGCAATGGCATGTCATTCGGTTGCGTTGGCATATGGTAATGAAACGGCCAGTATGTTAACCACACAATTGACTGATTACTGTGGCGCCGGTGTCCCAGGGGGCAGTGCGGAAATGGTGACTCGTTTTGCAAATGCGGGTAATGTCGGTTCAAATATATGGGGTTGGGCTGAAAAAGTTGTCAGTTTAAATCTTAATAAAAAGGGCGCCGATTGGCAGGCGGCTGTGGACGCTGTGTTGGCGGGCTATACAAATCGTATGAATTTGGCATGTGGCGATAATCTGCAAATGAACACGGTGTCGTATGCGGGTTCTTCTTCATCGGAACCAACGGTGTTGCAGACTGCGGCGGCTTTGGTGACGGGTGTCGTTTTCCCAAGCGACAGTAACGAACGTGAAAATCCATACGAAAATTGGTCTGTTTATATGGATGTCACGGCGATGTCTGAAATGTGGACATATGATACTGCACGCCAGGTTGTTATGGCGGCAATGTCGAACACTGCAACGACACAAAATGCCTTTTTAACAAGTGCCCAGATTGACGATATGCAACGTGCATACGTTCGTGGAACCAAGGTGTTTATTATGCGTGACAGTGGACGCTGTTATATCATTCCGGTTCGAACATTGACAGCCGAAGAATCGTCGGTTATATCGCAATCGTTTGCAAATTGTATAAGC
This sequence comes from Alphaproteobacteria bacterium, assembly GCA_017616975.1. Lineage (GTDB taxonomy): Bacteria > Pseudomonadota > Alphaproteobacteria > Rs-D84 > Rs-D84 > Enterousia. The sequence continues at coordinate 5,942 of JAFZXC010000030.1, forward strand.
AAATAAAACATACCGCCACAATGGCGGTTGTTTTTTTATAATCGGGTTAATGCCCTTGAATAAATTTACAAAATTTGATATAATTTTATGACAATGAAAATATCAAGACGGACACTTTTGAAAATCGGCGGCGTGTCGGCTGTGGTTTTTGGTATGCTGCCACGTGTGGCGATGGCGGCACGTAATGCTTTGCGTTCTGTGCGTACGGGTGTCCAGCCGGGCGATAAAACCAGATTGGTAATTGAAACGTCTTTGCGGCCGTCTTATTCTTTGTCATATCCGGAAAACCAGTTGGTTGTCGATATTGCAAATATGTCTGCGGATTCTTCTGTGGTTGCTAAATTGGCGTCCGGCACATTGGTCAGTGATATAAAGCAGGTCCAGTCTGGCGATCATTTGCAAATTGTTGCGACATTACGTAAGAAAATCGCCGAATTACAGAAATCCCAGATAATGTTATTAGAACCCAATGGCGATAATGATTATCGTTTGGTGCTTGACTTTTCGGCATCGTCATCGGCGGATAAAATTGCGTCTGCGGTGACAACGGCGGGTGGCGCAAACAAGACCCAACAAAACAAATATGTTGTCATCATTGACCCAGGGCATGGGGGCAAAGACCCGGGGTGCATCGGTAAAAACGGCACACGTGAAAAAGATGTCGTATTGTCTGTGGGGCGTAAACTAAAAAACAAATTGGATGCGGCTGGATTTAAAACATATATGACCCGCACAAAAGATAATTATATCAAATTGGCAGATCGTGCAGAATTTGCCGAACGGCACAAGGGCGACTTGTTCATATCGTTGCATGCCAATGCAAACCCCAGTCGTGCTGTACGTGGCTTTTCGATATATACTTTGTCTGAAAAAGCATCTGACGAAGAGGCTAAAAAGTTGGCTGAATCTGAAAATGCGGCGGACAAAATCGGCGTGGATGGATTTACTGAATTTGAACGTGATATTCGGGCGGCATTGTCATCGCTGCAACAGCACGCTGTCGCAGAAATGAGCGAAGAATACGCCAACGGCTGCGCACGTGCGTTTCGTGTGTCCAAGGTCGAAGCGCAACCCGGCCCCAGTGTTCGTCATGCGCCATTTGCTGTTTTGCGTTCAACTGTGCCGGGGGCATTGATTGAATTGGGACACTTGTCCAATGTCGCCGAAGAACGCATATTAAAATCTGCGGATCACCAAGAAAAACTTGTTTCGGCGATTGTGCGATCAATTAAAAACTATAATTTTGATGTGTAAAAATAAATACAATGAATAAAACAATAAAAGACAAAATTTGTATGGAAATTCGGGGATCACAAAAATGTGCTGATGGGAAACTTGTCCCAGAAAAAGCCATACGCTTTATAGATTTCTTGTCAAAAAATTATGATTTTTATGACATAACGTTTATTACATCGCATTTCTATAATATGTTCTTGCTGGCGATGGACCAAGACGGTCATATGTTGTTTATAAAAAGCGGTAAATCTGCGGAATTGTATCGTAATGAATATGATATGGGCATGAAATTGTGGAAAAAGGATCACAAGCATTTTCTTAAACCATTGTATTATTGCGACAGTGGCGACTATTTCTTTTTTGCAAATGAAATTATGCACGGTGATTCATTGCAGCGATATGCTGATTCTGGGCGTTTGCGTGCGATGGATGCTGAAAGCAAGATGATGCTGATACGTGATTTGTATCAAATCTTTATCGATTTAAAACAATCAAATGTTGTTCATCGTGATATTCGCCCACAAAATCTGGCGATATTTGACAATCGTTTGGTGTTGATTGATTTTCAATTGGCCGTATCAAAAACACACTATGTTGAACTGGAATCAATGTCTGCGATAAAGTTGCGCAACCTTGGGGGGCGTGGATATCGATATAAATTATGGCAATGGGATGATTCTTACTCTTTATCAAAGTGCATGCGGTTTATTGGGTGTCCGGGTCGTCAATATCGTGATGAATACAACAAAATATATCGTGAAATAAAATCGTATGTCGGCCATGATGTAATTAAATCATCTAAACGCGAAGGCCCGATAAGTCGTTTGTTGCGTCATCTGGGCAAAAAGCATAAAAAATAATTTACCCTTGAAAACACAACGACATTGTGTATAATACCGACCAATCCGGAGATGTGGCAGAGCTGGTTGAATGCGCGCGACTCGAAATCGCGTATACAGGAAACTGTATCGGGGGTTCGAACCCCTCCATCTCCGCCAGGAATACAAAGACACCGCACACGGTGTATTTTTTTTAGATGTTTATGATTTACGACTGGTATTTGATTTGAATATATTTTTCTTGAAAAAAATGGGCTTTTCGGCAATAATGATACTTATGAAACTAACATGAGGTAAACAATTATGAAACGTTCAGATATTATAACATCTATCCAGGTTAATTTTAAAAATATGCGCAGTGCTGATGCCGCCGCAATTGTTGAAACTATTTCCGATCATATGGTGGAATCGGTCGCTGCGGGCAACCGGATAGAAGTTCGTGGTTTTGGAACTTTCCAGCCACGTAAACGTGCAACAAAAACGGGATATAACCCCAGTACCGGTAAACCAATGTATTTGCCGGCAAATACGACTATTTTGTTCAAGCCAAGTCGTGAATTAACCAAAAAGATGAACGGATAATTGATATGTTTTTTGGTAAAAAATCAGGTATAAAAAACGATAATCGTGATAAATACGAACGTGTTCGTCGTTTAATGTGGATTAAATGCGAATCGTGCGGCAGACTCGTTTTTTACAAAGATTACAAGGATAATTTGTATATCTGTCCACGTTGTAATCATGCATTTATGATGAACCCAAAACAGCGTTTTAATTTGCTGTTTGATAATAACGATTGGAAACGTCTTGAATTGCCGACTGTGTCGGATGACCCACTGGAATTTTTTGACCGTGTTGCATATGCAGAACGTTTGGAAGATGCACGCAACGACACCGGTGCAAATGATGCGGTTGTTTCCGCAGATGGTACGATTGGTGGTATTCCAGCAACAGTTTGTGTGTTAAACGGTTTCTTTATGATGGGCTCAATGGGGCGTGCCGCTGGTGATGGTATTATCGCCAGTATGGAACACGCAATCGAAACGCATCAGCCGTTTATTATGGTGACGTCCAGTGGTGGCGCCCGTATGCAAGAAAACATTTTGTCGTTGATGCAAATGGCTCGTACAACGGTTGCGGTTAATAAATTGCATGAAAATAAAATACCATACATTGTATTGCTGACCGACCCAACGTTTGGCGGTGTGACGGCTTCGTTTGCAATGTTGGGTGATATTCATATTGCGGAATCTGGGGCGCGTATTGGATTTGCCGGACGTCGTGTTATCGAACAAAATATCCGTGAAAAATTGCCATCTAATTTCCAGACGGCTGAATACCTGTATGAGCACGGCATGGTTGACATGGTCGTGCCACGTGGCGATTTGCACGATAAATTGGCGGATATTTTGGCTGTGTTAACCAAGCAACCGCATGAGGCAAAGCCGATTTCTGTCACAACGCCAAAGTACGAAACGTCCAAGAAAATTCGTGGTATTGGCGAAAATGATGCCTATGACAAGGTGTTATTGGCACGTCATGAAAATCGTCCGCATTTCTTGGATTATATTAATGGTATTGTTGATAAATGGACTTACTTGGCGGGTGATCGGTTGTATGGCGAAGATGCCGCTATGGGATCGGGAATTGGTTATTGGCGTGGTATTCCATCGGTAATCATTGGCCAAGAACAGGGACGAACCATCGAAACACGCCAACAGCATCGGTTTGGTATGCCGAACCCAGATGGCTATCGCAAGGCGCAACGAATGATGAAATTGGCGGAAAAGTTTGGTTTGCCATTGATTTCTCTTTTTGATACGGCGGGCGCATTTGCGGGACGTGACGGCGAAGAACGTGGTCAATCCCAGGCTATCGCATCAACAATATCCGCCGGATTGTCGGTCAAGACGCCATATGTCGCCGTTAATGTAGGCCAGGGTGGTTCTGGGGGTGCAATTGCAATTGGAACTGGCGACCGTATTTTGATGCTTGAAAATGCGATTTATTCGGTGATTGCACCGGAATCTTGCGCATCAATCCTTTGGAAAGATAACAAGTTCAAGGCGGTTGCGGCGGCGGCAATGAAATTGACGGCACGTGACATGGCGGATATGAACGTTATCGATAAAATTATTGTTGAACCATCGGGTGGGGCGCATACTGATTGGCAAACAACGATGGAAATGTTGGCATCGGCGGTCGTTGAACAGTTAAAAGAACTGGAATCTGTTCCGGCGGACGAATTGCCCGCAAAACGTGCAGAAAAGTTTCTTGCGATGACACGTGATGTTGAAATTTTCCAGCCGTCCATTGAACAATCTGCCGAAGAACACGAATAAAAAGCCGCCCGTTTGGGCGGTTTTGTTTTAACACTTGCAATTGAAAAATGCTTTCTATATAATACCCATCACCACGGCCGGAGCGTTGGCAGAGTGGTAATGCAGCGGATTGCTAATCCGTGACCGTGTTATAGCGGTCCATAGGTTCGAGTCCTATACGCTCCGCCAGGTTTTCTGCCCGCATGGGCATTTTTTTATTTCTTTTAATGATTGTTAAATGTTCGGTATTGTGCTATAATCAAAATGTTAAATACAGGGGTGCACAATGTCTATCAAAGATACTTTTGTTCGGGTCAAAAAACAATTGCAGGCATTGATTGATGGTCGCACAAATTCACCCCAAAACACAGAAACACCAAAACGGCAAATCGCACAACCCCAAGAACCTTGGTATTGGTTCTTTAGAAGCAGTTGGGGAACGGTATGGATGCAGTATAATGGAAAAGAGCGTATTGATGATACTTTCCCATGGAAATTGCACGTATTTGCGTCTTCCATAGAAGATTATGAACAAATTGCACAACCAATTGCAGAGGCTTTACATCGTCTGAATGTCTCGTTTAAAACCATTGATTTCAAGTATGACGACAGCAATTTGCACGCAATTTTAGATGCGTATGATGCAAACGGAAACCCAAATTCTCAATATGGCAAGGCATTTACAATCTATTTCAATGATGCGGAAAGTATGTATCGCATTGCAAAATATATCGATACGTTATGCACGTCATATTATCACATCGGGCGCACAGACAATTGTGAAATGCTGGAATTTGATAAACATAATTTGGGCACTGAAAAACAATACGGTAAAAGCGGTCGTGTTTTTTATCGTGCAGAGCGTGATATCAACGGTGAATATATATACGCAGATGATGCACGCAAAATAAACCCAAAGCAGCCACATAATCCATATAATTTGCCGGATCCAATTCAACAGGGTATTGAACAAGACCAAAAAGATTTTGCGTTTATTGTGGCACACATGAGTGTGTTAAATCTTGACGAAGGAAAGTTTGCAATTGAACCAGGTTACGAAGATGAAATGATTGCCATCTTGGAACGGCATATGCCGCAACTGTGGCAAGAAAAAACCCCGGATGGATGTATTGAATTTCAATCTGGGTTATCGGGAATATATACGGTTGCGTTTTTTGATGGATTAAAAGATTATGTAAAATACATAAATCTGCTGAACAAGGTCAAAAGTAAAAAGCAATCACAAAAATCTTGATAAATCCCACAGCTTTTGTCATAATCATGTACATGACGGTTCCATTTATTAATTTTTACTGTTGTTGTTAAATTGTCTTTTTCGGGCAAACATGTTTTGTTTGCAATAAATCAATCAATTCGTTATTATCATAAATAAAACACAGGGGAATTATTATGCAGATAAGATTATTTAACACAATGACACACAAAGTCGAAGATTTCAAACCATTGGTGCCAGGACATGTTGGTTTCTATGGCTGCGGACCAACGGTATATCACTATGCACATATCGGTAATATGTTATGCTTTATTCGTAATGATTTGATGCGTCGTATGTTTGCCGAAAATGGCTATGATGTTCGTCATGTTATGAATATAACCGATGTGGGCCATTTGACCAGCGATGATGCGGATTCTGGCGAAGACAAAATGGAAAAGGGGGCGGCACGTGATAATAAATCTGTTTGGGATATTGCAAAGTTCTATACAGAACAATTTTTGCGTGATTTTGACGATTTGAATAATTTACGCCCAACGGAAATGCCACATGCAACAGACTATATTGCAGAACAGATAGATTTGGTTAAAAAACTGGAAGATTTGGGTTATACGTATGAAATACCGGGGGACGGCATTTACTATGATACGTCCAAGTTTGCCGCATATGGTCAATTGACAGGTGGTTCAATGGCGGGTAATCGTGCAGGTGCCCGTGTTGAGTTTAATGAATTAAAACGCAATCCAACCGATTTTGCATTGTGGAAGTTTTCACCAAAAGATTCTAAACGTCAAATGGAATGGGATTCCCCATGGGGCATTGGTTTTCCGGGTTGGCATGCAGAATGCAGCGCAATGAGCATGAAATTACTGGGGGATCATTTTGATATTCATACCGGCGGGGAAGATTTGGCACGTATTCATCATACAAACGAAATCGCACAAAGTGAACCAATCACCGGGGCGCCATGGGTGTCATATTGGGTGCACTGGGCATTTTTGATGGATAAATCTGGCGAAAAAATGAGTAAGTCCAACGGCGAATTTCTAAGTCTGGACGCACTGCGCAAACGTGGTTATGACCCGATTGTGTATCGCTATTTCATAACGCTAGGGCATTTCCAAAGCCAATTGGCGTTTTCATGGGAAGCATTAGATGCGGCGGCAAATGGATATAAAAACATTGTCCGTAAAGTCGCAGATTTAATCGCCAACAAATCGGGTGATGTTGATAAATCGGTTTACGATGCGTGGCACGACAAATTGTTGGCCCCAACAAGCGACAACCTGAAAACCGCTGAAACATTGGTCGTTTTCCAGGAATTGTTAAAGGATAATTCTGTAAACAATGCAACAAAACTTGCGCTGGTTGAATTTATAGACCGGTTGTTGGGTCTGTTGTTTATCGAACATGCTGAAAAACTGGTCGCAACAGAGGCCGAAGCCGCACCGGCGGAAATCGTGGCGTTGGCTGAAAAGCGCACTGCGGCCAAGGCGGCAAAAGATTGGGCAACGGCGGATGCATTGCGGGCCGAAATTGATGCGGCGGGGTGGTTTTTAACCGATACGCCGACGGGTCCAAAATTGACCAAAAAGGCATAACAAAAAACCGCCCGGTCGGGCGGTTTTTATTTTTAATAAAAAATACAAAAATTACTTGAAATTTTGCATATTGTGGTGTATATTTGGCGCTGTTAACATTAGGGGAATTTCCATGAATTATCCATATATGCCAAAATCTACTGCACTGTGGTTGATAGAAAACACCGCATTAACGTTTGAACAAATTGCAGAATTCTGCGGTTTGCACGAATTAGAGGTTAAAAATATCGCCGACGCCGAAACGTACAAGATTCAAGGGTTAAACCCAATTTTGAATGGCCAGGTCACTCGGGAAGATATTGAAAAATGTGAAGCCGACCCGGATGCTCGCTTGACTTTGCGTGAAGAAATTGTTGCCGCCCAAAAGGCGCAAAACAAAAAAGGTGTTGGTTATACACCAAAATTACACCGTCAAAACCGTTTGGGCGGTATTTTGTGGATTATTAAAAACTATCCAGAATTGTCGGATGGCCAGGTGGCTCGCCTTATGCGCAGCACCAATCCAACCGTTGCATCAATTCGCAACAAAACACATAAATCGTATTCGTTGATTCAAATACAAAGCCCGATTGTGTTGGGTTTGGTTTCGGAATCTGCGGTTCACGATGCTGTGGCCAAGGCACAAAAGAAAAGCAAATAATTTAATTCCAAAGGGCGCTACATGGCAAAAAAACTTGATGACGCAACCAAGTTATTGATTGACTCGTTGCCGGAAAATCTTCAAAAATTGGCAAGTTCTGCGGTCGAAGTTGGGTATTTTTCCCAGATGGATTTTAATGATGCCACCGAAGCAGACGAAGTCCCAAGTGAAGAACAAGAAGAAGTTATGGACTTTTTTACCCAAGATTTGGGTTTGGAATTGCTGGAAACAGACAATTTTTCTCGGGATATGGAAAAATACTATGCCGATGAAGATGGCGAAGAAAACCGGGATAAAACACGCAATTTGTTGAATGCCGATGCAGAACAAGTCGATGTTAACGACGAAGATTATGAACATTTTGCAAAACAATTGGAACGCAGCCAAACGGGAAATTTGGTTTTGGGTGTCCAAGATTCTGTGCAATCTTATCTTAAACAAATCGGCACGGTCCAGTTATTAACCGCTGCGGGCGAAGTTGCAATTGCTCAACGTATCGAAGCGGCGTCTCGTTTGATGGTTTATGGCCTTTGTGAAAGTCCAATGACAATCCAGGCGATGCTTGATTGGTATCAACAGTTGTTGAACGAAGATATTCGTTTGCGTTATATCGTGAATTTGGAAGTTATGTATTCATCAGAATCAGAACAAAAGTCTTTGGCGGCGTTGTCCGAAGCCATGAAATCCAAAGGCGTTGATGATGTAGACAGTCTTGACGATGATGATTTGGACGATTTGGAAGAATCAACTGCATCAACCGAAGATGACGAAGACGATGAAGACAGCGACGAAGATGAAGATGGTATCAAAAAAGAAGATACACCACGTGGAACATCGGGTGTGCCAATTCCTGTGATGGAAGAATCATTGATGCCAATGGTTTTGGACTTGTTTGCCAAAATCAAACGCACGTTCACAGGGATGCAGAAATTACAGGCAAAACGTCTGGAAAATCTGCTTACGTCGTCGAAACCAGACGAAGCGTTGGAAAAGAAATATGCAAAAATGCGTCTGGAATTGTTCGAAAATGTCAGCAAAATTCGCTTGAACGACGACAGAAATGCCGAAATTTTGGAACAATTGACCAAACGTGATCAACTTTTGATGGGGCTGGAAGGCAAATTATTGCGTTTGGCTATGGCGAACAAAATTAAACGTGATGATTTCTTGGCGGAATACTCTGGCAATGAAATCAATCATAACTGGGTTAAAAAGTTAGCTCGCTCGAAAAATCAAGTCTGGGTCAATTTTGTAAAAAAACACGAAAAAGACATCTTGAAGATTCAAGAAGACATTACTGCAATTGCTCGTGAAACTGGCCAGCCCACAGGCGAATATAAAAAAGTTGTGGAATTGGTTCGTCGTGGTCAAACCGAAGCAGCCCGTGCAAAACGTGAAATGATCGAAGCAAACTTGCGTCTGGTTATCAAATTTGCAAAGAAATCCAGCAATCGTGGATTGGGACTGGACTTTTCGGACTTGGTTCAAGACGGCAATATCGGTTTGATGAAGGCTGTTGATAAATTCGACTATCGTTTGGGAAACAAGTTTTCGACATATGCAACAAACTGGATACAGCAGGGTATTTCCCGCAGTATTGCCGACCAGGCACGTACAATTCGTATCCCTGTGCACATGATTGATAATATTCATAAAATTCAACGTGCATCACGTCAATTCATGCATAAATATGGACGCAATCCAACCGCCGAAGAATTGTCCAAGATTATATATCTGCCAGTTGACAAGATTCACAAGGCAATGAAGGTTAATTTGAAACCAATTTCATTAGAAGCACCTGTGGGAACCGAAGACGACAGCAGCCGCATCGAAATTATTGCTGATGAAACAGCCAAAAATCCGTTTACATCGGCGGCACAAAAGAATCTGCGTAAAATTGTCACCCAGATTTTGTCTGAATTGGACCCCAAGGAAGAAACCGTTCTGCGTCAACGTTTCGGTATGAGCACGAACAAAACCAGCACATTGGAAGAGGTTGGTGAATACATCGGGGTGACTCGTGAACGTATCCGCCAGATTGAACAAAAGGCGCTGAACAAATTAAAGCATCCAACTCGTGCACGTAAATTGCGCAGTTTCTTGGAAGATTAATATCGGCCCGCTGTATTGCGGGCCTTTGTAATAAAAAAAGGATTGTAATATGTTTATCGCAGTCGAAGGCGCAGACAAGGCCGGAAAACACACCCAAGTTGTTAATATGGTTGATTATTTGAATACTGCATACAGTATTCCAACAGAAACTTTGGATTTTCCCCAGTATAACAGTTTTTGGGGTCGTTTTATCAAAGATTACCTGAACGGTAAATTTGGCACAAACACCCGTGATTTGCCGGCAGAATACACAATGTTGCCGTATGCATTAGACAGACAGGCACATATGGCCCAAATTAAACAATGGCATGATTCTGGTAAATGGATTGTCTTTGACAGATATACATACAGCAATGTATATTCGATTGCTAAATTACCACGTGAACAATGGCAAAATAAAATCAACTATCTTGAAGACATGGAATTTAATCAAATGGGAATAATTCGTCCAGATTATAACATATATTTGTATTTGCCGGCGGAAATCTCATACAAAATGCGAACCCAGGGGTTAAAGGTGTATCAAAACGGCAAACCTGATATCCATGAAAACGATTTGAAATTATTGGAAGATGTCGCAGATGTTTACAAGACTCTTGCTGCCAGACAGCCAAATAAATGGGCGGTAGTAAACGAAATGAAACCAGACGGCACACGTATGACACCAATGGAAGTTTTTGCGGCTGTGCGTCTAATTATTGATAATTTGGTCGCCCAAGACAGAAAAATTAACCAGCGCTAAAATTAAATATGACCTTTTAATGCGACGTATATTTTGCCCAAGTCGGTTTTAAGCAATGCTGCGGCTACTTTGTCGGGATTGTCGACAGATTCTGCAGAAGTCATAACTTTTGCAAAACTGCGCACGAATTGCGTTGCTTGGGAACGAAACACGCTGTCGTTTTTAAGCGTTTCACGAATTTGTTTTTTATCGGCCGCCGACAACATTTTTGCCAACCATTTAGAGAAGATAGCCGTGTCACCATCGTGATATTTTTTCCATATTGTATCTGGAATATCAACGCCAGTTGCACGTGTTAAATCAATTGATTGTTCGTGCATTTTGCTGAACATCTTTTCGCTTTGACTTAAAAAGTCGCTTGTGCTGATGCGACCGTATTGTGCCGCAGGTGCCGATTTAATTGCGTCCATTGGTGCCGATGCGCGTGCAACCATCATCTGTTTGTTTAATGTTTGCATTGTATCAACAGCCTTGGCATAGTCTGCCATCAAATCGATCATTTGTTGACGTGAACCGCCCGCCAATTCGTCTAATTTTGTTGCAGATTCCGCAATAGCAGACGTAGATTCGTTTACGGTTGATTTCATTTTTTCCATTGTCGCATTTAATTCGGAAACAATTTTGCCCAATGTTTCGCCAGCCGCCACAGAATCATGTGACAAATCGGGTAGGGCTGCATAATACTTTTCAATCAATTCAGACAACGGTTGCAACTGTTCTGTGGTTTCACGTGACATTTTAATAAGTGTTTCAGATTGTCCCGACAATTGTGTGTGTGCCGTGTTCATTTCTATCAATGTTTCACGTACGCCGGTGCCCATTGTTTTGACTGATTCCGAAAATGCGTTTGCCGCCGTCTTGGTGTTTTCAAGCGTAATGTTAGCAACGCCTGATACGGTTTTAAGTTCAGCGACAACACCAGTTGCAAATTCTTTGATTTCATTATCAAAACGATTGGTTAATCCCGCCAATTCGTTCGATATACCACGAATTGCGCTTTCGGTTGCGGTTGCAGATGACATCAATGCTTCTACTGCGTCGGATAATTTTGTTATTTGCTTTTCAATCGAAGATTCTGTTAAACGCACCTGGCCGGAAACAACGTTTGCAGTATTTATAATAGTGTTTGTTTGGCTTGTCAGTAATTTTTTGGATTGTTTGTTAAACACGTCCATTTTATTAAGATGGCCGTCCAACATATCATTGTTCTTGGACATTATATCCGCATAGTCTGCCGATGCGGTTTTTACTTCATTAAATCCATCTACAGTCGATTGTGTCATAGTTGCCAATTTATCACGCAAAATTTCGGTCTTTTCGGTGATGTCTTGCATTTGTGTGGCGTTCGATTCAAATTCATTGTGCAATGTTTGATTTAATTCGTTGCTCGATGCAATCCACGAATCTATCTGTGTTTGAGTTTGATTAATTCTTTCGGTTGTTTCATTGGTTGTTGTGTTGATTTGTGCCAACAACTCGTTGATACGGGCTGAAAATTTGTCTGTCGTATTTGTGACGTCGTCCCATGACTTGGATTCGACCACAGATTGCAGCCCGCCCAAAGTATTATCCAGCCGACCAGACATTTGGACCAATTTCTTGGTTGCGTCATCTGCGGTTGCAAGCAGTTTTTCGTTTTGTTCACCAAGTTGTTTTTTTAATTCTTTGGCGTGTTCAATTTGACCGTTTAATGTGTCGCATATTGTTTTAAATCCGGATTCTATTTTTGCAACTTCGCCCGCCAAAACAGTTTGTAAAACTTTGCTGGCATCTTGGACACGTACGGATTCTGGGTGTAATAACAGATCCAACAACGATTGCATAACCCGTTGTGATTTACGTGAAACCATGAACAACATCCCCAGTATGATAACAAGCAATAAACCCATGCCACCGGCAATATACATGATGATGTTGTTTGCTAAAATAAAAGCCCCTTGTCCTTCCATTGTTTGATTCTCCCTTAAAATGCCACAACGTTCTTGCAGTTCTTTTGAATTTATACTAGAATCTAAATCATAAAGCAAGGGTATAAATGGATAAAAAACCAGAACTTTCACATGAACAGGATATGGCGGCGAATCCGCTTGTTAATGTGTGGGTCCAGGCAAACGCTGGAACCGGCAAAACAAGTGTTTTAACGGGGCGCCTGTTGCGTATTTTGTTCCGCAGCGATATAAATAATCCGTCGGGGATACTTTGTTTAACATATACAAATGCGGGCGCCGGTGAAATGCGGAATCGAATCTTGCGTTCGTTGCGTGAATGGGCCGTTGCAACAGATGATGAATTGATAGATTTGTTAAAAGATGTCGCTTTGAACAAGCCGGCGACACTGGATGATGTGGCACATGCGCGTGCGGTGTTTTTCTGGTATATCGATAATCCAGATGCGCTTAAAATAAAAACAATTCATGGTTTCTGTGAAGAAATTTTACATCGTTTTCCCATCGAAGCAGGAATATCACCGGCATGGTCATTAATTTCGGATATGAATCAGCGGGTTTTATTAAATGAAACATTTGATACGTTGATAAATTCATCCAAGTTAGATGAAAAATACGCACGTGTTTATGATGCATTTGCTCATATCGTTACCAGAATCAGTGAGTATTCGTTGGATAAATTAATGAACATTATTGGTGGTCAATATAAGCACTTTTTTTCGGTTGAAAACATCGAACAATATCGTGCGTATTTTGTTGATACGATACGAAAGTTTCTTGATTTGGAACGTCGTCCAAAAACCGATGTTTGTGACGCCGATTTACAGAAAATAGTCGATTTGTTAGATGCGCAAATAAAGTCCAAAAAGGGCCCAATAACACACTTAACAAAAATCTTTAACTTAACAAAACAGTATATTGAAAAAACTATTGATTTTGAAAAATACAAATCTGGATATTTGATAAAATCTGGGGAACCGAACAAGGCCATTTCCAAGGTTGATTTTCTGGCCGATGAACAGATGCGTGTTTACAACGAAAATAAATACAAATTAAATGAAATTATTTTCCAAGATACGATTGCTTTGTTCGATTTGTCGGCGGCATTTACGATGCTTTATCGTGATATAAAACATCAACGCAATGTATTAGATTTTGATGATTTGATTTTGTATACCCGTAAACTGTTTTCTGACCCTAATGTTATGGGTTGGGTTTTGTCGCAACTGGATTTGTCGTTGTCGCATATATTGGTTGACGAAGCACAAGATACCCCGCCGGAACAATGGGATATTTTACAAATGTTAATTGGGGACTTTTTTGTCGGCGGTGATACGGGTGATTTGCCACATTCATTGTTCGTTGTTGGCGATACAAAACAGTCGATATATGGCTTCCAAGGGGCAGATTCGCGGGCATTTGCAGCAAGTCGTGATGATATTATTCGCCAAATAAAAAACAATTTGCGCACAATTGATGAAATTCCATTGACGCAAAGTTTTCGTTCGTTGCCATCTATTTTGTATGTTGTGGATAAATTCTTTGGTGATGAAAGTATTATCCAAGCAACGCATTTCCATAATAATCCACACGTTTGTTTTCGTCGTGAATCAGCGGGCGTCGTAGAAATGCATCGATTGGTTGCACGTGGTGATTGTGATAATGTATCAACGTTAACGTATATCAACGATATTGTGTCAAAAATACAAGACGTGTTAAAGGATGGCAAACGTGCGCCAAAAGATATTATGGTTTTGGTTCAACGTCGTGAGCCATTGGTGACACCATTGGTGACAACGTTGAAACGTTGTGGCATACCTGTGGCGGGTACTGATCGTATCGTTTTACCGAATTTTCCAGCAATACGAGACTTTATGAATTTGACACGTTTTTGTCTTGATACGAGTGATGATTACAGTTTGTGTTGTGTGTTAAAAAGTCCGCTTTTCCGTTTGACAGAAGCCGATATTTTCGAATTGTGCAAAATTAAAAATGACAAAAAGACGGAACAAAAATTATCGGTTTTTGATGTGTTGCATGAAAGAAAAATTGATGTGTATAATCGCCTGCAAGATTGGGTTGAAAAAGCACAAACAATGGGACCATATTCGTTCTTTTCTTGTGTTCTGGATTCTGGGGTGCGCAGCGAATTTATATCTGCGTTTGGTCCCCAAGTCATAGACCCATTGGAAGAATTTATGACGATTTGTTTGGCGTATGAAAGAACCCAACCGGGAACGTTAAAACAGTTTCTTAAATGGTTTGTCACTGGTGGCAGCGAGATAAAGCGTAATATGGATACGGCATCGGGGGTGCGTATCGCCACAGTTCACGGAAGCAAAGGATTAGAAGCCCCAGTGGTGTTCTTGATTGATACTACCAAGACACCAGACGAAGAAAAAATTTTGCCAATTACACCGGGAATAATGCCGAAAAACATGACGGTAAACCCAACACTGCCAATGCCATGGATTTGGGTGCGGGCGGCTGATAATTCTACGGAGGAAAGTGATATAGCATTGGGGTCGTTGATGAATGGACGTATGGAAGAATACTATCGTTTGTTGTATGTTGCGATGACCCGTGCACGTGATGAATTATATATTTACGGATATACACCAAATAAAAACATAAACGAAATGTCGTGGCATGCCCAATTGTGGCGTGTGCTAAGGACGATTGAAGATGCCCAGTGTGATGACGAAAAAGTAAGGATTGTTCATGGCTGAGACATTGCGTAAACTTTTGACCAAATATGATAATACGCAGTTTGCAACCCAAAACGGCACTGAAATGCACCGAAAAATGCGGGCGTTGTGTATGAAAAGTGGTGCTTTGGTTGGCGACACATCGATTGTTGAAAATATAAATAAGCGGCCGGAATTACTGGGGTTTTTTGGGGCTGGTTCCATGGCAGAGGTTCCTGTGGCGGCAATTATCAATGGTAAATTTGTAAGCCGTCGTATTGATCGCATGGTTGTTGACGACAAAAATCGTATCGTTCATATCATCGATTATAAAACAGATACAGATAAAGCCGCTTTTCGTTCTGTGTATGTTGTCCAGGTTCAAGAATACATTTCTATTATCAAGAAAATTTATCCAAAATATCGGGTTTGTGGATACATATTGTGGTTGCATGATTGGACTTTGGAAAAACTATAAAAGCCCTTGAATTGTGCGGTAAAATTTGGGTATAATTTCGGCATGCTACGAACACTTAACATTTCAAACATTGTTTTAATTGAAAAGCTGAACCTGGAATTTGGGGCGGGGCTTAATGTCTTTACCGGTGAAACAGGTGCCGGGAAAAGCATATTGCTTGATGCGTTGGCACTTGCGTTGGGTGCACGTTCGGACGTCGGGCTTGTGCGGCATGGGTGCGACATGGCATGTGTGACGGCAGAATTTGATTCTGTGCCGAATTCTGTGCGGGATATATTGGTTGAAAATGGAATAAGTGTTGATGATGATTTGATATTGCGACGCACATTGGGGATTGATGGCAAAAGTCGTGCATGGATAAATGACGAACCGGTATCAATTCGAATTTTACGTGCGGTTGGCGATGCATTGGTCGAAATACATGG
>JAFZXC010000031.1 GCA_017616975.1 Alphaproteobacteria bacterium
GATAATACAAATTATTAAAACCAAATCGTCTGATGACATAAGTATATCCAGTTGGTTGATATGGATATTTTCAGAAACATGTTATTTGTGTTATGTATTGCTGGAATCTCCGGAACTGGGCGTTGTATTTATTGCCGTATTAAATTTGACGTTGATAGTAATCACGTCCATTCTGGCAATCTTTTATCAAAAATATCCAAAACGAAAAAGAAAACATCGTTAATCCAAAGTGTGCAAATTTATTTTTGCCCCACTTTATTATAATGCAGATACCGGTTCCCATATTTTCATTACGGCATCTTTATCCATATGTCGTTCAATAAAATCCATCGCTTCGTGAATTACATTCAACTGGGCATCGGTCCAATTTTTATTGCTCATTTCTGCATCAAACCAATCTGCAACCGTTTCATATGGACAATCATGCAAAAGATACAATTGTTCAAAGTTCGCACTTGCCCAATCACACACCATTTCAATCAAATGCACGTCCGGTATTTGTGAAACGTTACCATTATAAAAATCAACATGATGTGGTGCATGTTTGTGATGCGTTGTAATTGCAATCTTTGCCAAATCTTCGTAATTATCTGGCAAGTTATATTCGGGATGATAATTTGCATAGTTTTTATATGCATATCCTGTGCGCATTGGTTCAATACCCTTGTCATTATCGTGTTCTGGGAAATGATATCCCATAAGCCCGGCAAAATAATTCATGCAATTAATATGGCATGCGGTGCGTACGTGATGAAAATTATAAATATCTTCGATTGGTATTGCCATGTCGACACGCATTGTATCACAAATCATTGGGAAAAGAAACAGGGCTTTTTGTTTTTGTTCCTGTTAATTTTTGTGCCCTATTTCACACATAATAAAAGTATCAATCACACCAAGGGGGAAAATACAATGAATATGAAATTATTTACAATCACTTTTGTCGGGATTTTGGGAATTATACACAGTGGGTTTTCGTGCACCGGGATAACATTACGAGCAAAAGATAATTCCATAGTTGTTGCTCGTACTGTCGATTGGTCCAGAACCGAAATGAACAGCATGTATGTGATCGCGCCACGTGGACACACACAAACATCGTTAACCCCCAGCGGTAAAATGGACGGGCTGGAATTTACTTCTGTGTATGGTTATGTTGGTATTGCTGTCGAATCGCCCGATTTTGTAATTGATGGCACAAACGAAGCAGGATTATCTGCGGGACTGTTCTATTTCCCAGACTATGGCAAATACCCACGATATAGTGAGACACGCAAAGACAAAAGCATTGCTGACTTTGAACTGGTGGCGTGGATGTTGTCACGATTTTCAACCATAGAACAAATTGAATCTGCGATACAAAACATCACTGTCACAAACATTGATCCAACCGCATCTACGGTTCATTGGCGCATTACTGATGCGACCGGTCGCCAAGTTATTTTGGAATTTGTCGATGGTGCCGCGCATTTCTATGACAGCAAGGTTGGTGCAATTTCAAATTCACCTGGCTATCCGTGGCATGTAACAAACCTTAACAATTATATCAACCTGCGTCCTGGGACATTGGATCCAAAGAAAGTTGGAGATTTAACCCTGCACTCGTTTGGTTCGGACAGTGGTATGTTAGGATTGCCTGGCGACTTTACACCACCATCTCGATTTATTCGTGCCGCTCTGTTAAGCAATTATTCAATTCCACAAAAGACCGGATACGAATCGGCAATGAAAGCGTTTCATATATTGAACAATCTTGATGTGCCATTGGGTGTAGAATTTGATGCAGGTCGTGCAACTAATAATATGCCGTCTGCAACCCAGTGGACAATTGCAACAGATCTTGGCAACAAAGTGATTTATTATCACACAATGTATAATCGAACGATTCGTTCAATCGATATGAAAGATATAGATTTTGCCAACGTCCGCTATCAATATGGTCCACTGGACACGGCCAAGGTGCAAACGATTATTCCAATAAAAGTAAAATAATTTATTTTACCTTTTGGATTTCGTGTATATAATCTCGCTTATACAAAAAAGGAGATTATATGAAAATTAAACCATTTGCAGGCATTCGCCCTCCACGTGATATTGTGACCCAGGTTGCGTCCCGTCCATATGACGTTCTTAATTCCGAGGAAGCCAAGCTTGAAGCCGGTGAAAAATCATTATTGCACATTATTAAACCAGAAATTGATTTTGACCCTATTGCCGACGAACACGAACAAAAAACGTACGACAAAGCAGTCGAAAATTTCAAGAAATGGCAAGACAATGGTTGGCTTGTTCCAGACGACAAAGAAATGTATTACATCTATGCACAAACAATGGAAGGTCGCACACAATACGGTTTGGTTGCGGCGGCAAATGTTGATGATTATATGACTGGCAAAATTAAAAAGCATGAATTAACACGCAAAGACAAAGAAGACGATCGTATGATTCATGTTCGTATTCAAAATGCAAACATTGAACCTGTTTTCTTTGCATATCCCGATGTTGATGAAATGAACAAAATCGTCGCAGACTTTGTCGCCAACAACGAACCAGAATACGACTTTGTTGCACCTGACGGATTTGGACATAAATTTTGGGCAATTCGTGATGATGCAATCAACCAACGTATAACTGAAATTTTTGAAAACGTTCCGGCAATGTATGTCGCCGACGGCCACCACAGAACCGCTGCTGCTGCACGTGTCGGCGCCGAAAAGCGTGATCAAAATCCAAATCACACTGGTAACGAAGAATACAATTATTTCTTGGCGGTGATTTTCCCATCAAGCCAATTAAAAGTCATTGATTACAATCGTGTCGTTCGTGACTTGAACGGAATGACCAATGAACAATTCTTGAACGAACTTTCGAAATCGTTTGAAGTTGTTGAAATGGGAACCGATATTTACAAGCCAAACAAATTGCATAACTTTGGCATGTATCTTGGTGGCAAATGGTATTCATTAACGGCACGCCCCGGCACATATAACGACAACGATCCAATCGGTGTCTTGGACGTCACCGTGTTATCTAATTTGGTGTTTGACAAGATATTAAACCTGGGCGATTTGCGAACCAGTAAACGTATCGACTTTGTCGGTGGTATTCGTGGACTGGGCGAATTACAAAAACGAGTTGATTCTGGTGAAATGGCGGTAGCATTTGCGCTGTATCCGGTTACGATGCAACAAATTATCGACATTGCCGACACTGGCAACATTATGCCACCAAAAACAACTTGGTTTGAACCCAAATTGCGCAGCGGTTTGGTAATTCATAAATTATCATAAAACCAATATAATGAAAAGCACCGCCCAAACGGGCGGTTTTTTATATTCCCAAACGATGACTCATCTTCATCATGAATATCGATTCGTTTCCAAATTCATTTGTATTGTTTGGATTGATACGATATATAAACCCAAGTGCGCCATCGGTGAATTCACCAAAGTTATGACGATATTCGCCCGATAATCTTAATTCACGATTGCCTGAACCAAAGTGCAATTTTTCAACACCCTTGGACATAACATCAATATCGTATCCACCATTTCCATTTTCAACAACCGCATAGTTCGCATATGCATATTTCATATTTCCATTATATGCCGCCAATGGTTGTGCAATCGCAAAACTGAAACTACCGACATCTGCACCAAACGCAAACGCATTTGATTCAATACGTGACACGTCGGTTATAAACATACCAGAATTATCGGTATCTGTGCTTGCATATGTTCCACGCAATTTGAACGACACGTTCTCAGCCGGCGAATAGCGTAATTCACCATCGACATATTGTGTATCTCCGGCGCCCAACCCGATTAAACCATCTGTGTATGCACCCAACACAGTATTCGTTTCATGCGCAAAACCAAACGACGTTGTCACACCAAATTTATCACTGTTCCATGACAAACTGGAACCGACACCATTTATCAAGCCGATTGTTGCCGGTGTAAATTGTGACGATAATGTTGGATCGTTTTCTAACAATCCATCGTTTGTGATAGTTCCCGAAAACGCACGTGTTCCAAATGTCCATTTACCCATATCATATTGAACATTTGTTGTTATTGCATTTGATGCCAAACTTAAAACCGGATTTGACAACCCAGAAAAACGAGCTTCCCCATCGGTCAAATAACGCTGATAATCAGCCGACATATGAAACGCCCCCGTATCAAAAGCCAGACGCAATTCGTCTAAACCGTTCATATTATCGTTGTACGCCTTGTCACTGCGTGCCATATGGAAAGACATATTTCCAATTTTCATATCATTTGCATTATCACGACGTGTCTTTAATTCACCCAAAACATCACCCATGTATAATGCGTGGCGTGAAGTATTTCCAATTGCAAACGACGATTCCCAAATACGTGGCAACGACATTGACCCATCAATACTTTCCAAGACATCATATGCCGATGTTGTTATTGTTGCCGCACGCATTGGCAATGCAGACGATGTACTGAATGCGGTCTTGCTTGCTGCACGCCAATATGCACTGCTTGTTCCAGAAACAATATCTGGATTTGATGCCGTACCATCATAATAGTAAACCGTTTTACCCGGCGTTGTTGCACGTTCAAGGTTTATCATACCATAACCGAACACTTCTTTGAACACGCTTAAATAATCTTCACCATTATCGACACGGAACTGATATTCATTCGGCAACGTGTATAACAATTGCAAATCTTGTGCCAATTTTACCGGCGTATATGCATACCCAGAAGAATCTGTTGCCAACAATGGTCCATCTGCCGTTAATGCCAACAACACAAATAATTGTTCACTGGACAAATAATTAAACGCAGATTTTACAGCACCAGCCGCCCCGGCTGCACTGGAAACCGCCAAAGAATCTGTTGCCCCAGCGGCTGCAAAACACCACGGATCCACATTTGCACCGCCAACACCAGCCACCCCACAAACACGAGCCTTGTAATACTTTGGGCTGGCCCCGCTGTTATCGGTCCATTGCATCACAGAATATCCACCCGGGGTATAAGAGCTGACCTTACTCTGGGTTGCGGTGCTTTCCGTTGTGCCAACGGCAACAACAGACATAAACAAATGTTCCAGATTATCAAACACCAACGGCGCCGCATTTTCAAACGTAGCCTTCTTTGATGCCCCAGAAAAAGAACTGTCCGTTTCCACCGCCCCGGTTGAAAATACAACCAATGGCGAATACGATGACCCCAAACCATTAAAGAACGATACGGCTTTTGCCCCCACCGTGTTTGCATCCGTATTGTCATAAACATTATTTATCTGGGTGGTAAATTCACTGGTATAATATCCAGAATCAACCGACAAAATATCATCAATCGTCACAGCAGACGCCAAATGCAAATCATCTATAACCGCCACGTTAGCAAGAATATCAGGCTTAGAACGACGACCATTGTCAACATCACCAACAACCCACATCGCCGCACCATTAATCAATGCATCATAGTTAGAATAATCAATCGTCCCCAGTTCATAAGCAAGGTTCAACGTTAATCCATCCGTATCAATTTCATAAGCCTGGTCTATGGAACCATCATAATTACTGTCTATGTACAAATAGCCATTCGTTGCGATATACCCAGCATATTCATTGTCCGAAGTATCTTTGGCGACAAATGTTTTTATTCCACCAACATTTGTATTATCCGTCACAGAATCCAATGTCAACGCCAATCCGTTCAAATCTAGCACACCACCAATATCTAATGTCGTATACGTTCCCGCCAAAGGCGTCGTCGGTGCAACCATACCAACACCATTTCCCGTCCGGAAAATTGTCATTTGACCGTTTGGCATAAAACCAAAATAGTCCGCAGCCGAATACCCCGCATCACGACCACCAACAACTTTTGCCAACAAGTTATCCATGTCTGTCGCATTTGGATTATGCACAGCAGTTCCAAAACCCGACAAGTCAAAATACGTTAATCTGCTTGCATCTTCGCTGATTGTGTCGTCGGCCAACGTTGTCGCATTGCCCCCCAATTGAATAGCATTGTTATAAAACTTGCTGAAAATCATATTATTGTTTGCCGAATTAACGTTTACACCGTTCATCGTTGAAAACAAAATAAAGTCATATTGGTTTATTGCCTCGTCATATTCCCCCAAAGATGTATCCACCGCTGCATTAACCCCATTTGGTGTGACAATTGCAACATTGACCGGCGCACCACCTTGGACACTTTGACCATCAAAAGAATACAAATATGATCCATCTGTATTAACAAGAGGCATTGGGTTATTGCTATTTGGATTACGCAACGTCCGTTGTCCCAAATACCCACGAGCCAACGGCGAATACCCGTGCATCATTAACATATAATTTTGACCGCCGGCAAACCCGTTCATTTTAGCAAAATTCTTGTACAAAATACTGCTGGCATCGGACGGGCTGTAATAATCCAGCGCATCATCGTAATTATAATTTGACGCCAATGTTGCGGGACCACTTTGTAATTTGAATGCCTCATCCCCCGGGTTCACAGTGGTATTCCCACTGCCCCCGCCATGCGACCCGCCACCAGACGAAGATGATGAATCATTATCATTACCCGGATTCAACCAATCGGTAAGCAGAAACAAACCGCCAACAATAACGGCGGCACCCGCCGCCGTCAATGTAATGCTTTGGGCAGAGGACAACCCACTGAACAATCCCCCACTACTGTTATTCGGCTTGTTTCTAGAATTATATTGTTTTATTTGTCGATCACACTGTGATGCATCGGCACCATACATTTGTAAAATCTGGGCCGCACGAACATCGTTATTCATTAACGCCGTGCAAACGATGGAAAGCCCGGTACTGTCCGTGTAATTTACATTTGCACCATTATTAATAAGAACCTGGACCTGTTGGATATCAGCATTTTTCGCCGCCGCCAGCAATTGCGCAGCAATCATAAAATCATTTGATGCCGCATGCACTGCCGCAGGGGCAAAGAACAAAGCAACCAAGAAAACCCGTATAAATCTCATAAAATTCTCTCTGTGTATATAATACTAACATAAATTTGCTGACGCTGTCTAGCAAAAAAAGTCCCCGCATATAAAACGGGGACCGAAAACACATGAAATTTTATTTTTTATTTGCAGCGCACACGTCTACCAGTTGGAACAAATCCGTCTTGGTATGCCTGTTGTGCTTTTTTGTATTCTTCGATACACTGTTGTTCAGTGCATTTTGAATCTTGGGCATAATTGTTAATAACACCGCCGTTACTGATATTGATAACATTATTAGGTGTATTAACATTAACCGTTGTTGAACCCGATGTTATTTGTTCTGGTTCTTGGGTTGCAACCTGTTCTTGTGGTTTTTCAGCTGATTTCACAGGCTGTTTATCCGCAGATTTAGCAGGTTGTTTTGCGGTTGTTGTTTTGGTTGTTGTTGTTTTCTTGGCTGTTGTTGTTTTCTTGACCGCTTCCTTGCTTGCTTTGCAGTCGTTCAATTCTGCCATAATAGAATCATTTGCATATTGCAAAGAATCATTTGCATGTTGCAAGCTGTCCGCTTTTACAACCATGTCATTTAATACGATAATCGAATCGTTAGCCAAAGCCAAATCTTGTGCCAAACGATCTTTTTCGACAATCAATGTTTTTGCATTTGCTTCAGCCGAATCGGCACGAGCAGATTCAATTGCAATTTGGTCTTGCAAATCGCTTGAATCATTGGCTTTGCCCTTGCCTTTGATAGCCGTCCCCAGTGCAACACCACCGCCGAATAAAACAATTCCTGCGACAGCCATCATCAATTTCATTTTGGTTTCATTACGCATAATTTTGCCTCTTGTTTCTATTATGCTGTATAATATAGACAAAAATTTTTAATTGTCAAGCAAAAATATGTTTTCCCTATTCCTTTTTGTTTTTTCTTTGCACAAAAGTGCCTTTTTTGGTATAATTTCTATCTATAGAGAGAAATGTTCAAAAAATTCGCATTTTTGGCAATATGTTCCATATTGGCGCCATGTTTTGCGCATGCGGCGTGTTCTCGTGCTAACTTGACACGATGCCTGGATTCCGTATGTGCGATAAACATTTCGACCAATCCGGCGGCTCGATGCCAATACTGTGGCACCGCCGACGCCGGCACTCCAACAAACACCGGAATCAAATCGGTGTCTGCCGTTGGCACATCAACCAAATTTCTTGTTCCTGACAAAGAACTCCAAGGTGCCCCAACAGATCCCGGTCAACGCTATGTCTGGGCAACGAACCAATGTGTTAAACGGGTTAACGGTTGTTCCCCCGACGACGTATCCAGCGCATATGATAAATTAATTGAACAATCGTGCACTGCCGCCGGCATAAACGCCCAAATGTCAACATTGACCGCCCAAATTTCAAAATCAAAAACCAAAAGGACATGCAGTGATGAAATATCAACATGTGTCCAGGCAGATAAAAATTGCCATATTGATTTTTCTGGATGCGGTGACGATACCACATTTACAAGAATCTTTTCTGCATGTGCAACAAATGACACTGGCTGTGATGAATACACAACCGATATTCGCAACGAATTGGTTGCGAACCGCACCAGTATCAATTTGGGCAAAACATCGATCATGGAATCGATTGTTAAATCATACCAAGACGCCCGTGAAAACAAATTAAATTCCATGCGCAAGATATGCAACAACAATGCTGGACGTGAATCTTGCATCGCAATGATTTGCGAACAACGCATGCCCAACAAATGCGCAACCGAATCGAGCAATGAAAAATCAATGGCGGCAGATTTATGTAAATTCTATGACATGGCGTGTGCGACACTGAAATGATGATGAAACGAAACATCTTGTCCATTTTTATGATTGTTGCGTTTGCGACATTGGACATCAATGCGGCAAGCGTCGTATCACGCACATCACGTTCATCAATAACACGTGCCGGCACCCAGACAACAACTGCAACAACCGACACAACGTCCCCTGCCCCGGCATCCCAGGAAAACACAGTCAAAACGACGGACGAACAACCGGCAACCGTACCGGCCGAACCCGAAACAATTATCACGGACAAATCGTCCCAGTTCAGCACGATACTAAGCGACATGTCATCAACCGACACCGATTATGGTGCAATGTCATTGGCGGAAATGATACGTGCACAACGCACGGCACTGGATGCAGAATCAAATACGGCGGCAAACACGATATCAATGCGTGCGGCAACAATCGCCAGCACAAACAGTTGCGATACAGCCCTGCGTACATGTATGACGGAAAAATGTGGGGCAAAGTTTACAAACTGTGCCAACGATACCGATACTGCGTTTGGTGCAAAACTGGATTCATGTCGACGCAACACAAATTGCGATGCAAATGAATACACATCATTAGCGTCGGAAATAAAAGCTGACCGCACTATTAACATCCAATTAAAATTATTCGACGACATACTGGATTGCGGCCAAGAATACGACAGTTGTATTACAAACATCTGTGGCACGACATATGCAAAATGCCTTGGCAAATCTGATGGCGACACTGCAATTTCTAGATGCGCATCTATTGCGAACCGTTGCAAATCGGTCGACAACGGATTGGCTGCTCGCACAACGAACGTATTTGCAACATTACGCCAAACGGCTGAACAACAAATCGCCAAAGACGAACAAAAGTTATATTCATTACGTGAACAAATGAAATCTGCCTGTGCACGTATGGGCGCAATGTTTGATGAACGCACACTGGATTGTGTATACACGGTGAATTTCCGTGCTGGCGACGATGCAACGATTTATGCATCCAAAAAGGTGTACGCCGGGGGCACTTTCGATTGCACACCAAATTGGTTTGGCGTTGACGTGACAACATTCAAAGAAAATGCATACCGTTTAACTCGTGAACAAACATCTGCATCATCGGCGATGTTGGGTGCGGGTCTTGGCACCGCAGTTGGCGCAATTACATCGGGCGCAATGAGCGATGCAATTGAACAATCTGCCGTCAAGAAAGCTGAAAGACAAGAAAAGAAAGAGGCAAAACAAGAACAAAAAGAACAAAAACAGGCCGCAAAACAAGAACAAAAAGAACAGAAAGAACAAAAGCAAGCCGAAAAACAAGAACAAAAAGAACAAAAACAGGCCGCAAAACAAGAACAAAAAGAACAAAAGCAAGCCGAAAGACAACAGAAAAAAGACGAGAGACAGGCCGCAAGAGAAGAAAGACGAAACAACAAATAACAAAAAAGCAAACAATAAAAATCATGAAACGCACACTGACCGCATTTTTATCATTCTTGATTACAACGGCTACGTTCGCAACAGACGATGTGACAAACACATCTGTCACCACGAACACCCCACAAGCAAACACGGTCGAAACACAACAAGCCCAAGACAATACCACCACCAACAATCAATCTGGTGGGGCAACAAATCTGGAACAATATACAAAACTGGATTCGCCACAATTTAAAAACGATTGGTCAAACAATACCAATACCACCAAAAATTATGAATTTGATGCACCAAAACTGGAACCCACACCCCAAGGGAGTCAAAGTGCAACACAAATAAATTTGGGCGAATACACTGTAAACATGCCGACATCTAATGCGACCCGCGGGCAACCGAAAACATCAAACGGCCCCACACCAGATGATGCAGCCCAAGAAAGCAAAAACCAATCTACCAGCCAATTTAGCAATAATGCACTTAGTGGTGCATCCATGGCGGCAACCGGCATTGGTGCAATGATGGCGGCGTCTGCATGGTCTGAACAAAATGCTGATGATGCGGCGGACGCACAAATGCGCCAATATGTTGCGACATTCAAATGTGATTACGGCTCGGGCCAGATTGCATATGCAGGCGACACAAATGTCGAAGTGTCTGGCGGAAACGAATTGATTCAACTTTATACACAATATGCCACATTGGCGAACGATTTGAAATCGCGTAAAACGTCATTAGGCATGCGTCCCGGCATCGAATCCGAAGTGGTAATCGATAAATCGACCACGGGACTATATGACGATACAAACGATGGCATTACCGGTGCCAGATACGCATCTATTGCCCAGGCAATAATAACCCCAGACGGACAAGACGCCGCCAGATTAAGCAGTGAACGTGGTGAATCTGCAAACAAACTGGAAACGGGTGCGACTGTTGCTGGCGTTGGTGCGATTGCCCCAATATTTTTGAAACAATAAAATCACTTTGACATTATTGTTATGCCACGCTGTCGACACAATCGACAAGATGTGGTTATTACATCTCTATCGTTTTGCTAGAAACAATCGGTTCGTCATATGACGAGCATCTTTTCAATTTACCTTTATCTGTGGACAACACTTCGTATAAATCCATATCTTCGATTGTGGAATTCGTATTTTTGCACTCTTTCTTCTCTGTCGTCACAGTGCAAGTTTTATTCAATGACGAATAATTGCTGCTCATCACGACATGTTGTGCTTCGACATTATTTTCGTCTGCCAGATAGTATTCACGATATCCATTGCGTTGCACGTTCAACAAATCTGATAACTTTATTCCAGATATAATATGTTGTGTCACATATGCACCGTTTGACATATTGCCATCACTTATAACGAAATCATCAAACACGGTTCCATATTTACGGCAAAGCCCAAACAATCCTTTTTCTTTGCAAACTCTTTCTGCATCTTTGGTCACCATTGCGGCACACAATACAGATTTAACGTCGTCGTCTTGTGATTCTATTGCCTTGCCCAGCAATTCATTATACTTTGTATTATAATTCTTTTCTGCTTTACCAAGGCCAGCACGTATTATCGTCAATATCGAAGAATCCGTTAAATTTGGATACCGTGCATCAGTTCGTTCACCTTCGGCACGATTACGTATCTGGGATATATCACGACCTTCGACACACATTTTGATTTGTGGATCTTCGGCTAACAACAAAACCTTTTCTTTTATCTTGTTTCCCACAGAACGCAATGATGCAATAATACGTTGCTTGTTTGTATTTTCGTCCAAGTTATTTGCATACTGGGAAATATCAGCCTGGTATTTACCGAACTTTACATCCCCAGAATTCGATGCATCATCAACTTCGTTTATTTCCAGATTGCCAAAAGAAATCAAGCCATCTATGACATAATCACCATCAACGTTCTTGTAAGACATCAAAGAATCTGTGCCCATAACATCATCATTATCAAACGCCGCACATGTCGTCGTATCGCCACAAATTTCCAGCATCTTTGTTGTCAGGGCATTTTGACATTGATCCAGCATTGTATTATCAATGTTCAAGAATATCCCTATCACAAGATTCGATATATCTTGCAACGAATTTTTCTTTATCCCATCTTCTGTCCGTTCTTGGCAACCGACTAACTTTTCTGGGGGACACATTGCAACAATCGTTTTCGTATCCAGCCCGACGCATTGAGTATAATCACTGCCGCATCTGTCTGCCGATTGCAAACAAGACTTAACTTCTTGGGTACACGAATCAACACGCATTGATGCCAAACGAGCCTCAACAAATCCCCAAATCTGGGACTTTTGTGCATTTGTAATTGACGATGCATCAATGCCGCAAGAATTAAGCGGTATCTTACACGCCGACAGCATTGTTTCCGGCCGAGTCAAACACATATCATAAGACCCTTCGGGATTATTGGGATCGATATTATCACGACACGCATTTCTAAAACATTTCGCAATGTTGCCGATACAATTTTGGCGAATATCATCTTCGGCGATTATTTCCGCAGATTTAAGAGCCGGCGCAACTTCACGCAAGAACGTATCCCAAACCTTGTCCGCCACAGCAGTGCAAGATTTTGTGATTCCTTCGCACAGCGGCTTTTTTGCCAACAATGTATCATATGTTGATGCAGATATTTCAATTGTTGTGACTTCGCCTTTGATAGAATAATTTCCAATTTGTTTCATTGTAGACTTGTTCACACCTACACTGTCCGATGCCGCAGTCGATGCACATTTTGCAAAGTCATCACCACAATCAGCCGTTGTTTGCATACACTTTTTAAATTGAATTGTGCATTGACCTAAATCATATTTGTTTGATGTTTGCAATTGTTCCAGCGCAGCTTCACGCAGAGCCTTTTGTGCGGTTGATAATTTCGTTTGGCTTGCACTTTTGCGTTGCTTTAAACTGTTTTCATATGCCAAACAATCAGATCTGATACGTTGTGCATAAAGCAATTGCAACATCGCCATATCATTTGCACATTCCGGAATTTGCGCAACACAAAGTTCATCGGCTGCACGATTTAACGCATCACCCGTTTTACCGTCCATCGACATCTGCAAAGTATTTGTTTCGGCAAAAATATCATCGTCATCAAAATCCACAGACATATTCCATGCCGACAAATCAAGAGCCGCACGTGTTGCTTTTTTGGCACTGCCACGCACTGCACTGTCTGCAACAGCATTTGCTTTGGCAATCGCCGCATCGGCATTTTCACCCATTTCAATTTGTTCGACACCCAACGTCGCCATTTCATAGGTTTGTTGGTCTAACTTTTCAATTTCTTCCAACACCAAATCTAATTCTGCATTTCTGTCACTGCACAAGCAACGTCCACCACTGGCGTTATCCAACATACAGAACGCATCCATACAGCCAAAGTACTTATTTTGACATGTTTCATTAACAATGGTGTTCTGGGTTGCAGACGCAATTTTAGTTCCAGAATTTATAACTTTTTGCGTTGTCGTTGCCGCACGTGCCGCCACCTTTTGTGTCGGTGTGACTGCCGCACGACCAACAACCGAAGATGATGTTTTTTGTGATACAGCACTGCGTGATGAAACGGGTTGTGTTGCACTGCGCACAGAGGTCTGTCCAGATGTTGAACCACGCACAGCTTCACGTGGCGCCGCACCCGTCACAGAAATTACGCCAGCAATCAACAAAAATGAAACAAAAAACTTCCTCATACACGCCTCTTTCCCGTTTTATTAATTTTATCATAAAACGCCCTGATTTAAAATATATTTTTAACAAAAAAACGGTGCAAAAGCCCCGTTTTTTTTACCGATACAAATTATTTGCCGGTTGCACGACGTTTAACTGCAACTTCTTTCTTTGCAGTGGTTGTCTTGGCTGCTTTTGGTGCTTCTTTGGCTACCTTGGCGGTTGGTGCCTTTGCAGCAGGTTTTTTCGCAACG
Organism: Alphaproteobacteria bacterium; assembly: GCA_017616975.1. GTDB lineage: Bacteria > Pseudomonadota > Alphaproteobacteria > Rs-D84 > Rs-D84 > Enterousia. Next base: position 14,180 of record JAFZXC010000031.1, read on the forward strand.
ACTTTTTCTTCTGTTGCAACTTCTTCCTTGGCTGCTGCTGGTGCTGCCTTTGGTGCCGATTTTTTTGCACTTTCATCACGATCAACCAATTCGATAATCGCCATTGGTGCCGCATCGCCGTAACGGAAACCAGCCTTTAACACACGGGTATATCCGCCCGGACGTTTTGCATAGCGTGGTCCCAACACAGCAAACAATTTTTTAACTGTCTTGTCCGCACCATTGCCCAATTCAGATGCAATCAAGCGGCGGTTTGCAACAGTATCAACCTTGGCACGAGTAATCATTTTTTCGACTACTGTCCGCAGGTCTTTTGCCTTTGGCAAGGTTGTTTTAATCTGTTCACGTTCAATCAAGTTTTTTGCCAAGCCGATAAACATCGCTTTGCGTGCATTTGTGTCGCGATTAAAAGTGCGACCCGCTTTCATATGTCTCATCGATTACTCCTTTATTTTGTTTCTGCCCCAAACGGGGATTCATTGAGACGCCCGCAACCAAGGTTCCCCCTGAATTGCGGGATTTTTTTATCTTTGGTTTTTGGGTTCTGGTATACCCAAAATCGGACGTACCATACCGGCAATCAAACCGCGCAATCCCTCCGTAGCGTTAATAAACGCCTTGGAAGATGGCTTCTTTGCTGGTTTGATTTCTTTATCTTTTGCCATCACAGACACCCTTTATTATTTGTATGGATCTTCATATTTTTTGGCCAATTCTGCAATGTTTTCTGGTGGCCAACCCGGGACTTCCATCCCCAGTGACAAGCCCATTGCTTCCAATTGAACTTTGATTTCGTTCAAAGATTTGCGGCCAAAGTTTGGTGTTTTCAACATGTCGGCTTCGGTCTTTTGAACCAATTCGCCCAACCAATTGATTTTGTCGTTCTTTAAACAGTTGTTTGCACGAACAGACAATTCCAATTCATCAACATGTTTCAACAATTTTGGATCAAATGGCAATGCATCTTTTGCTTTATCTTCTTCGGTCGGCGCATTGATTTGAGCCGGATCTTCAAAGTTGATAAAGACAACCAATTGGTCCGTCAAAATACGTGCGGCAAAAGCGATTGCATCTTCGGGTGCAACGCTGCCATTTGTTTTAACAACCAATTCCAATTTATCATAGTCTGTGGATTGACCGACACGTGTTTGTGTGACGGTGCTTGCCACGTTCAAAATTGGTGAATAGATTGAATCAACCGGAATAACACCCAATGGCAAATCAGCAGCATTCTGTGATGCTGGGACATAACCACGACCCGTGCCAAGTGTAATTTCCATATCAAAATTTGCACCCTTGTCCAATGTGCAGATTTCGACATCTTTGTTCATAACTTCGACACCACCCGATGTTTCAATCATGCCCGCAGTGACAACCGCCGGACCTTTGACTTTCAAATAAGCCTTGTGTTGACCTTCGGTCAATGCTTTGAAATAAACACCCTTCAGGTTCAAGATAATGTCAGTGACATCTTCACGGCAACCTGGGACGCTACTAAATTCGTGTTGAACACCATCAATTTTGATATAGATTGGTGCACAGCCCTGTAATGACGACAAAAGAACACGACGCAATGCCGTTCCCAATGTCAAACCAAAACCCTTTTCCAATGGTTCTGCGATTAATTTTGCAATGTTTGGATTGTTTTCATCGACCACAACGTTCAGCTTTTTCGGCTTAATCAGGGTCATCCAGTTTTTTTCGATCATATTTTTTCCTTTTATGGCTTAGTTTATTATTTTCACCAAATGCAACACATCTTTTGTGTGCGTGCGTTATTTTATACCACGATTACACCATTGTCAACATATTATTACCCTATTATTTTAGCCAAAAAAGACACCTATTTTTATGTGTCAAAAACTTGACAACCGGCATTTTGTGTCCTAATCTTTCACTATCTTGAACCAAAGGGACACAATATGAAAAAAACTTTATTATTTGCGGCAATTGCATGCGTTATTTGTGCACCGATTTATGCATCAGATAGCGGTATGGATACCGAACCACAATTAACAGTCACATCAAACGACTTTGTTCGCACTGAACGTGTTGCACGTCCAATTGCAAAACCAGCACACAAAGCACCATGTGGCAAATGCAACAAATGCGCAACAAAAACATGTGGCACACCATATGAACGTGTTGTAAACCGTGAATACTTTGTTCGTGAAACGGTTCAAACATATAAACCTGTTATTTATTATGAACCAGCAGGCACATACACAACAATGCGTGCCGTCGAACAAGCACCAAAATGCAACAAATGCGAATTTAATTTCTAAATAAAAATTTGCACTAAAAAAATCGCCCAATCGGGCGATTTTTATTTTGCCTTTGTCCGACCAGTACGAATATGCTGGGACTTTATCAATTGCAAAACGGCATTCCAGTCATTGTGTTGCCCGATAAACGAATGTTTGCTTTCTGGAAATTCAACAAACGACACTTTGGTCTTGTTTGAATACTCTAACGTAGCATCACAAATACCACGAATGTATTCAACTGGTGCCTTTCTGTCTTTGCCCCCAGCCACCAGTGTGATTGGTATTTTATATTGCGCCATTAAATCTGGGCGTGGTTTTAAATCATCATCATAAACCTTTGGCAAAACCGATACACGTCTTACCTTGCCACCTGTTTCGACACAATCGTGCGGACTTACCACGCCAACCGGTTCGTTATAAAAATCAGCATAAGACAAATCTGGATATTGATGCGATTTCATAAAATCTTTTGTTGCTTCAAGCCAACTTTTTACGACATACGGTGCAAACAAAACAGCCGCCGAATACCCGATTGGCCGATGCTGTAAAATACGTCTGTTAAAAACTTCCATAACCGCACCACCGGCAAGTGAATGCCCGATAACACATGTCCATTGATTCACTGACATTTTTGCGACAATCTCCAACCCCTCATCTATTAAATCAACAAATTCCGGAACAGTATTTTTTGCGGCGGCATCTGGGTCTACCGTATCCTTAAAATCGCCAAAGAAAGAATCGATTGCATATATATTAAACCGATGCTTTAACGACCAATATGTTATTGCACGCATCATTGGTTCAATTTGCGTATTACTTGCCAAACCCGGCACCAAGACAAGATTGCCCAACGACTGTTTATCACGAATTTCATAGTGAGTGATATGCCCAACATTTGCGATTTCGGTCTTGGACGAAAAATCCATTTTCCACGCAAACGATTGCGATTTCAGTTGTGCCAATTCATCGCTATAGTCTTTTGGAACAAAAAATTCTTTTAACGGTTTCATATCCTCACCCCTATAAAAATAGCACAAAAATAAAAAATGTCAACCGTTTGTCGTCGCACTTCTTTTGTCATTGCGAGCCTGCGAAGCAATCCTGTTCCACTTTGTCATTGCGAGCTTGCGAAGCAATCCAGTTTCCTTTGTCATTGCGAGCATAGCGAAGCAATCCAGTCACTATGGATTGCCACGGTCGTTTCACTTCCTCGCAATGACAAATAAAAAAACACCCGTTTGGGTGTTTTTTTATCGACCATCTGTATTATCGGACCGACCAAATAGCGATACTGGTCCTGTGTCATTATCCGTTTCATCGTGTATGTTTGTAATACCCGATTGAAAACCCTTTACCTTTTTCCGTTTTAATCCCGCCAGTTTACAAAAATCGTCAATCGCATTTATATTCAGACAAAGAGGTGTAGTCGTACCACTTTTTTTACTTTGAATTGCATCCGGCATTTGTTCCGCATATTGTTCCAACAAACGTAATATTTTTTTGGGGTCCCCAACAATATACTTACCTGCCACTTCATGTGCCACCAGCCATTCTGATGTCTTTTCACCGATTGTTTCATCCACTCGTCTTAACCCCGACAATTCACAAAATCGATCAATCGCATTTATATTCAGACAAAGTGGGGTTTTTGAACCACTCTTTTTACATTGAATTGCATCTGGCATTTTGTCTACGTATTGTTCCAATGCACGTAATATTTTCTGTGTATCTCCAACAATATACTTACCTGCCACTTCTTGTGCCACCAGCCATTCTGATGTTCTTTCACCAATTGTTTCATCCGCACGTTTTAACCCCGATAACCCACAAAACTGATTTATCGCATTTATATTCAGACAAAGTGATGTATTTGATCGGCTCTTTTTGCGTTGAATTGCATCTGGCATCTTGCTAGCCCATTCTTCCAATGTACGCCGTATTTTCTGTCGTGTTCCATGAATGTACTTACCTGCCAATTCATGTGCCGTCAACCATTTTGGTGTCTTTTCACCTGTTATTTCGCCCATGCATTGCAGGCCCGATAATTTACAAAAATCGTCAATTGAATTTATGTTCAGACAAAAGGATATTTTCGTTCCACTCTTTTTATACTGAATTGCATCTGGCATCTTATTCGCATATCGTTTCAACAAACGTAATATTTTCTTTCCGATCCCAATAATATACTTACCTGCCAATTCATGTGCCGTCAACCATTCGGATGTTTTTTCGCTAATCACACTTTTATCAATTGTTTCATCCACGCGTTGCAAACCCGATAATTTACAAAAATCGTCAATTGCATTTATGTGCAGACAAAGTGGCGTATTTGCCCAACTCTTTTTACGTTGAATTATATCTGGCATCTTATTCGCATATTGTTCTAACAAAGGTAGTATTTTTGTTGGTCCCCCAACAATATATTTACCAGCCAATTCGTTTGCACTCAACCATTCGGATGTTTTTTCACCGATTGTTTCATCCATTCGTCTTAACCCCGATAATTCACAAAATCGATCAATCGCATTTATATTCAGACAAAGTGGGGTTTTTGGACCACTCTTTTTACATTGAATTGCATCTGGCATTTGATCTGCACAATTTTTCAAGCCATCTGATATTTTCTTTTTGGTTCCAACAATATATTTACCGGCCAATTCGCCTGCCGTCAACCATTCGGGTGTTTTCCAATCAACATCGGTATTATTTAATTTGTATTCCATTACCATATTGGTAAACTCAACCGATGTCACAACCCGAAACGGTGCGGGAAATTCAATATGTTCATGTGTTCGTGATTCTGTATTCGTCTGCGTATCTGAATTCATTCGTGCCGCATTTGGGTTCATGCACCGAACAACACCCATTGCATCATAAAACAGACGTTGTCCATTTTCATATATTGCCGACATTACATCTGTTTCGCCCTCGTCCGCCGCACGTCGTGCAAACGCAACATCCATAACCAGCGCACATTTATTTGGGTTGTTCGGATCAAATCGCAATGCACGCCCCGAACACTGAATTGAACGAACCATACTGTGTGTCGGATAATTTATACAAATCGCAACATTGGGGTTGTTGTAACCTTCACTTAATTTATTTACCTGGACCAGCACCGGAAAACGCCCCGCCCCAAACTCTTCCAACACATTGTCTGGTGATTTTGTATGATATGTGCGTGCAATTTCACCATGTCCATTTTCAGTCGCCGCCATATTAAATTCACGTGCGACACGTTCTGCCTCACTAATACTTGGAACATTTATAATTGTTGGTTTGCCAAATATCGCACCCAACATATCGTCCACACCAAACAAATACCAATCTGCAAATCCGCGACGCAATCCGTCAACATGTGATGCACGTAATAATTCGTCCAGCATATCTGGGTCATAATCTTCATGGCCCGGCGCAATCGCACGTGTTAAATCAACCGGTATATTTGATAAAAACATACCTGTCTTGGTTGAACACAGCAATCCGTCACGTTCAATACCATCACGAATCGTTACCGAATCAATTACCGGACCAAATACGGTGGCACAGTTTTTATCAACTTCGCCATAATCTGATGTTGCAGTAAAACCATACAATGCACAATCAGAAAACTCTTTCGCAACATTTTGACGATTTTCAGATAAAATATGATGTGCTTCATCACACAAAACCAAACCAATGTTTGCAACACCAACTGCATCTATCATTTTTTTCATAGACGCATATGTACAAACAATTATCGGTGTATCAATGTCTTTGGCATCGGCATAAAACATACCTATATCATCGGGCCTTAACGACGAATTTATCGTCAATTCTCGTGCCATTTGTTTTACAACCGATTGATTTTCTTCTAAAACGACTATTTTTTTACCAGACTGCATTGCGTTATATGACATCGCCATCGCTTTTATCAAATAACTTTTTCCAAACGCTGTGCATAAATGGAAATAACCCGAAGCATAAGAATAATCACCCATACGCACATCATACAAATTCATTATACTGGTGGCTTGACGTTCAAACAAATCAAGGTTATCTTCAACACGCTGGTTGAAAATACCTTCTTGCAGAACATCAAAGTTTTCACACCGCTTTGCCGATGGCGTTGCCATTTTAATTGCCTCTTTGGGTGGAATTATACCACAAAATCATATTTTTTCTTATCCAAAACCACCCAAACGGGTGGTTTTGGATAAGCAATGATTTGCATATATTATACACGACGCACTTTCTTTGGACGGCAACCATTGTGCGGAATACGTGTTGTATCGGTAATTGATTGCACAATCAAGCCTGCATTTGCCAAACCACGAACAGCTGATTCACGACCCTGGCCAATACCACGCATCAAAACATCAACAGTTTTCATACCCATTTCGGCGACTTTCTTACCAACAGCATCTGCAACAACTGTTGCGGCATATGGTGTGGACTTTTTTGCGCCCTTAAAATTATTTGCACCGGCCGTTGCCCATGTCAAAACGGCACCCGACGGATCGGTGATTGTGATACGAGTATTGTTATTTGTCGCAACAACATGTGCAATGCCATGCGATACTTTTTTAATTACTTTCTTTTTAGCTTTTGAGACTGCCATTATTTTTACCTTTTATTTTTAGATGTCTTCAATTAACTGACGTGTTAATCTCTACCCAAAATTATTATTTACCCTTGACCGCAGATCCAGCGACCACAACACGTTTACCCTTACGCGTACGGGCATTTGTTTGTGTGCGTTGACCACGAACCGGTAAACGATTACGGTGGCGAATACCACGATATGTTTTCAAGTCTTGCAAACGTTTGATGTTCATTGCGACTTCACGACGGACGTCACCTTCGACCTTGAAATTTTGTTCGATATAGTTCGAAATTTTGATAACATCAGCATCAGTCAAATCTTTTGCGCGCAAACCGTCTTTTAATTTCAACGCTTCACAAATCTTCGCAGCGCGTGCCGGTCCAATACCGTGAATATAGCGCAACGCAATTTCAATGCGTTTTTCTGATGGAATGTTAACACCTGCTATACGTGCCATTTTTTATTTTCCTTTATTCACTTTTTTACTGTTTTCCAATAAACCAGTCCACCGATTTATTGGTCATTTTATTTTGCCGGATTATTCTAAAATAATTCCAACAAAAGTCAAATCTTGTTTTAGTTGCGGAAACGCCCTTTGCTGTGCGTATGTCCAACAACACCTGTATACTGTTTTGCAACCAAATATGATTGCACCTGGTTCATGGTATCCAAAATAACACCGGCAACGATTAACACGCTTGTTCCGCCGATAGTTAATGGCATACCTGCATGAGTATTCAAAATGATTGGAATCACACACACAACAACCAAATACAACGACCCAATCGCAGTTGTGCGCGAAACAACATCATCCAAATACTTGTTTGTCTGTTCACCTGGACGAACACCTGGGATATAACCACCCATGTTTTTCAAACTGGTGCTGGTTTCTTCGGAATTGAACACAACGGAAGTTTGGAAATACGCAAAGAACACAATTAACAAAGTGTACATAATAATGTATGACCATGCACCGTATGTAAAGAAACCCAATATGCTTTGCACAAATAAATTTTCACTTTGCACGAAACGTTGAATAAATGCGGGCAACATCATAATAGATGCGGCAAATACCGGTCCCATAACGCCCGACATGTTAACCTTGATTGGTAAATAAGACGCATTTGTATTCATAACGCCATTTGCCATAACTTGACGTGGATACAAAATTTGAATACGACGTTGCGCCTGTTCAAAGAACGCAATCAATGCAACAATACCAACGACAAATGCAACCGTTAAACCAATCATCGCCGGAGACATTTGACCAACCGATCCCAAACTGAACAACTTGCCAACACCACTTGGAATCTGGGCAATAATACCCGCAAAGATTAACAGCGATGCACCTTGGCCTACCCCACGTGCAGTAATTTGTTCGGCCAGCCACATAACAAAGACCGTGCCACCAACCAGCGCAATTATCGCCGATAATTCAAATGCAAAACCTGGATTCACAACCGCCGCAACACCATTGACGGGTGCCATCGATTCAAGACCACGAACAACCGCCCAACCCTGGACAATTGCCAAAAACACCGCCAGATAACGAGTATATTGGTTGATTTTAACACGACCAGATTCGCCTTCTTTACGCAAATCGTTCAAATTCTTGCTTGTTGCGGTCAACAATTGCAACACGATAGATGCTGAAATATACGGGAATATGTTCAATGCCAAAACCGACATACGTGACAGCGAACCACCACTGAACATATCAAACATTCCCATCATGCCACTGCCTTCACCACTGAACAGGTGCAATATAGCAGAAGCATTGACCCCCGGTAACGGAATAAATGACCCGATACGATATACAATCAACGCACCCAATGTGAACAATATACGCTTTTGTAAATCGGTCAAATTTCCAAAGTATTTTTTCAAGAATTTCATTGTGCGAATCTTTTACCCGTTAAATGAAAGTTATTTGTTTTTGATTGTGCCACCTGCTTTGACGATTGCAGCTTCGGCAGATTTTGACCATTTATCAGCAATGATGTTTACTGATGATTTAATTTCGCCTTTGGCCAATACTTTCAATCCGTCCATTTTGCGATTGATAATTTTTGCAGCCATCAAAGAATCAATTGTGATTTCTTTGGATGCATCAATTTTACCAGACGCAATAAACTTTTCGATATCCCCAAGATTGATTGTCGCATATTCTTTGTGGAAAGGATTGTTAAAACCAAATTTTGGGAAACGACGCAAGATTGGCATTTGACCACCTTGGAACGTTGCCTGTTTACGAGAACCGCTACGCGCCTTTTGACCCTTGTTACCACGGCCAGATGTTTTACCATAACCCGATGCCATACCACGACCAACACGTTTTGTGTCTTTGCGTGCACCCATGTTATCCATCAATGCGTTTAATTTCATCTTCTATCCTTTTTGTCCTATGACTATACATATAGTCTGTTTCGCACATAATACAAGATTACGTACTCGGTTATTTAATTTTTATTTTTCAACAATTTCGACCAAGTGTGCAACTTTGGCAACCATGCCACGCACTGCTGGCGTATCGTTGATTTCACGTGTTTTACCAATACGACCCAATCCCAACGCCAAAACGATTTTACGTTGTGATTCTGGGCGATGAATTAATCCACGAATTTGTTTAACTGTGATTGTTGCCATTTGAATTACCCCCATACACCGTTATTATTTTTCTTCTGCGGATTCTGTTGATTCTTCAAATTTCTTACCGTCACGACCGGCAATAATTTCAGAAACCGTTTTACCACGACGTGCCGCCACAGTTTTTGGCGAATTCATTTTCGAGAATGCCAAAAATACAGCACGCACCATGTTGTTTGGATTGTTTGAACCCTGGGATTTAACAACGACGTCTTGAACGCCCAAACATTCAAACACCGCACGCAATGCACCCCCAGCAATAATACCAGTACCTGGGACAGCACTACGCACAACCAATTTAGATGCACCATATTTTGCTTCGACATCATGATGCAATGTGCGGCCTTCTTTTAACGGAACCCGAATCATTTTTGCCTTGGCTGCTTTTGTTGCTTTCTGGACCGAGCTTTGTACTTCCAACGCTTTACCTTTACCGAAACCAACACGACCAGCCTTGTCCCCGACAACAACCAATGCCGAGAAAGACATGTTCTTACCACCTTTTACGGTCTTGGAAACACGATTGATAGAAACCAATTTGTCTACCAAGTTATCCGTCTGTAATTTTTTATCATCAAAACGTGCCATTTATATACTCCGTTGAATCTTGAATTAAATTCTGACGCCACCAGCACGAATTGCTTCGCACAGTGCTTTTACACGACCATGATAGCGATAACCACCACGATCAAAATAACAATTATCAGCCAATTTTGCTTTGACCAAACGTTCTGCAAATGCCTTACCAACTAATTCTGCACCTGCAACGTTCCAGCCCTGCCCCGCAAAACCTTTTTCCTTGCTTGATGCTGCACAAACGGTATGACCACGTACATCATCAATCGCCTGGATTTCGATATGACGTCCAGAACGGAAAACCGACAGGCGAATCTTGCCTGGATTTTTTCTCTTCAACGCACTGCGATTTGCCAACGTGCGTCTTTCTTCTGTAGACAAATGTTTCAACATTTTTTTTCCTTTTTTGCCCGTCCCCGTAACAGCGGGAACTTTATTTATTATTTCTTTTTACCTTCTTTGTGACGGATTGATTCGCCCTTATAGAAGATACCTTTGCCTTTGTATGGATCAGCCTTGCGAACCTTGTGAACCTTGTCCGCAAACAAACCGACCAAACATTTATCAATACCTTTGATTGTGAATTCGGTTGGTGCACCACCCATTTCCACAGTCAAACCCGCTGGGATTTCCATAACTACGTCATGAGAATAACCCGCAACCAACGTCAATTTGTTGCCAGATACAGATGCCTTATAACCAACACCCTTCATGTACATTTCTTTGGCAAACCCGGTTGTGACACCTTCCACTGCACTGCGGATATTACGTGTCATTGTTCCCCACATTGCACGTGATGTTTTATCTGTATCATCTTTTGGTGTGACGACAACTTCGCCCGCTTCGATTTTAACATCGACCAAATTTGCATGCTTTGTGTTAACTGGAACCTTTAATTCACCCTTTGGGCCCTTGATAACAATTGCGCCGTCAACTATTGTTGCCGTAACGCCATCCTTTAAAATAACTGGATATTTTCCTGCACGAGACATAACTTAATCCTTCTGCTTTTAATTAGATAACCTTGCACAACACTTCGCCGCCAACATTCATCAAGCGTGCTTTGTGATCAGTCATGACCCCGTTCGGTGTCGAAACAATAGCGATGCCCAAACCATTTAAAACACGTGGCATTTTGGCACTGCCTGAATAAACACGGCGACCCGGTTTTGACACGACAGAAATTTCTTGGATTGCACCGTTACCACCAACATATTTCAATTCGATAACCAGATTTGAACGGTGTTCATCGATTTTTTCTTGGCGGAAATCGGTAATAAAACCTTCTTCCTTTAATACATTCAACACTGCCGCACGCAGTTTGCTGTTTGGAACGGTGACTGTTTCTTTACCCGCATTTTGACCATTGCGAATACGGGTCAACATGTCTCCGATTGGGTGTGATAATGACATCTTTTTACTCCTTATCTGTGGGGTTCACCCACATTGGCCAGCTGCATTGTCCACAACTGGGCTTTTGTTAAACTTATCCGCTTTACCAACTTGATTTGCGAACGCCTGGTAATTTACCTTCGGATGCTTGGGTACGAACTTGTTGACGGCAAAGACCGAACATACGTGAATACCCACGTGCACGACCCGTCACCGAACAACGATTGTGCAAACGTGTTGGGTTTGCATTACGTGGCAACTTGGCCAATTTCTTCATTGCATCCATACGTTCATCTGGAGTTGCATTAACGGACATTTTTTCTTTGATCGCTGCGCGCTTTTTTGCATATTTTGCGACCAATACTTCACGTCTTTTTTGTTTATTTATCAACGCTAATTTAGCCATTTTTATACCTTTTTAATTATTTCAAAACCAAAGGCAAGCCGATTTTGGTCAGCAATGCACGAGCTTCTTCATCTGTTTTTGCGGTTGTCGCAATAACAATATCCATACCACGAATTGCATCGATTTTATCAACAGAAATTTCTGGGAAAATCAAATGTTCTTTGATACCAAATGCATAGTTTCCACGTCCATCAAATTTAGATTTTGATAAACCACGAAAGTCTTTTACACGTGGTAATGCAACCGTAATTAATTTATCCAAGAAATCATACATTCTTTTACCACGCAATGTCACCTTGGTACCAATCGCTTGACCTTCACGCAGACGATATGTAGCAATAGATTTCTTAGCATGTGTAATAACCGACTTTTGTGCAGCAATAGCGGTCAAATCAGCCGCCGCCGCATCCAATTTCTTTTTATCAGAAACCGCTTCGCCGACACCCATGTTCAAAACAATTTTGGACAACTTAGGAA
>JAFZXC010000032.1 GCA_017616975.1 Alphaproteobacteria bacterium
CAAACATGGAACACGGCAAAAGCTGTAAATGCAAACAATGCAATGGCATCGCCCCGGGACACGAACACGACAAAACGCACCCAAGCAAACCAGAAAAATGCGACAAGTAAACAACCGCCCAAAAGGGCGGTTTTCTGGCAATCACAAACCACCAATCAATACCACCAATAATTAATATCATTTTCTGCTTGCACGAATCGCAAAAAAATGTCTAGTATGCGCATAGATACAAAAACCAAGGAAGGACATACTATGATTACAGGTATCGGAATTGATTTGGTTGAATGCGACCGTTTTCTTGATTGGTCTGCATTTAAAAAGCAACGTGTTTTCACAAAAAAAGAATTGGAATATGCCGATAACGACAATGCCAATGCGGAAAAACATTTGGCAAATTGTTGGGCGGCCCGGGAAGCATGCTTGAAAGCATTGGGATTGGGTTTTGGCGAAGACATCGCTTTCTCTGACGTGTCGGTAATTCATGACGACGCCGGTCATCCAGAATTATTACTTGCCGGTGGTGCCAAGGCCGCATTAAAAGAAATGGCGGGATCAAATGCACATATTCAAGTTTCCATCACAGACCAGGGCGAATACTCGGCCGCTGTTGTGGTAATAGAAAAACAAGATTAAATCATAACAACAAATAAAAGAACCGCCAAAACGGCGGTTCTTTTTTATTCATAAATTAATTTTCCACGGGTGGAAAACATTCAACCGAATTACAGCACATAAATCCGTCTTCGGTATATGTGTATTCTTCGCCCGGACAGCATCCCAAACTGTTGGGTGCAACGCCACCTTCGCATACTGGGATACCCGTTTCTGTTTCGTAATTATCCGCCGCAACAAACATTTTTTCGTTTTGCGAAACGTTATAGCCTGGCTTGCTGGCCATTACTTCGGCGGCACTTGGAACATTCGCCGGTTCTGGTTCATATTTTGCGACCGGTTCCAGTTCAATGAACGGCGATTCTTCGATTACTGGTTCGTCCATTGGCTCTTGTGCAACATCAGGTGTTGGTGTTGCCACAACAACCGGTTCCACAGCCACAGACACTTCTTCCACAGCAACCGGCACATCAGCCGCTTCTGTTTCAACATCAACCACCACTTTCTTGGTCTCTGGTTCTGTTGTCGCTTTTACCACATTTGTGCTTGCAATAAATGGTGTCGGCGTTTCTGTGACAACCATCGTATCCGCCGGCTGTGGTGTTAACATTTCTGTATCCACAACCGTCTGGGCGGTTGTTTTTGCCAAATCTGGCACATTGTCTGCGGTTTTCTTTTGATATATCCACAATGTTCCAATCGACAAGATAATCAACAACACCAACATGACATAATACAACAACGTTGTCTTTTGTGGTTTTTCCGCAACAGGCATATTGTTTTCAACAACTGGCGGTAATGGTCGGCTTGCCACGACGGGTACTTCTGGTGCCGCCGGCGTTGTTTCATCAACCGGCACAGGTTCAGCTGTTTCTTCAACCGGTTCTGGAATCGGGGCAAGTGGTACCTTTGGCGCACTGGTTTCTGTGGACACAGGCGACAAACTGTCCAACATTGGTGTCGGCGCTTCTTCTGCAACCGCATCATCAAAATCATCTTGGTCCCCAGGTTGACTGACCGGCGGGGTAAATGATAATGGAGCAGGTGCAATTTCATCATCTGGAACGCTGGACGTAATTTGCTTTTCCGTTGGCTTTGGTAATTCTGGCGTTCCAAAATCAATTGGTTTAAACGCAATCGTGTCGTCAAGATTTTCAGGATCTTTATCAAACAACGGTTTTACATCGTCTTTCACTTCGTCTTCGTCCATATCTTCGTCTTCTGGCACATCCCGGGTCACAGCGATTGATTGAGGTTTTTGAACCGCTGGAACACGTGATGCCTTTTTGCTGGTTTTAGCCACCGGCACATCACGTGCCAAAATAGCACGTGCAATTTCAGCATCATCTTCGGCATTACTAAGCCGGTGTTGCGCACTGGTCAAACGTTTCTTGGCACGAGCCAATTTTTCATTTGTCGCATCAATTTGCGCTTCGATTTTTAATATCTTGGCAGCGGACGCCTTGGTCGGTTCACGCCCAATAGAGCCACGTTGTTTTACCAATTTGTTCCGCAAATCTTTCATTTTTGAACGCAATTCATTGATCGATTCATTTGTGCGTTCAATTGTGTCATGTGACTTACTGATTGTTTCTTCGGCCGCATTTAACCGTTCCGTAGCCGAACGACGAACCGCCATAGCACGAAAAGACGTTAATCCCCCCAGCGCATCATCTACATCGCCCCCAGATTCATCGGCTGAAATTAAATTGGCATATACATCCAGACCGCCGTATTCGATGTCCAGTTTTTGATATTTATTGTCACGTTTTGGACGCACGGTTTCCAAATCGACATGATAGTCATTTGCCAAAACATCGTCCCATTTACGTCCGTCAAACGAATCGATTACAAGCAACACATTTGGTTTGTCGCCAGTTATTGTTTCATCCAGCACAAATACCAAATTATGCGACTTGTCATAATATGCACGAAATGAATTTCCCGCAATATCGTAATCGATTTGAGTCAAAGAAATGTTCTCTCTCGCACGTGACATGGCATCCCCCGTATGTTTTATTGTTTCTTTTTCAGCGGTGTAAACTGGTACGCCAATCTGCAATGTTCATAACAGTATGGTTTACCCGTAAACACAGTTTTACCACAAAAGTGAAAATCTTCGGAATCTGGGTCCCCAATTGGCCAACGACATTGATTTGGTTTCAGGTTAGCCATTTCCAACGAATGTTGAATAATACGCTGGTGAATTGCCAGATTCTTGGCCGATGTTTTCGACGACGACGATTTCTTTTCTTTTGCCGCCGGTTTAGTTTCTGTCTTTTTTGCCCCAGTGGTCTTTTTTGCCGTTGTCTTTGGTGCCGGTGCTTTCTTGGCTGGCGTTTTTGCCGCAGGCTTTTTCACAGCAGGCTTTGCCCCAGACTTTGTTTTTGTTGTTGCGGTGGTGGTTGCCTTTTTACGTGCCGGCGCATCCTTTGTTGTGGCACCCGCCTTGGCATTCCAGCCCAAACGATTTAACTTACCGACAATGGCATTTTTTGACATGCCCAAACGGCGCCCAATTTCAGATGTCGACAACCCCTTGCCAACAAGAGCTTTTAACTTTTTTAATGCGGTATTATCCCAACCTTTACTCATTTTAAAATCCTTGCTAGTATTTATTATAACTTAAGTGTATCATAGTTTCGAATCGAAAGGCAAGGGAGAAAAATATGATTTTTTATTTATTTTGGCTTGTAATTTTTGCCACTGCAACATACTGCGCATACAAGATATCGGCCGCAGATTTCCGCCGTCGTATAATCCCAGACGCATATTTGTTTCCACTGTTTTTAATCGGTCTTGTGACTGCGGCGTTTTTCCCGCATTGGATTATTGACACAACCACCAGTATCATTGGCGCAACCACGGGCTATGTTTTGGGGGCGGGCATTGGAATCATATTCGAACATTTTTCACGCAAGAAAAACGCAAAAGCACCGGCGCCGATTGGTATGGGCGACATAAAATTATTGGCCACAGGGGGTGCATGGATTGGCGTAACTGGTTTATCCATCGCACTTATTGTCGCATGCATCGTTGGTGGAATATGGGCAAAGTATAAAAAACAGCGCTTTATTCCATTTGCACCGTTCTTTGTGCTGGGCGCAATTTTGGCTTTAATTGTAATGGCTTTTTTGATATAATGAAATATAAATGAATAAGGAAAGAGAATGAAAAATCGCGCATTTTTCTTGTTTTTTGTGTCTTGTATTTTATTGGAATCGCCATCAATTGCGGCGGTCAGTTCGCTGAATGATGCTGGAACCGCAATCCGTCCAATATCTCAATACGGTATTATTCAAAACGTCCAAGATTATTCTACAAATCCTTTTTGGACGAAAAACAGTCCATATAATCAAAAATTTCCCCAGCCTGTATACGTCACGGGGCCGGAATTAACCACGGCTGATTGTCAATCAACGGTTGGCGCACTTGTTTCGTCATATTGTGCCGCAAATAAGGATTGCGTTGGCATGCAATTGTCTGATGTACGTCCGGTCATAATGTTACAATTATCTCGTATGCCGGGGCATAATTATGCAAGTTCTTGCTCGGGCTATATTGACACCGAAT
The DNA here is from genome assembly GCA_017616975.1 of Alphaproteobacteria bacterium. Classification (GTDB taxonomy): domain Bacteria; phylum Pseudomonadota; class Alphaproteobacteria; order Rs-D84; family Rs-D84; genus Enterousia. The sequence continues at coordinate 4,186 of JAFZXC010000032.1, forward strand.
TTGATGCATATGTTGAACGGTATTCTGTTGCCGTACCAAACGGGGCGGTTGCTTTTCCGGGCGCAACGGTTGCAAATCCAAACTATGACGCACCGGAGTTTAAAATTGAAAACCCATACGAAAAGAAAGATTGGACTTGGAACGGCGAAGAATGGCAAAAAGAAAAAAAAGAACGCAGTAAAGAACTTGAAGACTTGCAATCTCAAAATGGGGCGGGTAATGAACATTTGGTGCGTGCCGAATTTCCAACAACTTTTTCCGATTTATCTTTTGCAGAACGCATGGATGTAAAAACGGCGGGCTATGAACCGTTCAAAGATGCAAGTGCTTTTCAACAAATCAAACTTGCCCAAGAACCCAATTCTGTGGCTGGCACAAACAACGTATATGGGGAATCTGCAAACATGGCCAGTTTAATTCAAAAAATCAGTGCCGCATTAAAAAACGCAAAAAAATAATGGTGTAAAATGCAAATCGTAAAAAAATTTTTTGCCTTTGTGTTTTTTATGGCGATATGCATCGTCAATGGTCATGCGGAATTAAATCCAAATTGCAGACAATACAAAGATTGTGACACACTTGTTGCGTGCCAATTGGCATACGCAATTGATGACGCAATGTCGGGAATCAACATCGACTATAACAAATACGTTGCTGACGCAATATCCAGCAATGCATTGTGCACACAATATGCAGACGGATTTAAAGAAAACATCGACATTGCAATAACAAACGATATTCGACTGAACATCGATTGGAAACGTGTAAAAAGCTATTTATCCCACGAACTGCCAAGTGGCGAAGACGCCGAACTAATCAACGCTATTGTTGATACATTTGGCCCAGACAATGAACAGCAACTGGCGTTTTTCACAGCATTGGCAACATCGTATGTTAACACGTGGCACGCTGATAACACAACATGGTTGGACGACGCATTCGTGCTATATTTCTTGGGCGAAGACGATAATATCCTTACCTATAACAACACTATTATCCAATTGACCGGCACAACCGAAGACGAAGATTTGGGTATCGATGTAGATTGGGACGGCGTTTTGTTGGCTGTTTCCGAAGTGCTGGACCAGGTGCAATCAAAACGCACCGCTATGGTTTGTGAAAACAATCGTTCATACCAATGGTCAATTGATATGGTTGGTTGGCTTGCAACCGCAGTGGCTGCGGTATTGACGTTTTATGTTGGTGGTGCTGGTGGTGCCGCCGTTGGTGCAGGACGTGCAGCATTGGGTGGTGCATTGAAAACGGCCGCCAAAGGCGTTAGAAAGGTTGGGGGCAAAACTATTGCAAAAAAGATGGCCCAGGCAAGTTCAAAACAATTGGTAAAATCAGCCAGATTATTACGTGTTCCAATAAGGAAAGGGGTCATCACTGCAACACCAAAGGGGTTGATGCGACAGGGGGCTCGAACATTTGTAAAACAGGTCGGTAAAAATTTGACAAACAAATGGACCGCTATTGCTGCTGGGGGGGCATTGGTATATCAAATCGGCTCAACCGCTATAAACCCAAATGCCGCCGCAATATACAGTTTAATCGACAGCAGCATATCCAAAGATTATATTAATTGTCGTGATTTAGATCATAATGAAGGTTGTTATACCGTATGTGGCGACGATCCACACGATGCAAAAACGGATATGGACGACTTCCTTAATGCCAAGGCGTTTATGCCAATGTTCAATACACGCGTGTGTGTAAATCCCGACAATTACATGCTGCACAAGATTGATGCAAACGGCAACATGGGTGCTATGTTCGTTATGGACGGTGATAAATGGTCAACATTGAAATCAACATTATCAAAATCTGTGGTTGATCAATCCGCATCGAAACAGTGGGGATGCGACTGGAACGAAGACGACATTGATATGTATGTCGGCAAATTAATTTATGATCCAGATACGTTGGAAATTGACACGTCTGCTATGATTGTCGATGACTTTTTACGCATTGATGATTAAACATTGTTCTATTTTTACAATTTTAATTTACAGCCTGGTTATCGGGCAATCTTTTGGCGCAGAACAAAAATTACCTGACGATTTTCGCACAACCCAAGAAATTCTTAATCGGGCCCCAGACGAAACAAAATGTTCAACAACGTTGTTTGCAAACGCATTGGCAAAAAACGCTGGCGCTGTCACAGAATATGACGACGAAGAAACAATTCAATCATGGATATACGGCAATTTCTATGACGCCGATGTTTTACGCAACGTACTTAAATGTCCGGAATTTCGTAATGCTGATGAAACTGCACATATCAAATTACAACCGATAAAATACGTATTTCCGGGCGGACGTGAAATTGTCATTAACTATGAAACCCAGCCAAAAATTTTGCAGCAACGTATCGCAAGTGCATCAAAACGAACGACGGATGCGTTAAACGACCCCAATCCCCGAATAGGCGACAAGCAAGATTCTTCTGTGTGGACGAACATTGATCCGGCATGGTACGCAATTATGGTGACTGAACATGGCGCACTGGATGCATTTGTCGGCCCAGATAAAAACAACACAATATCGTTAAAATATATCGAAGACAATATCGACAAACTGTATCCGCATGGGGCAACTTGCACCAGTAAAAGTGCACTGGCCAGCGATAAAGATATTATTAACGTCGCATTGCATGAAACCGTATCTATTGACAAAGACACCAACGATTACTATGTTGCCGGCGACAAAAACTTGCAATGGATTTCGTATGCTGAAATTGCGGCCGATGTTGTTTTAACAGTTGTCACAATGGGTGGCGGCGTGATAATTGCCGGCGCCACGAAATCAACACGTGCAACACGTTCAATGAATGGTTTGCGCAACGTTTTGCGTTCTTTACGCCAATCACCCCGTGTTGCCGAATATGTCAAACTGGAACAACAATTACAAAGAAATACCAACGCTATTGCACGCATCAAGAAATATCAGCAACTGGAAAAAGAACTGTCACGACTGGATAAAACATTTGATGCGGCAAAATACGCCGAAACATCAAAAGATTTGGAAAAAGTTTCCCGTCAATTACGTGAAATAGACAGATTAACCGATACGGCAAAATTCGGCGACAATTTAACCGATTTGGAAAAAGAAGCGTCAACAATATCCAATTCCATGCAACAGGCCGCCAAGGCAGACAAAGACGTCGAAAAATATATCGAAGCACGCAAATCTTTCACGGAAATCGAACAATATCGTCGTGCATATCAAAATCTTAAAACATTGAAACGTGCAAAAACCGGTAATGTCGTTGCACGTGGCTGGCGTGCATTGCGTGCCACCGGCACAGGAAACAAAACAATTAACAAAGGCGCACGAATTGCCCGTCAATCAATGAAATCGGGACGGGTGCGTGATTGGCTTTTTCAATCGACAATGCGCAACCTGGGTATGCTGGGGCAACTTGAAACGGCGGGTGGGGCGCTGTATGGGGCAATAAAATTTATTGGTGGCTTTTATGATTGGACCGAAGTCAGCACCGGCAATTTCACCAACGGAATTGAATTTAAACCATTATTATTGTTGTCTGCCGATGATTTAGAAGGTCAAGAAAACGTTGTTAATTACGGCATGTGGTTATTGTGGTCTGGGGACGCAACAAGTGCCGCAGATGATGACGCTGCATATTTACAATCGATGGATTTTGCAGAAAAGTTTCATACTGATTTAATTGACACGATGAACGAAAAAAATAACAATGCATGTAATGTTGATATCTTTATCGTGCGACCGGTTATTCGCAATCCAGATACCAACCCAGCATTATATTATTTAATCATGAACGACGAACCATGGACGACCGCAGAATGAAATTAAAACACGTTATTTTGTTTGGAATTACATTCGCATTATGCGGCAACACGTTCGCGTATTCTCCATATGTAAATACTATTACAAACAATTTGCCGAAAAAATCTTTTTTATCCGCAGCGTCATTTCCAACGACATCTGCTGACGCATCTTTTGTTGAACGTGTTGAAAATAAAACCGTTGGATATGAACCATATTTTGACCGTTCTGCATTTGCCGATTTACCAATTGCAGAACAAAACGAATTGGCAAACATGGCATATAATGCCGAAGTTGATCGTCAACGACAATTACGCAGTATGCCAATCACCGAATACTGTAAAACACATCCACACGATTCGCTGTGCGGAAACGCAAATTTACCGACAACCGATTTCACATCGTCGGGTACAACATACACGGGTGGAAATTATATGCGGGCGGCATTAACCCCGGAAAACATTTCGAAATATAACCTGGCCACACATGATGGCAGCTGTACGCCCCCCGAACACAGTGATTGGTGGCCGAACAAAATATATACTTCGGGCCAATATGCACAAACGGCACCGGCTTTTGAAAAATTCATGATAACCGCATTTCGCAAAGAGGGCACCTGTGGCACATTACCGAACGACCCAGGTGGATATACATGTTATGGATGTGCAAGTAAAAACGATGGGTTATGCTCTGGCGTAGATATGAGCACCATAACACGTGAAAAGGTCGAAAAATTGGCCTATGACAAGATTTACATACACGACGGTGTTTACAAATTACCCGATGCATTTCGTGGCTATGCATTATGGGGAATATGGGGTTCGGGACCGATAAATGGGATAAAAATCTTTCAACGTGCATTGAATGTCCCGGACACTGGGGTCATAGACGATGCGACAATACGTGCCGCCGAAACATATACGGGGGACTTTGCCGATGCATATGTTCGTGCCCAGGAAAATCAATATCGCAGCCTTGTTGTCAAAAATCCAAAACACAACGACCACATTGATGGGTGGCTGAATTCACTGAAACTTTTACGCCCCAGCGGTTGTCACGTTGTTCCAAAAAACCCGATATACCGATAAAAATCACATTGTTTTTAATGTGAAAAAATTGTATAATACATGGGTAAAAGGATTAGAATATGAAGAAAGTTTTTATCGCCTTGTTAATGACATTTACGACGATTGTTTCCGCCAATGCGTACCAGGTTTTGTCTTCACGTGAACTGGGCCAGCGTGACGCAAAAAACCAAAATGTTGTTGTAAAATGCACCACCGACACGGGCAAGGTTTCAAATCAAACATGTGCATTACGTCGCTATGCTAAATGTACGGGCGAAGGCAACGCAAAAAAATGTTCGGGATGGCAACCGTGGACCGACCTTAGAACACCAGGGCGTCAATATGCCGATTGGAAAACTGCGGCATCCAGTTGCTGTCGTGCGATGGGATTAAGATAAAAAACGCCGCCACAACGGCGGTTTTTTACACATTACCGTTGACAACACACTATTTTGTGGTACGTTTTTTCGCATGAAAACGGTACTACAACACCAAGAATTACGACAACAACAACAAGCAATATCTGCAATGTATGTTTTGTACAGTGCGTTGTCTCGCACACATGATATCCTTGTTGATAGCACAAATGATTATCGTACAGAATCTGATGTCTTTGAAAAAATAAAAAGCATACAGGGCAAGTCAAAGAAAGAAGTTCAACAAATGCGTAAAACCGACAGTTTTCTGGACATGCTTGTAGATGAATTTTTGACGGCACCATACAAAGAAGATTTTGACCAGTGTCAAAAAAAAGTCGAAACACTGCAAAAAGAAATAAATACCGCAAAGAAAAACCTGCTAGAACTTTGGAATTTATTAAACCCAACAAAAGAATTTCTGGAAACTCTGTTGGCTGGACTTCGTGATGAACACACAAAAATTCTTAAAAATCCAAACGACTATCCTGATTGGGAACTTAAACAAATAAAATCATGGTGTTCTTTGTTGAATAAATTGAACAAACCAAATTTCTCTGGATTCACCGAAAAACAGAAACTGGAATTATTATGTGGCCCCATTTTAAGATTTATTCCACACCCCGAGGGTGATTTGTTTAATGGTCAACATGTTATGTCGGCAAAAAACATAGAAAAAGCGGTTAGTCAATTTGGCTTTACACACCAAAATTTGCCAGCATTATTATGCAAAAAATTAAACACCCTTTGTATTGAACCTTGTTTTATCAAATTTTTTCTTGTCCCCACTCACGACACGCATTACCGGTTAAGATTACGTTTGTCTGTGTTCACAGATGCGATTATCGCTGTTCAGAACTGGCTTGTTCAACAAAACCAAAAAGAACCATTCGACACAATGTCGAAAATTGGTTTAGACAAATTTATTATCTCTGTAAACAACTGGCGCGACAAGATATATCCAGAATGCGAGTATAGATTATCCAAAGGCGACAACATTGATATTTTACTACCCGCCATTCAACAAACACTTGAGCGTGATTTCGGTGTTTTGAAAGATGGTCGTCGCAGTTATTATGTTTGGAAAGAACTTTATTACGACATCTTGCCCGCAAAAAAATCTGTTTCTGACCTTAACGAAGAACAAAACAAAGTTATTTTTGACAACCTTGTTCGGAAATTACCCAACAATCTCTTTGAATTACTGTCGCCCGATGGATTTGGCTCCAACAATTTTGATAAACTAAAAGGTGACAAATACTTTATCAATTGGGTATTTATCAGACAATATCTTGGTGACCCGAACCCAGACAACGAAACGGTATACGTAATTTTAGCTGACCTGGATCTTGAAGATTATTTACCATATACATATCTGTACCGCCGTAGTGCATCTGACACCCCAGAAGAGGTAAAACAATTTACAGAAATGGTATTGGCGAAATACAAATTATTGAAACCATCGCTACAGTTATTAAATTTTGCAAACAAATTGGAAAAATAACACTAAAAAGTCCGCAGAGCTTATTCGTGGTGGATGTGGGCGGACTCGAACCGCCGACCCCTACGATGTGAACGTAGTGCTCTAACCAACTGAGCCACACATCCGGATTTTTGGTGGGGATAGTGGGACTTGAACCCACACGGTCGCAATGACCAAAGGATTTTAAGTCCTCAGCGTCTACCATTCCGCCATATCCCCAGGACTTATCAAAAAAATTTGGTGGAGCTGATGGGACTCAAACCCACGACCTCTACGATGCGAACGTAGCGCTCTATCAACTGAGCTACAACCCCAAAACACTATGGTGGGCATAAGAAGACTCGAACTTCCAAGGTATTGCTACCACTAGTACCTGAAACTAGCGCGTCTACCAATTCCGCCATATGCCCAACAAGTTTAAAGCGTTGTGAATAATAACGCAACTTAATTTTTTTTGCAACAAGAATTTAGTATTAACATCGTGTTAAAAACCGAAAATTTTTATGCATAAATTGTCATATTTCGCTTGCTCTAAAATTTAGATTTTTGCTAACATTTCATCAGAGATGAAGAAAATTCTTGTATTTATCGTTGCGCTTGCGATGGGTGTTGGCGTTGCCAATGCCGCTGTACGTGATGGAAATTCGGCGCCTCGTGGGGGTGGGGCGACCACACAATCCGTTCAAAAACGCATATCTACAACGACCAAACCCGACCGTTCAATTGCACCACGGACAACTGTTTTGGGACAACAAACATCTCGTTCAGCTACGACATCACTATCACAACGTGGAACGACCGGACGAACAAGTGTAAAATCGACCGTTAAAAATGTGGCGGCACGCACAGGAACAAATGACGACACAATTTCTGTAAACGAAACTCGCACCGGCGCAGAATACGAAACATGCAAGACTGCATATTTCACATGCATGGATCAATTTTGCGGATTAAAAAACGATGATTATCGCCGTTGTTCATGCAGTAATCGTGTTTCTTCGTTGGCAACGGCACGTGAATCACTTATTGAAACGGGCGAACAGATAACGATTTTCACAGAAAGCCTGGATACCGTTGGCATGACCGCCGCCCAGGCAAAAGCATTACACACCGCAACCGAAGGTGAAAATGCGTTAACAAACGACTCATCTGCGTCCAAGGCTTTGTTGCAGGCAATTTTGAATTCTATACGTGGTGGCGACACAACCGTGGGTGGCAAGTATTCAACATTAAACAGCATCGATTTATCGTTCGATACGGCAACCGCTTTTGGAACCAGTGATAACGGTCAAATTATCGCATCATACAACGGTCAAAATCTTTACAGCGCCGTATACCCACAATGCCGCAACGCCGTGCGTGACGATTGCAATGACGCATCTTTGCAACGTGCCGTGACCGCATATTTGATGGCTATTGAACAAGATTGCAACACGGTGCAAACCGCAATTGAACAAAAACAAAAAGAACTAAAATATGCCGTCCGGGAAAGCAGCGCATTACTGGATTTGGCACGTGTAGAAAACCGACAAAAACATAATTCCGACGACTTTACAACATGCGTCAACAATGTTGAATCTGCGATTTTAAGCGAAGAAGTATGCGGTACAAATTATCACAAATGCCTGGACAACGGTGAATTTATCGACATTTCAACCGGCGCACCAATTACCGGTGTGGTCGAATTTAACAAACTTGCCGAACTTTTATCGTTCGACAACGATGCCGACGCCGCCAATCAAAAACTGTCTAAGACAACGAACAATAAACAGTTCGTTATTGCGTTCGAAAAAAAGACCAAGAAATTTGCAGAACCCGCATTGGATAAATGCCGTGATATTTCGGACACTGTGTGGGAAGAATATCTGGACAAGGCGATGCTGGCTATTTACTATGCCCAACGTGCCAAGGTCGCAGAAATCAAACAGGGATGTTTCGATTTTATATCGCAATGCTATGAATCAACCGACAAATCTATTACCACAGCAATGTCAAAATTACTTGGCGACAACGCCGTTATATTACAACCCAGCAAAATAACACTTGGCGCTGAATTGTGCAGCGACTATGTCGGTTCATGCAAAAACATGTTTGGCGAAACCGATATTATCCAAGACTATGTTGATATCCGCAAAGAAGCAGATTTGTTATCGGCATGCCGGGCGGTTGTAAAACAGTGCTTTGATAAATACGGCGGCAGTGGTTATGAAAATTTCTATTACCCATACAGCGGATTGTTTAACAGTGGTTCTGCATTAAATTGGTTCACGCTTTCATCATTTGGACTTAATGGCAGTGAAACCCAGCATGTGACATCACCATGCGCACAACAATTGGCAGATATAGAGGCTTGCCAAGACAAAGTCGAACAGGCGTTCGGTGGATTCGACATGTTCGAAGTTGACTGCAGTTCCAGAAACGATAAAAAAGAATGCCAAATTGCAGCAGGAACCAACACAAACGTATTTCAATACGGCACGGGATACACCGACAACAGCAACTATTATGTCAAAAATCGCCAGCCACGTTCTGTGGGTGTCGCAACCGAAATATACAACCAAATTATCGACACACTGTCCACGCAATGCCGTAATTTACAGGGTCGTTTCATTGAACCCCAATTCTTGCAAACTTCACAAACATATAATCCCGACAATTATTGCCAGTTGAACGCATTGAACCAAATTAATGACGCAGATGGGCTTTATCATGACCTGTACAGTGCATATGGAATTGCCGCATACAACCCCGGCGACAATACCAGCGGCAATAAAAACGAAAACATTTGCCCACGCGACTATTCATTATCTGTCGAAACGCAAACATGGGGATCTTGTTCATGTTGGGAAAATGGTGGCCGACGCAGCAAGAACGGTCGATCTGCGACATGTGTTGCCGCATTGCCAGCATGTACAGACACAGGCACAACATGCAGCGATGGCGCCAATGACAGCGCATGCGAAGGCGACGATATAAACATGTCTACCACAGCCGTTTCAACGGCGTTCAGCAATCCATCATATTGGTGCAAGCGGACACAATCTGTGGCTGTGGATGCTAAAAACCGGGTATGTCCAATCGGGTTTAACAAACTGGACACATTTGGCAATTGTTCCAACGATGCAAACTTGGCCCCAGACGCATATTTCAACACATTGATATCCGAAGGGTCATAAAAACCATTAATTAAAAAACAGATTAAAAAAAAACGGGGATTTAGCCCCGTTTTTTTAATAACAATAAATCATCAGCAATTATCTTGGCTGGGGCACCCCCGTTGTGTTGCCACATATTATCAGCCATCATCAAACCACGTATCATCGCATTACGATTGGTGGCCCGGGTTAATTTTTTGACCGCATTGACAACATTTGTCGTATTTGCGGCACGTCCAAGCAATTCTGGATATACACTGCGGTTTAACAAAATGTTCACCAATGATACCCAGCGCACATTTATAAACTGTTTAGCCAACCAAATTGTTATTGGGTTCATACGATAAACGACAATTGCCGGCACATGCATCATTGCCAATTCTGCCGATACGGTTCCACTGGCCACGATGGCAATATATGTTTTTGCATATAAATCATAACGATTTTCAGCATTTACCAATTCAACCGCCACGGGCCAATTGCGGACATGTTCTGCAACATATTTGCGGGTTGTTTCAACCGTTGGCACAGCATATTTATAACCCGGTCCCAATTTTTCAACGACACCGCGATACAATGGCAAAAGACGTTTAACTTCTGACATGCGGCTGCCTGGAACAATGGTTATGATTTTTTCTTTTGTCCGCTTTAATTTTGCACCCACCAGACCATTTGACACTGGATGGCCGACCGCCAGCGTTGAAAGCCCATATTTAGTAAAATAGGGTAATTCAAAATCAAAAAACGCATACAGTTTATCAAACAGTTCTGCATACTTTTTTGCCCGACCCGGTCGCCACGCCCAAACCTGGGGCGCAACAACATGATGAAAACGCATACCGTCATTAATCAAATCACGACCGACATTTGATTTACGCACCCGACCAATAACGCTTTTTGCAAACCCAGGAGAGTCTATTGTCAAAACAACATCTGGCTTTTCATCCAGAATTGCACGCACAGTTTGTTTTATCCGTCGTGTTAATGTGTGTGCATGGGCCAAAACCTCAACCGCACCCATAACCGCCAAATCGCCCATTGGGAAAATCGACTTTAATCCCGCCGCCGACATATTTTCGCCCCCAACGCCAACGAATTGCACGTTCGGCATTTCACGCATTATATGCGCCCCCAAGACGTCGCCCGAAACTTCGCCTGCGATAATAAATATCTTGTATTTCTTGTTATTCTGCATTTTTAGATGTGCCAATTCCACGTTTTGAACGATTTTCAATAAAATCTATAGCATCCATTGCATATTTATTATTTTTAACTTCCTTGCGCACCTTGGCCAAGCGTTCTGCAACGGTTCCTTCGGTTCCATGAAATACGGCGTTATAAACACTGTGAATTGCATGCATATCTTCGTTTGTAAAACCATGACGCATCAAGCCGACACGGTTTATTGTGCGATACACGGCACGTGGGTTGCCTTCGTATATTGCATATGGCAATATGTCGCCCGTCACCCCGGTCATACCTGCGACAAAAGCGTTCCGCCCAATACGAGAAAATTGCAATACCATAACACCGCCAGACAAAATCACAAAATCTTCGATTTCGACATGACCGGCGACCTGGACCAGATTGGACATAACAACATTATTACCAACCTTGCAATCATGACCAACGTGGGCATTAACCATAATTTGACAATCGTCACCAATTTCAGTTCCGTTTGATGCCGGTGTCCCAGAATGAATAGTCACATATTCTCGAATACGGCAACGCTTACCAATGCGCAATCCTGTCATTGCAGCTTCGTCTTGCCATTTTAAGTCCTGACTCATTACGCCAAGAACCGCGAACGGATACACAATTGAATCATCGCCGATGCTTGTTTTTCCATCAATTACGACATTAGACATCAATTCAACACGATCGCCCAAAACAACGTTTGGACCAACAATACAATACGGACCAATCTTACAATTATCGCCCAATACTGCACCATCGTGAACTATTGCTGTTGGATGTATAGTACTCATAACAAACCCCATATAACATGTTATCTATATCAAAATAGTACATTATTCAGCAGAAAATTGTTATTAAATAAATATAACAAATTATAACAAATA
>JAFZXC010000033.1 GCA_017616975.1 Alphaproteobacteria bacterium
AACAAAAAAACCGACGTATATGCCGGTTTTCTAATGTTTTTATCTTGGTTGGGGCGCACGGATTCGAACCATGATAAAGAGAACCAAAATCTCTTGTCCTACCATTAGACGACACCCCAAGGACAACGCAGATTATAATAATCTTTCCCAGTTTTGCAACCGTTTTTTATCTTTGACACGTTTTTATATGTTCCATAAACGCTGCACTGGGGTTAAGCATATCATAATATGTTACAATTTGTTTTCTTAATGTCTCGACACGTTGCTTGTCTTGTGCCTTGTATTTCTGGTGAACTGCAATATCTGCGTCCAAGATATTTAACGTCTTGTTCGTCCACAAATTCACCGCTGGGGCAATAATATATTTTTTACCAAAAACTTTTTCGACAGTCTGCAAGTATTGCTGCATTGTTTTCATTGTCCAATCATGTTCTATGTGGCTTGTACCGTTTTCATATCTGTAATTCGTACTTGCCCACAAAACATAAAACAGCGTTGACAATATATTTGTACCTGCATTTAATTTGGCATTTAATTTCAACATCATGTCATACAAGTGTGCATTGATTTCTGGATTATAATAGCATTCAAAATGCTTCGTTCCACGGGCAACTTTGCCGTTAACGCCCACAAAATGCACATCGCCACTGCTTAATTCCTGTAAAACACCCGCAAGTTTTGTATATGCCCAATCGACATCTTGACCAAGATATGATAATGCACTTTGTTCCACAGTTGAAAAATAAGTTTTTGTCTCTAAATCTTTCAAAAATTCGTATTCGCCAAACAAAATAGCAGCACACACGATTAACATTACCATATCGCTTTGTATTGCTTTGTTTGCGACATTAAGTTTCAAATGATTCGACGACGTCAAAAAATCGATATATTTTCCAATTTCTTGACCGGGCAACATACCGTATTTTTTTGCAATTTCTTTCCCTGCATCTGCCGAAACCAGTCCAGACGCCAAATCTTTGCGGAATTTTTGTTTTTGACTTAATACACCCGTATTTTGCGAATCCATTTCCGCAGAACGCAAATCATCAATACAACGTGACAAACAGTCGTGAATTTTGATTATATCTGCTATTTTTTTATCATCATTTATCATTCCAAAACACCTTATCTTGATTTCTGCACAAAAAATAACACAAAAACCAAAATTGTCAAACAGAAATAACACGGGCTATTTTGTATGTTCACCGTACCATTTAAGCGCATTTTCAAGATACTTTTGCGCCTTTTCCAAATCCATTTCGCCGAAAATACGATTGCGTAATCGCCCTTCGGCATCAATCCATGTGCTGTAATCAGCCGGCAATACCGAATTAATTTTATCCAAGTTTTGACATACATTGTCCGCAGACAAACCACCCGCATATCCAAAATTCACGTCTGGGTATATTGGGGCTTCATATTTTTCTGGGGCACGGCCTGTGCCATATGACGCATCAAACAACAAATTAAATTTTACGCCAGTCCCATGCAACATCTGCATTTTTGATGCAACACGTGTATTATATGGCAAAATAAATTCACGATCTGGGAAACGAGCAATCAAATCACGCGCTTTTTGGGTGCGAAAAAGATACGCCCCATCACCAACATTTAATTGGATACGTTTGATGATTGGCTCACCTGTTTTTTTATTTTTACAATTCAACCAACAACCTATTTCATACGGCACAACGTTGTTGCACATATCATCACACCATTGATAATTTATGTGCAGTGCGATATTTGGCGATTCTTGGGAAACCTCAATCGCATCCACTAACTTATTAAACCATATATTGCGTTTCAAGCCGTACATCATCGCCGATGGATGTGCCTGGACCCCCAGTTCCGCCAATGGCGACAGTTTCAATAATTTAAGCGTTTCTTCGACCCCCAGGTTTTCACGTGGGTCGGACATCGTTATATATCGTAATTTCATAATATAGTCTGTTCGTTAAAATTTTACACGGACGCCGACATTTGTTGGGCCAGCGTGGACGACTACATTATCATATCTATCTACAATTGCAAATGAAAAAACACCTGCGATTGCGGCACCTGCAAGGGTATCCCACCACCAGTGTTTATTAGAATCAATCCGCGAATATGCCGTAAATCCGGTCAAAACATATGGAATTATCGCACGTTCCAAGCCATACCGAGCATGGATAAAGGACGCCCCAGACATTGCCGAAGCCGTGTGTCCAGACGGGAAAGAATGATTATCTGCCTCGTTCGGTCTTTCTTCGTTAACCGTGTATTTAAGGCCATAAACCGCCGCTTCGGTTGCACCAAAAGCATATGCAAATTGTTTTGCCCCACCCCATCCTTCTTCGTTCATTGCCATACCAAAAGCATAGGCGGGAACAATAACCTGCATATAATCACCGATTTTTTCCACCGTGCTTTTTTCCCGTGCAAAAGCAGAAAACGACAACATGCAAATCGCCAAACAACCTGTTATAAAACCACCGAAACGAAACATCTGTATTTCCCCCTTGCGATATAAGTCCTAAGAAATAATTCATATCGTATCAATGTTTATTCAAAAGTGCAAATACATAAAACGATTGAAAAGATAAATTTAGCGTGTAAAATGAAACACACAAATTATTGGTCCCATCGTCTAGCGGTCAGGACATCGGATTCTCATTCCGGCAACACGGGTTCGATTCCCGTTGGGACTGCCAAAATAACTACTTTTAAATTTCCCGGAACTTAGTTTTTGTATTCGGCGGCAAGTTTAGAAAAAATCAAATGATCTGTCCATTTGCCGTCACATAATTTCGCATATTCTCTTAGCCGTCCATCCAAATGATATCCGCTACTTAAAATCGATTTTTGAGATCTTTCGTTATTTGCCATACATTGACGACTCATACGATGTATTTTCAAATCTTCAAATGTTATTTTTTCCAAAAGATTATGAATTTCATGATTAAAACCATGTCCCCATGCAGACTTAATAAACCAGACATTGCCTGGGTTCACTGTGTCATTTTCTTGGTTGTACGAAACCCCGTGAAAACCAATTAGTTTACCATCATGGAACACATACCAAAGCACCCCATTAAATTTAAATGCATCGGCATAAGTTTTCATTGTTTCCAGCGTTTCTTCCAACGATTCTGGCAACGCTTTATCATATTTCGGCGAATAATGTATAAAAGCAAAATCTTGTGGATTTTCATCCTTGATTGCATCCCATACCAATCTGGCATTTTCCAGTGTTGGTTCTAAAATTCGCAATTCCAAACGTTCCGTTTTAAAATTATGCTTAAATGATTCAAAGAACTTTTCCATACTGACCATTTCACACCCTTTTTATTTAACTTTTATTATATCATAAAAAACAAAAAACATTTCTATTTCTTTTCCAAAATCGCACAATTATTGTTCATAAAATCACGACCTTGTTCGGTCAAAAAAAATCGATAAAAAACACCGGCATTTACCGGTGTTTTTTGTTAATTTTTCACGCCTAGAAATTATATCGCAAACCAACCGTTGGACCATAACTATATGTCTGCGGGAAAGATATATAATCAAACGCAAAACCGATATCAAAGCGCAAATGTCCGCCACCAAAAGACATACCTGTATTTAATCCACCAATAAATGATAAACCACGTTTATGATCATCACGTCCCGTATATTGTTCTTTGATTTCATAGTCATAGTGATTAACACCCAAACCCGCACCAATATACATCGCAAAACTTTCACGTGATACATAGTCATAGTATCCATTTAATCGTAATGAAACATTTTCAACACCAACCGTATGTCCAAACAAAGCCTGTAAAACACCAGATGTTTCTGCGGCATCTTTCAATTTTAATCCCAAACGATAACGATTATACCGTGCGCCGAACTCCAAAGCCGCCGACACGCCAAAATTCACAAAAGAATCATCGTGTATTTCCACATCTGATAAAAATATACCCATATCTGTAGCGATATAGTATTTCCACGCATCCGCATCATTATTAGGCGTGCTGGGAATACTTTCCGCAAACGAAACCATTGGCGTAAATAACAACAATGTGCATAACAGAATTTTTTTCATGAACATATTTCCAGAATTTATTCCAAAAAAGTTTTCGCCTGTTCCAAAAAGTTTATTGCGGCTTCTAATGATTTTTTATCTGGGGCCGCCGTCACTGGACTGAAAACCATCGTTGTATCTGTATTCGACTTTACAGCATTTACTTCATCATTAAATTCACCGTTGTGCAAAATCTTTTTTACCCCGGCAATCGTCATACCACGATCATACAACAGCGATTTTATTGTTTCTAAACGTTCAACTGTCTCGGGCCGATAATAGCGCCGTCCACCCGCACCCGTTGTTGGACGAATGGCGGTTGGAAATTGCTTTTCCCAATAGCGCAACGTATGCGCCGGAATATCAAGACGTTTTGCAACTTCGTTTATCGAAACAAAATATTCGCCGTCCATATCGTCCCCACAAATTATTCACCAGTTGTTTCTGTTGGTGCCTGTATCACAGACCCGGTTTCATCGGTTGATTCATCTTCGTGTTCAATCGCAATTGCAGACATAACTTTTTCATTTTCAGCCGTCCGGAAAAGCGTCACACCCGCAGTGCTACGGCCTGCAATACGAACATCACAGACTGGGGTGCGAATAATTTTTCCACCGTCTGTCACCATGATGATGTCGTGATTATTATCAACTGGGAACGAACCTGCAACCGCAGTATTCTTGCCACCCAGTTTAATGTTTGCAAATCCCGAACCGCCACGATGTGTTATACGATATTCATACGACGATGTGCGCTTTCCAAATCCATTTTCAGAAATCGTCAAAATGAATTGTTCGTTTGCGGCCAATTCTGCCATTTTTGCATCATCCAAGACCAAATCTGTGGTTTCTTCTTCGGCATCGGCTTCTTCTTCGATACCGGTGGCGGCACGCCGCAACGCACGACTTTGTTTTATGTATGCCGCACGAACAGCAGAATCTGTTTCACCATGATTCAACATCGCCATCCCGATAATACGATCATCTTTGCCAAGCGAAAGTCCACGAACACCCGTTGAATTACGTCCCGCAAAGATACGAATTTCGTTTACTGGGAATCGTATGCAGCGACCACGATATGTCGCCAAGAACACATCTTGGTCTTCGGTGCATGGCAACACAGAAATCAAACTGTCGCCATCATCAAGTTTCATTGCAATCTTACCATTGGCACGTATTGAATCAAAGTCAGACATACGATTACGACGCACTGTGCCACTGCTGGTCGCAAACATCAAGAAATGTTCTTTGCCACTTTCTTGAACACGTTGCACTTCTTCTTCGTCAACTGGCAAAATCGCAGTGATTGTTTCACCATTTTCTAATGGCAAAAGATTTACCAACGGACGACCTTTTGCTGCAGCGGCTGCTTCGGGCAATTTGTATGTTTTTAATTTATAACACAGCCCCTTTGATGAAAAGAACAACAATGGCGTATGAGTATTTGCAACAAACACTTGGACGACATAGTCGTCATCTTTTGTTGTCATTGCATTACGTCCCTTGCCACCACGTTTTTGGGCACGATACGTATCCAGCGCAACACGTTTGATATATCCAGTATTTGAAACCGTCACAACCATATCTTCACGTGCAATCAAATCTTCCATATCAATATCGATTTCTGCATCGGAAATTTCTGTACGACGTTTTGATGACCAATTATCACGTTCATCAATTGTTTCTTCACGAATAATTTGAACGATACGAGCATGACTGCCTAATATATCCAGCAAGTCTTTTATCTGGGCGCCTAAATCGACCAAGTCGCTGTGAATTTTATCACGTTCCAAACCGGTCAAACGATGCAATTGCAATTCCAAAATTGCACGTGCCTGGTCATCAGACATACGGAACATTCCGTTTTCATATTCGGTGTTTGGATCATCGATTAATTTAATATAACTTTCGATATCAGCCGCATGCCATGTGCGTGAAACCAATTGTTCACGTGCGACATCTGGATTTGGACTTGTTTTAATCAATTCAATCACTTCGTCCAAATTACCCACAGCAACCGTCAACCCCAACAATGTGTGCGCACGATTACGAGCCTTGTTTAAATCGAAAATCGTTCTGCGACGAATAACTTCTATTCTAAATTCGATAAAGGCATCCAAGACACCACGCACATTGAACAGCATTGGCTTTCCACGATTCAACGCCATTAAATTCACCGGGAAATTAGTTTGCATTTCGGTGTATTGGAACAACTGGTTCAACACGACATCTGGGATTGCATCACGCTTTAATTCGATAACAACACGCAAACCTTCCTTGGACGATTCATCACGAATTTCTGCGATACCTTCGATTCGTTTATCCTTGGACAGTTCTGCGATTTTGATAATCATTTGTGATTTATTAACCTGGTACGGAATTTCATCAACAACAATCGCAGGATGATCATGGAATGTTTCCATGTGCGTTTTTGCACGCACAATTATTGAACCACGGCCCGTTGTGTGCGCCTTGTACGCCCCAGAACGTCCCATAATAACACCACCCGTCGGGAAATCGGGTCCCGGGATAATATCAAACAATTCATCATCAGAAATGCCTGGGTTGTCCAAAATTGCTAAAATACCATTGCACAATTCACCAAGATTATACGTTGGAACATTTGTTGCCATACCAACCGCAATACCCGAACCACCGTTCACAAGGAAATTTGGAAATTTCGTTGGCAAAACGATTGGTTCCTGTAAAGTGCCGTCAAAATTCGGCTGCCAATCAACAGTGTCTTTGTCCAAATCGTCCATCATAGACGCACCCAGTTTTGACAGGCGTGCCTCGGTATAACGCATAGCCGCAGCCTTGTCCCCATCGCGAGAACCAAAATTACCTTGGCCTTGGACTAACATTTCACCCATAGAAAAATCTTGTCCCATACGGACCATAGCTTCGTAAATAGAACTGTCGCCATGCGGATGGTATTTACCCATAACATCACCGACAATACGTGCCGATTTGACCGTTGATTTTGTTGCCGGCGCCACATCGTTCATCACATACAAAATGCGGCGATGCACAGGTTTACAACCGTCACGAACATCTGGCAAAGCACGGTCAACAATAACCGACATTGCATAGTCCAAGAAGCTTGTTCGCATTTCATGTTCCAACGATGATTGTGGAACCTTAATCTCGTTTATTTCGTTTGTTTCAATAATTTCTGACATCCCATATTTCCCTTAGTTTTTAGCATATAAAGCATAGCAAAATTTTAACATATCGGTCAAGAAATAAAGCCCAAAAAACACATTGACAAACACTATTTTAGTGATATAATAAATCCCAGAAATCAGGGAAAAATAGAAAATGGAACCGACAAAACATTTATTTTTACCACTTTGGCAGTTTTTCACTGCGGTTTTTGTCTATTACTTGTTCCTTGAAGGGCTAAAAAAATTTGGTTTAATAAAAGATGGAAAATCTAAATAAAAAGGTTGCGTTTTATAAAAACCTGTGATTAAATAGGCACCGCAAAAGGATTTAGTTATGGCAACAAAAAGAACATATCAACCGTCAAAAACACGCCGTGTAAAGACGCACGGGTTCCGTGAAAAAATGGCAACGAAAAGCGGCCGCGATGTATTGAATCGCCGTAGAGCAAAGGGTCGCGCACGTTTGGCTGTTTCTGCGGTTAACTAATACGGTTATTAAATAAAAAATCCGGCTTTCGCCGGTTTTTTTATTGTTCTCTTTTTGCCCAGTGGCAAATTACAATCGCATGTTCAACATCACCAGTACGAATTTTGTGATACGATGTGTCCCCATCGATTTTAACATCAATTGCCACTTCGGGTTCGTCTGGATTGATTTCTTTTTTAAAGTTTAATTCAATGCCACACAATTTATGTTCATTGCGATATACATACCCAACGCTTTCCGTTGCCCACACCGCATAGACCGCATTGTTTATATGTTGATTTACATCAATATCATCAAAACGACACTTCATAACATGTGTTTTTTCGGGTATAAAGTCTGCAAACTTATCAAAAGACCTATCCCATGCACGTTCATTTACCATTGCTTCCATTGGTAATTTATCGGTCAGTGCAACTGGGCGACGACGTTCCATGTCAATTAAAACCCATTGTGATGTCGCACGCACCATTAAACGATCATCAGCCCCACGAATTTCAAAATCACGCGCAGTGCGCAAACTGTCTGCAACCGACGGCCATGTGATGAATTTCAATTCTTCGTTTTCGTGTGGTAATTCGATAATGTCAACCAAGTAATAAATACAAACCCATGCTAAATTGTGTTCCAGCAAGAACGTGCGACCCACACCGATTTTTTCTGCATGTGTGTCCGCCATAGATTGCAATTCGTTCATCAAAATCAATGGGCGAACATTACCATAGCGATCACATTGATACGCTTGCAGTTTTCTGACCTCGGTGTATTTATCACCCATTATTTTGCCTCTGTGGTTTCTGCAACAACAAAGTCAACACCATCACCCAACACAATTTCATTTGCACGTGCCGCAGATTTAATAACGCCATGCAACACTTCTGGTGTATTTGATGGAATTGTAAGTGTTTCCAATTTAGCCCCATTACCAACCTTGCGTTCTGTACGAATACCACGAACGGTCCGCAATATATCCAATGCGATTTGCATTTGTGACACATCTGTATCACGTGCGCTGTCTGTATCTGGATATGCGGTCAAGTGCAATGTTTCACCGCCTTCAACGTCTTGGTAAATTTTTTGCCACAATTCTTCGGTAATGAACGGTATAAATGGCGCATAAAGACCGATTATATCACGCAACACTTCCCACAAAGTCCATTGTGCCGCCAATTTTGATTCGGCACTGTATTTTTCCGGACTCCAGAATCTGTCTTTGATAAATTCAATATACTGGTCGCACAAAATTTCCCAAAAGAACGAATCAATCACCGTGCGTGCATTATAGTTATCAAATTTATCCAAATTCTTGCGCACACCTGCAATCGCATTGTTCATTTCAGCCAAAACCCATCTGTCTTCGATAAAGCGATTTGCTATTTCAACCTTGGCGGCTGTTTTTGGATCAAAGTCTTCCAAATTCATCAAAACGAATTTTGCAACGTTCCACAATTTTGTTAACAGTTTCGAGCCACGTTTAACTTCGTCTTCGATATACGGCAGATTTGTTCCAATAGGCGCCGTTGCAATCCAATAACGCAACGCATCAACACCAAATTTATTTATTGCGTCCATCGGATCGGTTCCATTACCCTTGCTTTTTGACATTTTCTTGCCGAATTTATCAACAACCATACCGTGGAAATACACCGTCTTGAACGGAACGTCATCCATAGCATACATGCCCATCATTATCATACGTGCAACCCAGAAAAAGATTAAATCTGAACCTGTGCACAAATAATCTGTTGGATAATATCTTTTTAATTCTTCGGTTGCTTCTGGCCAACCCAACGTTGAAAACGGCCACATTCCCGATGAAAACCATGTATCAAGTGTATCTGGGTCTTGGGTTAATTCTTTGCCACCCGATTGTTCAACCGCCGCATCTTTGGTTTCTGCAACATATACATTGCCATCTGCATCATACCATGCCGGTATATGATGTCCCCACCACAATTGGCGAGAAATTGTCCACGGACGGATATTGTTCATCCATGACATAAACAAATTGTATCTGTGTTCCGGCAAGAACTTTATTTTACCTTCTTCTACGGCCTTGATTGCAGGCACAGCCAGTTTCTTTGCATCAACAAACCATTGGGTCGTTAACATTGGTTCCACCGGCACACCACCACGTTCTGAATATGGTGTCGGGATAATTTTGTCTTCGATTTTAACAAGCAAACCTGCCGCTTCGATATCAGCAATAACGGCATTACGTGCCTCATACCGATCCATACCCCAATACTTTTCTGGCACCGGCAATTCAGAAATCATATGCGCTGTGGGCGTCAATATACAAACCGTTGCCAAATTATGACGAAGCCCAACCTCATAGTCATCAAAGTCATGTGCCGGCGTAATTTTCACCGCCCCGGTACCCTTTTCTGGGTCGGCATGTTCGTCCCCAATAACTGGAATTTCGATATTGGTAAGTGGAATTATCGCCTTTTTACCGATTAAATGTTTTAACTTTTCATTTTCTGGGTGAACAGCAATTGCCTGGTCGCCAAACAATGTCTCGGGTCTGGTTGTTGCGATTTCAATAAATCCACCATCAACCAATGGATAGTTGAAATAATAGAATTTACCGTGTTCTTCACGTGTATCTATTTCCAAATCAGACACCGATGTCTGTTGTTTTGGGCACCAATTAACAAGGCGTTTATCACGATAAATCAACCCCGCATTATACATTTTCACAAACATTTTGGTAACGGCATTTGACAACCCCGCATCCATTGTAAATCTTTCACGAGACCATGCTGGCGTAATGCCCAAAACATGCATTTGATTTAAAATTTGGCTGCCCTTGTCTTCCTTCCATGCCCATGCCGCATCTAACTTTTCTTGCAACGTCATCGTATTGGGGTTTATTCCACGTTTTGACAAATCGCGTTCAACTAACAATTGGGTTGCAATCGCCGCATGATCGGTTCCCGGTTGCCACAATACATCAAAGCCTGCCATACGTTTATAACGACAAATAATATCCGTCAACACATTATCCAACGCATGCCCCATGTGCAAATTTCCCGTCACATTTGGTGGCGGCATCATCACACAGAACGACTTTTTAGAAGAATTTACATCATTGTTCCAAAAACTGTTATTATCCCAAAATTCTTGGATTTTGGTTTCCAGTTCACGTGGATTTATGTTTTTACCCAATTCTATTTTCATAACCAACCCCAGTATGTAATACGTTTAACCGCCAAATCTTAGCATATTAAATTCAAATTTCAAGCACACAAAACATCAATCTAAGAAAACATTGACAATACGTATTTTGTGTATAAAAATCGGGACAAATGGAATTGGCAACTTTGAGTTTATTAAAATACAGTGCTGCCACAGAAAGCGTTTCTGTGGAGCATTATCCTGCTGGTGACAAATGTTACTCTATTCCGGTTTTATCAATGCTGTTTATTGATGATTTTCCACCAGATGCGGACATGTTTGACATGTCGAATTGTTATGTTGATTGTTCATATAAAATGTCGTTTGGGTTTCCAACGTTGCAATGCAGAATCACAATTGAAACAGAAGAACGTGAAGTTATTAAAGAACTTGAAAACATATCCATTCCATTGAATCCCAAAAAACAGAACACATACCAACGCAAAATCGTGGCATTGATTAACGCTTGTTCAAAACGCATTATCGAACAAGAAATGAAAAGAAATAAAATTGCATTGGCTGCCGTGGCACATTCAACATTGCACAATAATCTGTATAATTAATTTTGTGCTGTGTGTGCAACACGACAAAATGTGACGCCATATACCGCCACTGCACCTGCATCAACCAAAACACGTTTTAATTCATTAAATGTCGCCCCAGTGGTCATAACATCGTCAACCAACAAAATCTTGCGCCCACGAATTTTATCGGGACGCCGCACCACAAATACATTGTGAACGTTTGCGGCACGTTGCGAACTTGTTTTATGCCCCATATTTTCACGATACTTACGTCTAATACTGTCTAAATCTAATGGCACATTAAACGCCCTTGCAATTGGTCGTGCCAATAATGTCGCCTGATTATACCCACGATGAAACAATCGACGGTTTGCAAGTGGCACCGGCATAATTATATCGGGCGAAATGTCTGTATCACGCAACGCCCATATCATCGCACGTGACATAAAATGCGCATATTGCGTATGACCACCATGCTTATACGGCAACATTGCTGCACGTGATGCATCATCATAAACACACGCAGAACGAATTACATCCAATTCACTTTTACCGGCGGCACATGTTGGACATAACATATTTGGCGACATATCAAAACTTGATGCAAACGGGAAACCACATTTCACACATTTTGCACCGTCAATCCAATTAAATGATGTCCAACAATCTGCGCATAATTCACCATGTGTCGAAACACGTGCATCACACAAAGGACACGTTGATGGATAAATAAATTCGATAAACGATTTTAAAATATCATGCACACGCATCATCGATGATTTTACCAAGACATACTTTTATATGTCTTTTTACCAACCGTATCACCGAACAAATTGCGTTGTTGCTGGGTCAGCGTTTCAAATTGTTCGTTTGAAATTATACGCAACAAGAAACCGTCATCACTGCGTGCCGCTAAAACCGGCATAATACGCTGTTCAGAAACGCCTGTATCACGCAAAACCTGTTCAACAATTGCCAATCTGCGTGCGGCTAATTTACGATTGTCGGCATTGTTCATAACGTCTTGTGGGATACTGATTTGAATTGCACGTTTTGGATTACTTACCACAATCGATGCATATTCGGTCAATAACGTATAATTATCACGAGACAGTGCTGAATCATCATTACGGAATCTTATCTTGATTTCCAATGGACGAATTCCACCAGATTCAGACAAATCACGAGAAGCCGTAAAACCTTCGATTGACGAACTCATATCACTTGCCGTGTCAAAACGATCATCTATTTGGAAAGTAGAAAGATGTTTGTTTTCCGATAAAAACGTTTTACGAAACGCACGACGCAATTCCGTTGGCGACATAGAAGACATATCATTACGTGCCGCAGTAATGCGTGGTGACGTATTTTTTTCAACTGTACGCACGACAACATCGTTGTCCATTGGAACAACCATACGGGACAATTTTACCGTAGTATCTTCGTTTTTATTTTCAACAGGCTTTACATCGTTATGTGCAACGACCGATTCAACATTTGTATTTTCCGGTTCATCTGTGACACTTGCCGAACGAACACCAACGCTTGCATCGGCACGACGTTGCAATTCCATCAATTTAGCAATTTGATTGTCGATTTCGCTTAATGCTTCATGTTTAGTCACAGGCGCCGTATTACGTGCAACAACATTATGATTTGATACAGGCGCATCAATGTTTTCTTCGGGCAAATCAAAGTCCGCATTTAACACAGCAAATTCAGATGGCCGAGGCATGCGTAATGGCGCATCATTTGTCGCCCACAAATCAGAACTTGGACGATGTGGCACCAAAACATCCGCAACCGACGCAACCCGTTCACCATGCGATACTGTCGACTGTTTTGTTGCCGGACGTGCAACAACCGAACGAGTTTTTACGACGGGCGCCACCGCCACAGGTTTAACATTTGCGATTTCTTCACCAAATGCAGCACGTGCAGAAACCGCCGCAGACGCAACATTTACCGTCGGCAAACGAACCTCTCCCCAGGCATTTGATGCAATAAAAACCGCCACCAAGGATACAGTTATTCGATGCATTGTTCCTTTCCTTCCAGTTCAATCATAGAACAAATGACGAATCGGGGGCAAGCACAAAATGCATAACAAAATAAAAAATCGCCCAGCTGGGCGATTTCTAAAATTCATATCTTAATTTAACCATTCCAGTGTGTGACGTAAAATCTTTCCGAACATCTAAATCATAGTTCAACGATAATTCCACATCGCACCATTTGCCTGTTATGCCCAAACCAAATTCACCGCCGACACGTGCCAGGCTTTCACCACGCACGATATACGACGCCATAGCCGGCATTGTGACGGTTGATTCCATTTCGTCGGACAAAATGTCGTACTTTGCGGCTGCACGTAATTCTGGGGTCCACATCCAATTTTTACCAGACTTAAATTGTGGTGCATATTTTACACCAATAACACCGGTCATAAAGTCGCCGTCCGCCCCAGCGATACGCATATCATAGTGGCTGCGGTCATAGTCATCTTGGGTAATGTGCATATAACGCAGTCCCAATTCTGGTGTAATACCATTACGGAAATCATAACCAGTTGCGATTTGTCCACCAAATGTGTTCACATCGTATTCGCCACCGATTTCCAACAGTCCGTATTGCTTTATGCTTTCTTTATAGGAAGACATCGCATAGTTCAACACCGCATTAACAAACCATTGTGATGGTTTATATTGCCCGTACAGGAACACATTGTGCGTATCAACATCTGTATGTCCGATATTATCCGCATCAACTTTGGATTTGTTAAACGCATATCCAACACCAACCATATAGTGCCGATTTAATGCAACATCTGCGCCCAATGCGACACCAACCGTATTACTATCAAATTTACCGGTATATTGTGATTTGTTAAACAAACCCTGGGCCCATATGCCAAAGTCCGCCTTGACATCACCACCACTACGTCCAGACGGCGCCGCAATTGACATACGATTGCCGGCCATGTTTATTGTTTGCCCCTGAATCGCCGTTGCAACCGATTGCGAAATCGCCTGTTGTGCAGGTGCAGATTTTGCATTTTCTTTTTCAATGTATTCGGTATTTCCGGACAACAATGCATCTATTGCGGCTTCACGTGCATTAGCTTCATTTGAATAATTTACAAACCACGCCTCTAACTCTGCAGAACTCATTGTGGCAAACATATTGTCCAATGTTTCATCATCTGGCATTTGCCCCAATTGTGATACTGCGGTAATATGCTGTGCCACCGCCGGTGATAATCCCGCATTTGTCACCAATTCATCCGCCGGCCTTAACCCGACGGTAATTGTATCCCATGTGTTGTTCCAACTGTATGTCAATAATGGCGAATCTATGACATGAACATGTTCATGGTCAAACACTTTATCTTCAAACACTACATATGTTCCAATACCACCAAGTGATAAGTTCAATTCGCCCGTTCCATCGAACGTATCAAAAACATCAAAAGATAAACTAATATTCGGGTCTGTTGACAATTCACCGTTAACAACACCATTCAGTGTAAATATCTTTTGTCTAACTGTACCGACCCCTAAATTCAATGTCGCACCATTTTCAACGATTACTGTGCCACCTTTGTCGGTGCCATTACTGCCATATATGCCGCCCCTATCCATCGTTGTGTTTGAACCATTTTTAAATGTAACTGTATCCCAATTACGTATTTCAGCCCAACCATTGTTCAGAAAAGTATTTGTTCCATTGAAATTTGTACTTCTACCAAGAACCATTAAGTCGTCAAATTTTTTGTTATTGGTTATTGTGATATTGGTCATTTCCGTGTCGGTATCCCCCCACGTACCCATTATGGTACCATAACTTGTTGAAACATTATTATCTATTGTAATGTTTTCTACTGTTGCCGCAGCTGCACTATATGCACCCAATTCAATCGCAGCACCCTCAATCGTGTTGTTTTCCATCGTTACATTACTGATGGTTAAACTGGCACTTTGGGAATACAGGCCGGCATCCATAATATCAATCAAACCACCTCGTAGATTATTACCACGAAACGTTAAATCGTTCAGTTCAACATTCGTCGTGTACATTCCATAAACAGCACTATAGCCACTATTGTTAATAAATTCGGTATTATCGATATACAAGCCGTTACGATATAATGTCATCACTGGGTCTTCATTATTTGTAAAACTGGAATCTGAAATTGACACAGTCCCCTTTCTAAGGGATACCTGAACACTACTACCTGCACCACTATCTGAGTATATTGCATAATTATCATTTCCATTAAATGTTGAAGACTCAACAACAAGATCGGTATCGGCACCACCATGATAAATCGCACCACCATACACCCCCGCAGAATTATTTTCAAACGTTGCATATCCTATGGTCAAACTGGTATTTGTATAAATTGCACCACCAGCACGGGATGCGCTGTTGCCCCTGAATATGTTTGTTCCAGAAAACCCCAATAACCCATCATTATAAATCGCACCGCCATTTGCATAATTTGAATACATGCTTCCCGTCGCATTGGCGTGATTATCTGTAAATGTTGTATTGTTTAAATTAATTATCCCACCCGGCGCATTACAAATGGCACCACCAAATGCTTCTTTCCCATTGGATTCACCGTTTGCATTTACGCTGTTTCCAGTGAACGTTGTCCCATTGTTTATTGTTAATGTTCCCTCATTAAAAACCGCACCACCAACTGCCACAGATTCATCAGTCAATGAAAGGTCCGAAAATGTATCACCGCTGTATGTTTCAACGCCAACATCCGCAATCGTCTGACGTGTATCATATGTTGTTGCCGTTGCCGACATGACGTATAACACCGACAATAACGATACGGTGACAAACAATGAAATTGGTTTGGTTGTGAATGACATGGTGTGCCCCCTTACGCTTCCTGGATATGTATATTGTTATGCTAGCAATATACTTACCACCCTGTCAATACGACATTTTTTCTGTTTATATGAAGTTTATTTTGTGACCGTATCGGCAATTAATTTAACTGCATGATTTTCCACACGTGATTTTTCCGCCATCTTGTTTAAACGTGACGGATTATCAAATAATTCGTCCAGTGTCGAAGACAGCCACTTTGGCGTAAAAGATGATTGTTCAATTGCAAAACCGCCCCCCAGACGTGCATATGATGCCGCATTTGCTGCCTGGTCTGGATTTATTCCCAACGGCACGATTA
This sequence comes from Alphaproteobacteria bacterium, assembly GCA_017616975.1. Lineage (GTDB taxonomy): Bacteria > Pseudomonadota > Alphaproteobacteria > Rs-D84 > Rs-D84 > Enterousia. Next base: position 16,609 of record JAFZXC010000033.1, read on the forward strand.
TTGCCGGACGTCCAATTGTTTCTAATTCAATAACAGTGCTTGCGCCACCACGTGATATCACCAAATCAGAATCAGCAATTGCGCCAGCCATATCATGAACAAAAGATAAAACATTGGCACGAATTTTATGTTCTGCATAAAACCGCTGTAATTTTTCAACGTTTTCTGGACGAGTTTGATGTGTGACAAAAATCTTTTTATTTTTCATGTTTGCAATTGATTCTGGGACAACTTCGTCCAAAATTTGCGCACCCAACGACCCCCCCGTCACCAACAGATGTGATTTGTTTGGCAATTTAGCACCACTGGCCTGGATAAAATCACGACGCACCGGCAACCCGGTATAAACCACCTTTGCGGACGTTTTCTGGGGCATTCCATCAACCGTTGGAAAACTTGTCATCAATGTTTTGACCCATCGCATTGTAAATTTATTTGCACGTCCAATAGCCGCATTTTGTTCATGCAAAAATGTTGGTATATGCCATACATGTGCCGCAAACACCGCCGGCACAGACGCATATCCACCAAACGCAACAACACGTGCTGGACGAAAAATCATAAAACGCAATGTCAATGCCAATGCGGAAAGACCGATTTTAAACAACGCATATATTTGACTGATACGACTTTTTGCACCAACCCCAGATGCCCAAACGTGAACAACACGGGACTTTCCAGGTTTGCCATCACGCACCATTTTATCAACACGACCATCGCACGATATGGTCACTTTGTGTCCACGTTCAACCAATTCTGTAGCGACCGCCAATGCTGGATATACATGTCCCCCGGTTCCACCTGTTGCAATAAAAATTCTCATTTATTCCCCCTATTTCCACTTGTCTTCACGTATCAACGCCAAAACCATACCAAACAATAAACAATAGCACACAAATGAACTGCCCCCGTGTGATATAAACGGCAAAGTCATCCCCTTGGCTGGCATTAACCTAAGTGTCGATGCAAGGTTTATACAACACTGGAAACCAAACATAGCTGCCGTTCCTGCAACTGCACTGGACGCAAATTCATCACGCAAAGACTTCGACTGATTGATAAGATGAACAACAACAACCAACAATAAAAATATCAATCCGCATGATGCAATGGCGCCAAAGTTTTCGGAAATAACCGACAACACAAAATCACTTTCTGCCATTGCTAAATGTTCAACAATGTCCGCCTTGTCCCCTGCACCAAATAGACCGCCATTACGTATCGCACGCAATCCAATACCAACCTGGCTTGTTGGATCTATGGGGCCCAAGAAAGACAATAATCTGGCGAGTGCGTGCGGCTTTATCAACACAGTTAAAAAGCCAAATCCAATTCCGGCCCCAGCAAGCGATAATACCCACCGCATTGGCAATCCCGCCAACAAAAGCATCGTGCCAAAAGTCGCCAAATACAATCCCATTGTTCCTAAATCTGGGTGCCAATATAAAATTCCCAATACAATTGCAAACGGAATCAAATACCAACCCCACGACCATGTTTTTAACTGGAACAAAGTGCGTTTAAAATCGAACACATCTTTGCCATAAATTGATTTCATTTTATCAAAAAACCACGCTGTGATGATTACAAATCCGGGCTTCATTAAATCGGACGGCATTATACGCAACACCCCGGGCAAAACGAACCAGCGTCTTGACATGTTTATTGTATGCGGAAAGACAAGAGTCCCCAATAACAATATAAAACACACAATCAGGTCAATCCATGATATATTAAGAATTGTTTTACGGCTTGCCATACTGACGCCAATCATTGTTGCGATTCCAACAACCGAAAACTTTATCATGCGTACAAAAAATCCATACCATTCTACTTTGCCAGCCGTACGAACAAAGTTTGCAGAACCACTTGATATCGCAATAATGATTGCGACAAGTATCATCAGCAAAACCAGCAGCAATAAATGTTTATCTACTTCAAAATACCAACTGGTTAATCTGCTTTCTTCGGTTCGTTTAAACATACTGTCGCCCCCATGTGACTAAGCGAATTTCAATATCACTAACGCAAGTCCAGAAAACATCACAGACAAGATAAAGAATCTGTCCACGATTTTCGTTTCAGCCCACCCCAGTTCTTCGAAATGATGATGCAGTGGCGCACGCAAAAACACCCGGCGCCCTGTTCCGCTTATTTTACGGGTTATTTTAAAGCACATTGTTTGTACGAACGATGATAACAGTATAAGCACCATCATACCCGCTGCGACACCCATAACAATTTCGCATTTTAACAACATTGCGACCGTTCCCATCAGCCCCCCCAGTGCCAACGAACCAACGTCGCCCATAAATATCGCAGCCGGTTTTGCATTATACCATAAAAAGCCCAACACAGCGCCAAATGTTGCGCCCAATACCGCATACAAACCACTTGTTTCCGGCAAAAACGCAACTGTATCCATAAACCCAATTCGTGTTGCACCGTATAACGCAACCACTAACACAATCAAAACCGGCATATACAGTTTTGCCAACATACCGTCCAAACCGTCTGTGATATTTGTTGCATTTGCCGAACCACAAATCACAAAATACGCAAACACGTAATATAACAACCCCAGTGGCAATACAATCCACGAACCAAACGACAATGATAATTCTGGCATATATGCCGGCATCGTTTTATTGATAAGATACGCTAAAATCACCACAAAAATCGCTTCGATTCCCAGACGCATTTTTGGGCTTAATCCATTTGATGCCTTGACCGATTGGCTGGATACTTTCTTATAATCATCAGCAAACCCAAGCATTCCAAACATTACAAGTGCCAGCAAAGCAATCCAACCCGTTGCATTTGATAACGGCATAAACAAAACGCTTGCTAATATAATTGCGCCAACCAGCAAAATACCGCCCATTGTTGGGGTTCCCGCCTTGGCCCGATGAGATTCTGGAACATTTTCACTTATTGGCTGACCCTTTTTCTGCCAAACATGCATTGCACGTATAAATGGGCGACCAAAAATCAGCATAATCAAAAACGCAAACCCAAAACCACATGCAAATTGTGTCCAACCGCTGTTGAAAAAAGAAAAGCCTGTTTTCAAGAAAAAATTAGTCAGCATAACGTTCTCCTTATTATGCTGACATTTTATCACATTTTTCCCAGAAAATAAATTTTATTTGGCCACACAATCAATTATTTCTTCTTCGTCCAACATCATCGTCCACGTTTCGCCTTTTTCCCACAAAACGACGACAATATCATTCAAAACACCGCTGTATTTTGATCCCGAAGCAGACGGAACAATCACCAACTCTAATTCATCACCATTTATATTCGCCTTGATTGAATTTCCATCGGGCAAAACATCCATTTGAACGTCATAACCACCGCAACGCAAAACCGGTTTGTCATCATCATGACTGCATGCCCCCAGCGCAAAAACACACAACAAACAAAACAAAAATTTTTTCATATTTTCCCCCATTAACCTAAGGGCTATTATATCATAAAATCAAAGAGAATAAATTAAAATACACCGCCGACCACTGGGCTTGATGTCCCAGACGTCTGTTTCACAGATGCCGGATTTGGCTTTTGACCGATTTTGAACGCTTCGGTCACAATTGTGCCATCGGGATCTGCCGATGCCGCAATTCCAGTACGACGATTCACACGAACAAACGTCAACCCATCGGGAATCGGGAAAGGCTGATTTGTTTCACCTTCAAGTGCCGTTTTCATAAAATCTGCAAACACACGTGCGGCCATATGACTGCCCGAACCTTTGGCCAACGGTGTTGGCGTATCATATCCCAAATACACCCCCGCAATAAGATTTTTTGAAAAACCAACAAACCACACGTCTTTGACGTCATTTGTTGTACCCGTTTTCCCAGCGATAGTATGTCCATCAACACGAGCCTGGCGTCCGGTTCCACGTTCAACAGCCCCCTGGAGAATCGAAACAATTTGATACAAACTTTGTGCATCAACCAACGGATGAGTATTAACATCATCGTTGGGCGGCAACAAATCATCTGACCATGCAACGAATTTTTGGGGTTCACCTTCGATGGAACGACCATATCTGTCCTGGATATAATCAACAAGTATTGGGTCAATAATGTGCCCACCGTTAATAAAAGCCGAATACCCAGACACCAATTTCTGCAACGTTGTTTCGCCCGCACCCAACGCCATAGACACATTTACATTTTTCATATTATGCGGATAAACACCAAATCGCTGGGCCATTTCAATTGCGTTTTCTGGGCCAATTTCTTGGGCCAAACGCACTGTTGTCACATTTCGCGATGTTTCCAATGACAACCGTAATGGCACATCCCCCAAAAATTTTTTATCATAATTTTCAGGTTTCCATTCAATGCCATTTTCTCTGATACCAACGATTGGCGCATCCAGTAATAAATGTTCTGGCGAATAACCACGTTCAAGTGCGACAAGATAAACGAACGGTTTAATCGTACTGCCGATTTGGCGATAAGCTTGGGTTGCACGATTAAATGAACTTTCACTGAAACTGCGTCCGCCCGACATAGCCAACACACGTCCTGTATGCGGATTCATTGCAATAATTGCACCTTGTAATTTATCGGTTTTGCCTTCGTTATATCTATCCAATTCTTTGTTCAATGCGTTTGTTGCGGCACGTTGCAATTTTGGATCGATGGTTGTTTTGATGTAAAGCCCCTGGTTATAAAGAACGTCCCGCCCAAGAACGTTTAACAATTGCCGACGAACATCTTCGGCGAAATACTGAAACGCCGTATCCATTTGTTCGGTAAAACCGCTGTTGATATTCAATTCTTCGGTTGCAGCCTCATCCGCCTGGTCTTTGGTGATATAGCCTTCCTCCATCATGCGGCGCAAAACATAGTTTCGACGTTCCACAGCACGATTTCGGTCATTTGGTGCCTTGGGCAACGATGCAAGAAACGCACATTGCGCCAACGACAATTCAGACACAGGCTTGTTAAAATACATTAATGCCGCCGACCCGACACCATATGCACGTGCCCCCAGGAATATCTCGTTTAAATACAGGGTCATAATATGCTTTTTTGAAAAAGTCCGTTCCAAACGCAGTGCTAAAATAGCCTCTTTTATCTTTCTGGAAATACTGCGTTCAGAGGTTAAAAAGAAATTCTTGGCAACCTGTTGCGTAATAGTTGATGCACCAGAAAAATTCGTATTAAATCCCAACATGCGTGCGCCATTATTAATCACAGCACGAAGAATCCCCTGGGCATCAATGCCAGGATGAGTCCAGAAATTTTGGTCTTCGGCGGCAACAAATGCATTTACAAGTTGCGCCGGCATATCATCATAGTCAATAAACACACGACGTTCTTCGGCGTATTCGATTAACAATGAACCATCTGCCGCATAAAGACGTGTTGCCACCGGTGGCGCATACGTTGCCAATTTACGATAGTCTGGTAAATCATTTCCATAAATAAAGATAAGCGCCGCCAATGCCGCAATTGCTGCGGTAAAAGTCCAAAACACAACATGTAATAAAATACGCAGAACTTTCTTGAATTTCATGTTAAGGTTAAGTTTAAGACAAATAATTATTCTTTGCAAATAAAAACAAAAAAACGCCCAAATGGGCGTCAACTTATAATTCAATTTGACCGTTAGTCACCACCAGGTCTGCACCCATGTCGATTTTTCCGCCAGCCTCACGCACCAACAATTCGCCAGCAGCAATTTCCGCAAAGTCCAACAATTCGGAAACAAAACCGTCAAATTTACCCGATGCAACCCATGCCAAATCAAGTGCCGGACAACCCGTACGACGAACATCACCAATTGTTTTACGGTTATCGGTTGTATTGTATGCAACCGTCAAATCAGATTCTTCTTTTAAATTAGAAACTTTTATCTTGGCGGAATGAAACGCCGAAAACACATATGCGCCACAGCCTTTTTCTGCATAATACAAACGTTCATCAATCGGCGAATATACCAACGCAATTTGCGTTTTGTCATTTGAACGTAATGCCAATGAAATTGCAAAATGTGGATTTGCACGAACAAAATTTGCCGCACCCGATAATGCCAAGACAAATTCGTCACGACCATCACCCGCATGCGATACGTTCGGCGTAAGCAAGCCTGCACTTGGGCGAACCAACATCAAATCAGATAAAATACTTTCTTCGATTCGGGCTTCGGCCTTTTGCACAAAGTCACGTGCCCCACGCAGTGACTGTTGCAGATTTTCGACCTCTCCAAAATCATGGCGCAATCCGGTTGCTGTGCGTTGCAACGCCATAAACATTTTGTTTAATTCCGTTGAACCCTTGATCAGCAGTTCCATCTTGCCCCCCGCAATCTACTTAAAATTTAAAGCCAGCAAATTTGCTTTTGAATTCGGCAGCACGTTGACCACGATCACCGGTATTTGTACGTTGACCAGTCCACACAGAATGATTCAAATTGTCCGTAGACAAAACCAAGTCTTTCTTGACCGAAGAATACATTTTTACCGTTTTACCATCCGTCATTGTGACGTTGATTTCATGGTATTCTGGATGAATTCCTTTTTTCATAATATAACCCTTTTGATTTTTTGCTTGTCGATTATACAAAGAAAATTCTATAAATCAAGCGATATTAACGAATTAATAGTGCCCAATGCACCCCAAATACGAATTCCCTGTCATTTCCAGAACATTTACGAACTGATTTTGATTTTTTCCAGAAAACAGTGCCAAAATCGTTCCTGCATCTGTTGCC
>JAFZXC010000034.1 GCA_017616975.1 Alphaproteobacteria bacterium
GGGGCGTTGCCCTAATAGTCTAGTGGTAAAACACGTCCTTGGTAAGGACGAGTCGCAAGTCCGATTCTTGCTTAGGGCACCATAGATTTCCCATCTTTTTCCCCATTTTTATTGTTAATATTATGGTTTTGTGATAAAATTATCTTTGACAAAACAAAGGAGTTTCTTATGCCAAAAAAAGTTAACACAACAGATATTTTGGCTGATATTTTGAACGCAATGTTCAGTGGAGAAAAAATCATTGTTGAAACAACAGGGGTTAGATTTTTCAAATTCTATAAAGTGTTTGAAAAAGATCCGCAAATCCTTACCAAGGAAGGCTCAAAACACGTCGGGCTTGAACATTCTGAAAATGTGTTGGCGGCAAAAAGTATCAAGATTGGCCGTGATACAGTGATTAAACGCAAGGGCAAAAACTTTATCATACGTGCGCCACGTGGCGAATTGTTGTTACCAAACAACTTGAATTCGGATATTGGTTATATATGGGTTGCTCTGGGCAGTATTTATCAAAACGGCGAAAAAGATATGGTGCGTGTCGCGGGTAATTTAACAAGACAATTGCGACAAACAGAATTGCGTGCAATTTGCCGGAATGTCGCTTTGCATGGTGCACCTATTAAAGTCCGCAAGAATAAGTACGAGGCCGCAATCGAACAATTAAAAGAAATGGGTATCCAACCAAAGCGTTTGTTGGCGTATATCGAAAAACAACAAAAAGAAAATAATTAAAAACCGGGCGTTGCCCGGTTTTTTATATTACTTGCAAAACCAAATTTTTGGGTTTATGATGTGTTTACACAATTTTTTCGGGGGCGGGGCGTTGACGTGTCTGACAATCACAGAGCTCTTAACCTCAATAAAAGTAATAAATGCGGGGTGGCACCGCGCAAACATTTGCGCCCCTGCGAACGTAATGATGGGTGCCAAAATCCAATTTTGAATTTTTGTACCCGTAAAAAAAATAAAAAGGGGTCGAAATGTTATCTTTGAAATCAAAGTACAGAACGCATACTTGTGGCGAACTGTGCGAAAAAAATGTTGGTGAAACAGTGACACTGTCGGGGTGGGTTCATCGTAAACGTGATCACGGGTCTTTGTTATTTGTGGACTTGCGCGATAATTACGGTATTACCCAGATTGTGTTTGATGGCGGTAATGAAGCGCTGGAAAAGGTGCATCCGGAATCTGTGATTCAAATAACCGGGACGGTTGTCGCACGTGATGCAGAACAAATTAATGATAAAATTCCAACGGGACATATTGAAATCCAGGCAACAGACTGGAAGGTTTTAACCAACGCAGAAACTTTGCCGTTCCAAGTGTTCGGTGATGAAGACACAAGCGAAGAATTGCGCTATAAATATCGTTTCTTGGATTTGCGTCGTGAAAAATTACATCACAACATTTTGATGCGTAATAAAATGATAAAGTGGATGCGTGATAAAATGTGGGAACTTGGGTTTTCAGAATTCCAAACACCACTTTTGACGGCGGATTCGCCCGAAGGTGCACGTTGTTTCTTGGTGCCAAGTCGTTTGAACCATGGAAAGTTCTATGCGTTGCCCCAAGCGCCACAGATGTTTAAACAGTTATTACAAGCGGCAAGTTTTGATAGATATTTTCAAATTGCGCCTTGTTTTCGTGATGAAGATTTGCGTTCGGACAGATTGCTGGAATTTTATCAATTGGATGTCGAAATGTCGTTCGTTGATTTGCCAGATGTTCAAAAAGTCGGCGAAGCCGTTATTCCAGACTTGATAAAAACGTTTGCCCCAGATGCAAATGTTTATCCGGAAATTCCGCATATATCATTTGATGATGCCATGTTGAAATATGGTTCGGATAAACCAGATTTGCGCAACCCGATTATAATTCACGATGTCAGTGAAATTTTCCGTGGTTCCGAATTTGGAATTTTTGCAAATGCTGTGGAAAATGGTGCGGTGGTGCGTGCTGTGCCGGCGCCAAATTCTGCGGACAAGCCACGTTCGTGGTTTGACAAGTTGGGCGAATACGCAACCAAAGAATTGGGACTTGGTGGATTGGGTTATATTGTTTTTGCCGACGAAGCCAAAGGCCCAGTGGCAAAAAAATTGGATGCGGAACGTATTGCAAAACTGCGTGAAATATCGGGCGACAATTCATCGTTATTCTTTATTTGCGACACAGAGGAAAAAGCTGCAAAAGCCGCAGGCAAATTGCGTAATAAATTGGGCGCCGATTTAGGTTTGGTAAACCCACGTGATTTTGCGATTTGTTGGGTTGATGAATTTCCTTTCTTTGAACCAGACGAAGATCGGGGTGGGGCTCCAAAGTTCACACACAATCCGTTCTCGTATCCATTAGCGACATTGGAAGAATTGAAAACCAAAGATCCGTTTTCAATCAAGGCCGCACAATTTGATATGGTTATAAACGGTATTGAAATGTGCAGTGGTGGTCTGCGTAATTATAACCCAGATGTCATGAAGGTCTGTTTCGATATTGCCGGATATCCAATGGAAGCGGTCGAAAAGAACTTTTCTGCACTGTACACAGCGTTTAAATATGGCGCTCCGCCGCACGGTGGTTTCGGTTTCGGTATAGATCGTTTGATTTCTGAAATCTTGGGAACTGGTGAAAGTTTGCGTGAAACAGTTGCTTTCCCGGCAAACCAACGTGGGCAAGATTTGTTGATGGGTTCACCGAACGAAGTGACCGAACAACAGTTACGAGATGTCCATATCCAGGTTCGAAAAAAGAACTAATAAAAAAGGCCGGCATTTGCCGGCTTTTTTTATTAAAATTTATCGTGGTTTTTGACGAACTGTCGCATATAAGATGGATCAAAATTCTGCATTATTTCGGATAATGAATATGTCCGTTCGCCATTTGTGTTTAATGTTAAATCTATGGGGGCGGGTTCTGGGGCCGTGCCACGCAATACTAAATAGAAATTCGCAGACATTTGTCCGTTTTCTATTTTTAATGCACCAGTGCCGTCAACATGGGGCAATGATATTGTTAATGGTTCTGTGCTGTCGAAATTACCATTTTGATAATGCCCGATAATATGCAACGTTTTTAATCGACTGGTACCGGCGTTCAAAGCATCGCTTAATGCGTATTCGGCATTAAGAATAGTGATGTTTTCCGCAGATGAATAAAAACCGTCTGTTCCAATTCCGTCTATATAGCCGCCAGTAAATGTTAAATCGATATCGCCGTCCAAATTGTATTCAATGTCGTGCGCAATATGACCAGACGTTTTCATTTTTATGTCGCCTGTGACATAGGTGTCGCTTATGTTAAGCGGCATTGTGTCCCGCAACAGTTTTCCATGTGTTTCGAATTTGTTTAATTGCAGTTCAATAGCATAGTCGGTGCCATTGCGTGTAATTGTCGCAAGTATATTACCATGTGCGTTATCGGTAATTGAAAATGTTTGTGTCGCAGGCTTTAACGAATAGACGAAATTATTATATTCGTTGTCGTCGTATATCAGTTGGTCGGCAGATAACGAAACTTCGATACCCAAATCAAAAGGAACTGTTAATGGATGTGATGTCAAGAAAGACAATTCTTCGTATCGTGCAAGGTATTTTGGTGATAAAAACGAATCAAGGTTTAATACATCTGTTTTTAATGTTATTGCATTGCCGACCGCAGACCCCGTAAAAACGTGATTTGCGACGCTTATTGTTAAATCGGATGTTATATTGTTTTTGTATTCCCCAGATACAGTATAGATTCCGTCACGCAACATTTGCAAGTCGATGCCGGGGAACCATGTCTTGAAATTTTTGCCGTATATATAAAAGAAATTGTTTTGAATTGCCATCTGCCATGTGGCATCGTGTGGTTGAAAAACAACCGCCCCAGATTCCCATTTGAAATTACCTGTGGCGTCTTGCATGGACTTTGGTAAAAACGGGAATTTTACCCCCAGCCAATCCAGGTCTTTGTTTTTGGCAAAACGAAATTCCGGTCTGTTTTTGTCGCCGTTTATTGTCAGTGTTCCCGCCGCATCATTAAATTCAAAATCCACAGTTCCATGTGTGCCAAAACGTAATGCGTATTCATGAACTGTATTTATGTCTGGCATTTTGATATTGGACTTTGCCGTTATATTAAATTCATCACCATTAACGTTAAGTGTCCCAGAAAGACTGCCGTGTGTATATGTTGCACATTGCCATGTGTTTGGTGTGCCAGAAAAAAGACAAGACGTGCTTTTGTTATAAAGCGGCATCGTGACCATTATGTCGTGGGCGCCATCTGCATCAATTGTTCCGCCCGTGATTGCGACATCGTCTGCGATAATCGAACCGATTTGTAATTTGTCTTCTGTACCAACGGCTGCGATTTTTATATGGTTAAATTCTTGGTCGTCGAATTTAAGATTGCCATAAAAATCTATATTAACTTTTGTGTTGTGTAAAAATTTTCCCGGACGTGCCAGAAATGAAAAATCAAAATCGATATCACTGGACGCCAATTGAATATCACGACGTCCGTCTGGATATAATTTTATGTTTCCGGTCACATTGTTTGCGACAATGTTTTGAAAATCAAATCCGGTGCCGCCGTCCCACATAAAATCCATGCTTAGATTTACTGGTTCGTATATTTTTGGTTCTTGGAATTCAAACCATCTGTTTATGTTATCTGTTTCAATAGATATTTGACCACTGGCGGAACCGTCGCTGAATAATTGGCCCACGATTTCCAGTTTATTATTTTGATTGCGAACAGTGAATTCGTCATTTTCAAACGTGATGTCATATTTGTGCTGGGCGGTGCGAACAATGCCATTGAATTTGCCGTCCATCAATTCGCCTCGAACAATGTTATAGTCGTGCGATAAAAATTCGACCGTCGAATTATAAAGCGTGATTTTAGTGTTGAAATCAAACGCATTTAAATTGTCTATTTTAAATTTTCCGCCATATATAGAAACAGGACCATCTAATTTTGCATTGGCCGGGTTAAAAACGCTGAACCATGGCACAGAAAACATCGCCGAATGGATGTTTCCAAATGGAACGACAATATCGTGTGCAACAATTGTTGCACGTCCCAGTAAACTGAATTTTACATTGCCATTGATTTCGGGCGAAATGCCGGTCTGGGATTTGATTGCCTCGATTAATTGGGGCTTCATGTAATTCAGGGTGATTGCCGGCGGTACAAATATCACAGCAACAACAGCCCCAGCGGCAATGCCGACCATGGTCCATGCCATTCTGCGCTTATATCTGGGCTTGATTGCCATACTCTCTCTTCCCCTTGTTTTTTGATTATAATAGATTATATTGTTATTTGTGAATAAAAAAATGGCCGAAAAAGTATTTAATCTTGAAAGTTCTTATGCCCCGATGGGCGACCAGCCAACCGCAATAAATGAATTGGTGGCGGGTGTTCGTTCTGGGCGTCGATCCCAGGTTTTGCTTGGGGTGACGGGGTCCGGCAAAACGTTTACAATGGCAAATGTAATTGCTGAATTGGGACGCCCGGCATTAATCATGGCGCCAAACAAGATTCTTGCGGCGCAATTGTATACAGAAATGAAATCGTTTTTCCCGCATAATCACGTCGAATACTTTGTGTCGTATTATGATTATTACCAACCCGAAGCATATGTCCCCACAACAGACACATATATCGATAAAGACGCATCAATTAATGATCAATTGGATCGTATGCGGCACAGTGCAACACGTGCCATGTTGGAAGAACGTGATGTTATCGTTGTGTCGTCGGTGTCTTCAATTTATGGTATGGGTTCCCCAGAAGAGTATTCTGGAATGAAATTGGTATTACGTCGTGGCGATAAAATGGGTGTCGCAGACGTTGTTCGGTCTTTGGTTGATATACAATATAAACGTAATGATGTTGCGCCGGTACGTGGTGATTTCCGTGTGCGTGGCGATACACTGGATATATTTCCGTCGCATTCTGTGGATCGTGGTTGGAAAGTATCTTTCTTTGGTGACGAAGTTGATGAAATCTGGAAATTTGATACGTTGACCGGGGCCAAGTTAAATATGCTTGATAGAATTGCTGTGTATCCAAATACACACTATGCAACACCAATGCCAAGCATCGTTAATGCAATCGGGAACATTCGCCAAGATTTAGAAGAACGCTTGCAATACTTTCATGAAAATATGAAGTATGTCGAAGAACAAAGACTGCGTGAACGTGTGAATTTCGATATTGAAATGATGGAATCAACTGGGACGTGCCGTGGGGTTGAAAACTATTCACGATATTTGACTGGGCGTGCACCGGGTGAACCACCGCCAACGTTGTTCGAGTATTTGCCCAAAGACGCAATTTTGTTTATTGATGAAAGTCATGTGACGGTGCCTCAAATTGGTGCAATGTCACGTGGTGATCGTGCGCGCAAGGAAACGTTGTCACAATATGGATTTCGTTTGCCGGCGTGCGTTGACAATCGTCCGTTAACATTTGAAGAATGGGACAGTCTTCGTCCGCAAACTATATTTGTATCGGCAACACCGGCAGAATGGGAATTGAATCAATCAAATGGTATTGTGTCCGAACAGGTTATTCGACCCACAGGGTTGCTTGACCCAATTTGTGATGTTCGTCCAACAGAACACCAAGTTGACGATTTGTTGAACACATTGAAAACAATATCTGGGCGTGCATTGGTGACAACACTTACCAAAAAAATGGCGGAACAATTAACCGATTATTTAAATGAAAATGGTATTCGTGCAAGATATCTGCACAGTGATATTGAAACACTGGAACGTATCGATTTGTTGCGTGATTTGCGTATGGGTAAATATGATGTCTTGGTTGGAATCAATTTGTTGCGTGAAGGTTTGGATGTTCCAGAATGTGAACTGGTTGCAATTATGGATGCGGACAAAGAGGGATTTTTGCGTTCAACCAGATCATTAATACAAACGATTGGACGTGCTGCACGAAATGCAAATGGGCATGTGATTTTGTATGGTGATACAATAACTGATTCAATGCGTGCAGCGTTGGATGAAACGGCTCGGCGTCGTGAAAAACAAATGGCATATAATACCGAACACAACATTACACCCAAGACGATTACAAAGGCTGTGTTTGATGAAGTTGGGGACAAGGAAGAAAAGACAGATAAAACCCGTCGGTTCGTATACGATAAATCGGGCGGCGTGATGGATGCAGAAAGTATCCGGACAGAAATTAAAAAATTAACAAAAAAGATGCACAAGGCTGCCGAAGATTTAGAGTTTGAAATTGCGGCTGAATTGCGTGATACTATACACAAACTTGAAGACGATTTATTATTGTTGGAGTAGGTCAATGGAATACATATTAAACAACGTTGATGAAACAAGAAACTTTGCACGTGAATTTGCAAAAACGCTGCATGCGCCAGTATGTGTCGCATTGCACGGTGATTTGGGTATGGGAAAAAGTGAAATTGCACGAACAATAATTCAAACGTTGCGTGGTGCGAATACAGTGGTCCCAAGTCCAACATTTACAATTGTGCAAAATTACGATGGTATTTCACATTTTGATTTGTATCGTATAAACGACAAGTCTGAATTAATAGAAATAGGGTTGCCGTATGCAATTGCAAACGACATTACATTAATTGAATGGCCAGATATAGCGGCAGATATGTTGCCAGAAAATGCAATTCATTTATATATCACTGCACATGGTGATGGCCGAAAAATAGTAGTGAAATAAAAGAAAAAACACCGGCATTTACCGGTGTTTTTTAGTGTTTTTTAAGAAGAGATTGAACAGCAATTGGAAAATCGGTACTGTGGCTAAGGTATGAACCAGATACCAATAAATCAGCACCAGCGTCCCAACACATTTGGGCGTTTTTATCTGTGATTCCGCCATCCACAGAAATTGTGAATTTTAGTCCGTATTTTTTACGAGTCGCCGCCAAAACAGATATTTTATGCAAACATGCCGGCATGAATTCTTGACCCGATGCACCCGGTTCAACGGTCATTACCATAACTTCGTCTAAATCACGCAAAATCGGTTTCAGTATTGATGGTGGTGTGTTCGGGTTCAATGCAATCCCGGCACGACGCCCCGAAGACTTGATTGTGCGAATTGCATTTTTTACCCCCGATGTGTTTGTTGAAACGATTACTGTGTCCGCCCCCGCAGCGATGGCATCAGCCGCCCATGCGTTTGGGCTTTCGGTCATAAGGTGGACATGCAAATGTGCCGTTGTGCGTGAACGTATTGCACGAATCTGGTCAATCGAGCCGGCAATTTTATTTACATACAGACCGTCCATTATATCAATATGAATCATTGATATGTTTGCTGTATCAAACGTTGTGTAAGTGGCCGGATTGTTCATGTCAAAGCACATACTGCTTGGTAAAATTGGGACGAATACATGGCGTTTTTTGGGTTTACGATGGAAAATTTTCAATATGCGTTCAATGCGTTTAGAATTACGGTCGTGGCGTGCAATTATTTTTGCACGAACATCTGCATACGAATTCCAAATATATTCGCCCAATGCACGAACAATGGCGTCGCCATGAACACTTTCACATGGCAAGCCAAATGCATTTGATATAAAGTCAACAACGCCATCTGCATCGGCGGCACCCCCGCTGAGAATAATTTTAGTTGGTTGGTGTTTTTCGATAATTGGCATTGCCGCAAGTCGTATGTCATCAATAATGCTTTGCATATATGGCACAACAATATCGTTTATATCGGCACGTGAAAAATCATATGCGATATCTGCCGGTGCAAAACGATCGGTCTGGGACGGCAACATTGTGAATACAGCACGCTTGATACGATCGGCATCAACAAACGGAATGTTAAATTTGTCGGCAATAGACTGGGACATGTTTGTTCCGCCCATTGGTGTTTTATAATGCCAAAGAGGTCTGCGGTCAGCCCAAATTGATGCGGTTGTGTATTGTGCACCCAGGTCAATATACATTGTTATTTCATGCGGACGTCCATATGTCGCAGCCAATACAAATCCAGGGTCGTAAAACCCGTTTGATTGTATGTGCGCATGTCGTAATGTTGAATTGATTTCACCAATTGCACCACGGCTGTAAAATATCGAAGCATATGTTGACATCAATTGATTATCAATATGCCCGATTGGCGATAACATGTTGCGTATATGCGGACTGTCGTATCGCAATGGGATAATATGCATCGGGAAAAATCCATCCGGAGCAGGTATTTTTGATGCCTGATTTTTTACGTCTGTTGCAGTTATTTTATGATCGTTGGACCAAATGGTGCTTTTTCCGGAAATACTGAACCGAGATTCGCCAAAATTGCCAGTTATATATGCATAATCAAAATGACGACCAATTTGAGATTCCATTTCGTCAATGACAGTTTTGATTGCAGATACCGTATCAAAAGATTCACATACAAACATCGCAGAACGAACAATTCGTGCGCCACGGACACGGTGTGCAATACCATGCACCGCAGATGAACCAATGTCCAGACATAAAAAAGCAGAATCATTAAGATTCATTTGTTGTCTTCTATTTTACCAATATACGTGCAGGATCACGCATGTCGATTGTACGAATATCTTTGGCCAAAATGTGTTGTTTTTCGTTCAAAGAATTTAAACTGCGTACGGCAGAAACAGGGTCTTTTTCCGGCAACATCACGGTAATGCCATCGTTTGTCACAATGTTCCAGCGGCGACCTTCTATCCATTCAAGATAATTTACATGTTCAGCCATCGCATGTGCCGCACTTGTT
Source organism: Alphaproteobacteria bacterium (assembly GCA_017616975.1). Lineage (GTDB taxonomy): Bacteria > Pseudomonadota > Alphaproteobacteria > Rs-D84 > Rs-D84 > Enterousia. Next base: position 9,751 of record JAFZXC010000034.1, read on the forward strand.
ATTTCGGATATATCGTCCGGCAATTGCCCACGAAAAACGATTGCGGTTGTGTCACGTGTTTCTGTGGGGGTTTGAACAATGGTTCCATCCCCAGAAAGTGGATAAAATGCATGGCCGTCCGTCCATTGGGCAACCGCATGGTAAAGTTTTACACGAATACGTAATGTTCCATTCGGCATACGGCGTGTCGCAGAATACTGGACATTTGGGACCGACGATATACGACGGTTAAGTGTCTCAAGGTTTAATGAATTTGTTCGTGCGCCCAATCCGGCCGCCGCAACCGTTTGTGCCGCAGTCAAATCGGCGTCATAATCGTCGGTAGAAATAGTGATGTTATGGATTGTCGCAAGGTTTCCATGACCCAATCCCGTCAAAATTATACGGGTTGCAAAATATATTCCCAAAATAATGGCAATAACAAAATATAACCAAAATACGATCGTTCGTTTCATGGCATAAATTATATCACAAAATTACGTTATTACAAAATTATCTTGCACGTAAAAGATAACCACGCCGAAACATGCATTTACGGTAATATCCAACCGATTTAGATGTTGTGTTCCGTGGGACAGACAACAAAGAACGTTGCCCGACGTCACGATATTCGTTTGATTGGAAAGTCACCCATAATCCATCCCAATCGGGCATCATGGTGCTTTGGTTCGGGGCAAGCAGTTTCGCAAGACGGGACCGTGGTGTGTACGATTTTTTGTCCAGACCCAGACATGCCTTGTGATCACGCACAAATTGTTCGGTGGTGACGGCCTCGTTCTCCCAGTTTAATATGGTTGCGTTATCAAGGTCGCCGCTGTTCACAGATGCGCATGCCCCAAGCAGTAATAATGCGAAAATTTTCATTCTCATAATTCTTATTATAATTTATTTGCGTTATGGGGGCAATAGTTTTTATAATGCATAAAACAAGGAAAGGATTTTGCCCATGGCACTGACGATTGAAAACTTTGTAAAACTGGCAAATTACTATAATCAAACGGCGATGATTATGTCGGCAATTTGTGTGCAAAAGGGCGGAATTCCAATGGAAAATTATGTCGGGCGTATGTATGCGGCAGACGTTTTGGAATTTATCGCAGAATACGGACGTCGGTTAAAAGCAGATAGTCAAATCGTAATACCGGCAGATGTGGCAAGTGTTATTGAACGGTTTAATGCGGAATATGAACGTGTGAAAAGTTTGACAACGCCATCGCAAAAGCCGATTTATGAAATGACGTTGGACGAATTTGAAAAGTTTATGAACATTTAAAACAAAAAGGAAGGGCTTATGATAAAACGCTTTCAAAAAATGTTTATGATGAAATGTTTGGCGATATTGACATTGGTCTTGGCGACTGGGTGTCAAAAGTTAAACAATTCGCAACAGGTTGCACCGGCGTATGATACGGTGACGGTCGTAAACAACATGGTGATTGATGAAAATTCTGTGCCAATCTTTCCAAAAAAGGCGGCGTTGACCACCGATACAGCACGGCGTTTTTCAATTGAATTGCCAAAACGGTGCAGCGTTGATTGGAATAACCAAAATGTAATATCTGTGGTGCCCGAAGAAAAAATAGAAGTTGTTCGTTTGGATACTGGTGATAAATTGCCAGATTTAAAGGTTTCAAATTATGACTTTAAAAAGGTGACCGTGCGTCAGGCATTGGATAAATTACTTGATGGGGTTGATATTGATGTTGTCGAAGATGGCAGCATTTCCGAAAAGATATCGGGGACAATATCAACCGGTGCATTAAGTGATGCGGTCGAATTAATGGCGAAAATGGGGCGTGTGTATTATTACTATGATGCAGAAGAAGGTGCGATTCATTTAACAAATCGTGCAAAGTGGCTGATTAAAATGCCACAAAACGAAACCATTATAATGGCGCTTTTGGATGCAATGCATGGTGCAGATATGCGCAACTTGCTTGTTGATTGGAACGACAAAACCATCGTGTTCGAAGGTAATTATCAAACAGAACGCGAAGTTGCCAAAATTATTGCAGATATTGCGTCTAAGAAATACATGTTGGCATGGGATGTAGATATTTATCGTGTGTATCCACGCACAGACAACCCGATTGTCTGGATGAACATGTTCCCGGCGTTTGGCGATAAAAACATCAAAATGTCTATCCCGGGTGTTGTTGGTCGTGCCGTTGTTGTTGGTCCAGAAATCAACACCAAAACATTACAAGAATTTATGTATCAACAGGCAAACGTTGTGTTGATATCCCAGGGAACATTTGCAATTCCAAATGGCTGGCAGTCACGATTTGATATTGGCCAATGCAGCAAAGAAGAAAGATTAGAAACAGATTTGATTATTGGTGCAACGGCGAAATATGGTGACTTTGGCGGGCGCAACAAAATCGATGCGAAAATAGTGTTGCGGACATCAAACGGTGAATTAACGTCTTTCACAATTCCATCAACGATTGGTGATAACTATGTGATTGTTGGTATTCCAACGCATTCTTTTGTGACGACACCAGAAACGTTAATAAGTCCATTTGCGGAACTTGTTGTGTTTATGTCGCCACGGCTTATATCGATTGTTGACCCAGCATCTGTCAAGACGACGGCAAATGGTGCGCTGGTTGGTGATGCGTTGCGGGCATTTTTGAACGAATAGGATAAGTCATGTTTTCAAAACTTGAAAGAAAAGTTGCATATCGATATCTGGCCATGAAAAAACGTGGCTTTGGTTCGGTTGTGTCATGGGTGTCACTTATTGGTATTATGTTGGGGGTGGCGACACTTATTGTTGTGATGTCAGTTATGGGCGGATTCCACGATACGCTGTTGTCACGTATTGTTGGTATGAACGGTCATGTTGTTATTTATCATCAAGATGGCGCAATCAAAGACTATGATTTCCTGATTGATAAAATAAAACAAAATAAAATTGTAAATTCTTATACAACATCAATTGTTCCAATTGCCGAAGGTCAAGTAATGGCATCGGCCAATGGAAACAATACTGGGGCGATGGTCCGTGGAATTAGAATGTCGGATTTGGCATCTAAATCGCAAACAGGAACCCGTATGTATGGAAAACCATTGGATAAAATTCAAGATGGTGAATTGGTGGCTGGGGCGTCACTTACACGTGCATTAAATGTGACAATGGGCGATAATATATCGCTTGTTTCTGCAAATGGTGCGACACCGACGCCGTTTGGAACAATGCCGCGGATTATGGCGTATCCGGTTATGACATCTTTCTTTATGGGAATGTATGAATATGATTCTGGGTATATTTTCATGCCACTTGAAACGGCGCAAAAGTATTTAAACATTGGCGATGCGGTCACGCATATAGATTTGTTCTTGAAAAATCCCGAAGATACAAGTCGTGTCTTGGATGCGTTGGTGCGGTTGTTGCCTGATGGATTTGTGGTGCGTGATTGGCGTGATTTAAATCGTGGATTTGTTGGTGCGCTTCAGGTTGAATCAAACGTGATGTTTTTAATTCTTTTGCTGATTGTGATTGTTGCAGCGTTTAATATCGTGTCCAGTTTGGTTATGTTGGTCAAAGATAAAAACAAAGATATTGCTGTTTTGCGGACGTTCGGTGTTTCACGGCGTTCTATGATGAAGATATTTATTTTGTCCGGAACCAGTATTGGTGTTATTGGTGCGTTTTTTGGAATGATTTTTGGAACGATTATTGCGATTTACATCGAACCAATTCGTCAATTTGTTCAATGGGCAACGGGACATGATTTGTTCCCCGCAGAATTATATTACTTGTCGGAATTGCCGTCTAAATTGGTTGCATCGCAAGTCGTTGGCATCGTTGTGTTGGCAATTGCGCTGGCGTTTTTGGCAACGTTGTATCCAGCATGGAAGGCTGCTAATACGGACCCGGTAGAAGTATTAAGAAACGAATAAATAACAGGAAAGACAACATGGCAGGTATTTTAAATTCTTTATCAAGGGTTAATCGCAGGGATGTCGTTATGTCTGTGCGTGACATCAAAAAGACATTTATCGAAGGTGGTCAGCCGTTGCATATTTTGCGTGGTGGCGGATTTGATTTGCATCGTGGCGAAATAATTGCTCTTGTTGGGCCGTCTGGGTCGGGTAAGTCTACATTATTACAATGTGTCGGTCTGTTGGACAAACCAACGTCGGGCAGTATTGTTATCGCTGGGACGCCAGTGCAGAAAATGAGTGAAGATTCCCGTACAATTATTCGTCGTAAAAAGATAGGTTTTGTTTATCAGCGTCATAATTTATTGTCTGACTTTACGGCATTGGAAAATGTTGTTTTGCCGATGTTGGCAAACGATGTCGACGAAGAAGTTGCACAACGTCGTGCATTAAAATTGTTGCGTGCGGCGGGGGTTGCACATCGTGCTTCGCATTTGCCGGGCGAAATGTCGGGTGGCGAACAGCAACGTACTGCGGTTGCACGTGCTTTGGCAAACGAACCAGAGATTTTATTGGCGGACGAACCCACGGGAAGTCTTGATCCGGCGCATGCAAGTGCGGTTTTTGAACAATTATTGTCGTTAGTGCGAAAAAATAATATGGCGATGTTATTCGTGACACACGATATGGGATTAGCTTCACGTGCCGACAGAAAAATTACTATTGCAAATGGTATCGTAAAATAGTTAAATAAGATTACAGAAGAGGACAGAGGAGAGAGAAATGAAAAAACAAACAAAGGCAAAAAAATTGCAATCTGCCCAGCCGACAACTGTGCGTGTCGTGCATAATGGTTGGCAACGTTTTTGGGGAATCGTTGCGTTAACCGGATTGTTTTTGTGTGGTTTGTTTGTTGGTATGGCGATAAATTCGCCGAAAAATCCATATCTTGAAAGAAATCGCCAAAATGTTGTTGACCAAGTGCCCGCCCAAGAAGATGTATGTGTCGAAGTTGAACGTCTTTTGTTGCGGCGGTTGCCGATGGCTAATGATGATGTTGATGATCGTATCGGTCGTGCCAAGATTTATGTAAGTTTGGCGGAACGTGGCTGTATCGAAAATTCCGATAAATATGCTGAATTAGCCCGTCAAGAATTAGAAGTTGCACGTGCAATCGAAGATGATAATTTCGATCATGCAGAAACCATTGATGTGGTCGAAACATATAAACGTCTTAATATGCAGGCGGCGGCCGAAGAAATTTTTGAAAAAGCGAAAAAGTTAACCGATCCTGCAATCGACTTTATTATCCAGGTTGAAAAAATAATTAACGAATAAACGATGGATTTAAAATGAAACTTTGGGCATTATTTTTGTGTTTGATTGGTGTGTTTACACCGGCGTTCGCAGAAGAAACGCAAAAGATCGTTGATCGTAAAACGTGTGAACAAATCAGGGCTGAAATAGCGGAATTGTCGGCGATTGAAAATCCAACAAGTGAAGAACAAGACAATTTAAAACAACTGAATACGCAATTGCGTGTGTCTTGTGCGATCAAGGGTAATGGCCGTCGAACTGTTGCACGTCCGGGAACCCAGACAACAAATGATAATGTTGATTCTCAAAATGCTGAAACTGGGGCAATGGATGTTTTGGACGAATATATCGCTAATAAAAAAGCAAATTGCGATAAATTAAATGCCGAAATGGAAAAATTAAAAGCAGACACGACCAAAGATTATATCGTCAAAGAAATGCAACGGTATTATAATGCAGACTGTGTGACATTGACGCCACCGGCGGCTGCGGTTGAAACGATTACGGCGGCGGTTGTGTCAAGTGTGCCTGCCAAGACAGATGCAGAGATCGAGGCCGAATTTAACGCAAATATTGCGGCCGGTCTGTGTGGTGACGGGACCAAGCCAAATCGTTTTGGTTGCTGTACGGGTGAAACATTTAAAGATTTGGGAAATTCGCAATATGCATGCTGTCCAAAGACGGGCGATTTATGTTTCCCGCCGTTGAAATAGGGCGGAATAATCACTTGATTTTTACCCAGATTGGTATATAATCGTTTGGCTTACGATTTATCGCGGGCATAGTACAAGGGCTAGTACGCAAGCCTTCCAAGCTTGATGTGCGGGTTCGAGTCCCGCTGCCCGCACCACGATAAAAAGATAAGTTTTGGGTGCGCGCCGGAGTTGGAGAGCCGGGGCAGACTGTAAATCTGTTGGCTACGCCTGAGGTGGTCCGAATCCACCCGCACCCACCAGAATAAAAAATGACCCGAATGGGTCTTTTTTTATTCTGTTAAAAGGGCGGGAGGATCGGTCAGAGCAAAGCGCATGACCAATACGCAGATGAACAAAAATCAAATCTGCAAAAACGGATATAGATAATAGAGTTTTTGCATTTAGATTTGATTATTGTTTATCAAGGCAGACCCGCACCCACCAAAAGATACACCGCACCACGAAAGTGCGGTTTTCTTTTAGATTTCTAATATTTGCACAGGTTCGAAAATAGCGTATTTAACAAACACTAAAATTTACCAATCTTCGAACAATTTTTATCACCAAATTCTAATTTCTATGATATAATGACTATAAAAACAAAAGGGACATTTGTGAAAGCATATTACCAAGGTGAAATAGATTATTTTTGTGGGGTGTACGCAATTATAAATTCTGTTCGAATTGCTTCTTTGGGCATTCATACTTTTACATACGAAGAAAGTTGCGCATTTTTTCAACATTTAATAACTTTTTTATACAACAACGATAAATTTTTATCTGTATTAAAACATGGGACTTCGAATAAATTAATGTATGAATTATTA
>JAFZXC010000035.1 GCA_017616975.1 Alphaproteobacteria bacterium
AACCAGCTGCAAAAAAACCAGCTGCAAAAAAACCAGCTGCAAAAAAACCAGCTGCAAAAAAACCAGCTGCTAAAAAAGTAGTTGCAAAAAAACCAGCTGCAAAAAAACCAGCTGCTAAAAAAGTAGTTGCAAAAAAACCAGCTGCAAAAAAGCCAGTTGCTAAAAAAGTAGTTGCAAAAAAACCAGCTGCAAAAAAGCCAGTTGCTAAAAAAGCAGTTGCAAAAAAGCCAGTTGCTAAGAAAGCAGTTGCAAAAAAACCAGCTGCAAAAAAGCCATGTGCTAAATGCGCAAAGAAAAAATAATAAATTACCACAATAGTGGATATTATTTTCAGGGGTCGTGTTAACGGCCCCTTTTTTTATTGCACAGTATCAGTCGTATAGCAATGTACGACTGATATTATGCTGGATAATCTCTGTGACAAGGGACCCATACAATTTTTGTTTCGTGGCGCAAGTCATTGCATAACCATGTTGCAAAATTTTATTTGGCGGTGTGACATCTGTCACACTTTTTTATTACAAAATAAATGGAGAATTGTATGTCTATTTCCGTAGATCAGGTCTTCGTAAAACAATTCGAAGCCGATGTTCATTTGGCTTATCAGCAAATGGGCACAAAACTGCGTGCGTCTGTGCGCAGCAAATCGGGCGTTGTTGGTAAATCAACCACGTTCCAAAAAGTAGGCAAGGGTGTTGCCAGCACAAAATCACGTCATGGTATCGTTCCAGTCATGAATTTGAACCACGAACCAGTGGAATGCATACTGAACGATTACTATGCGGGTGATTGGGTTGATGCATTGGATGAATTAAAAACAAATGTCGACGAACGTCGTGTTGTTGCCGCTGCTGGTGCGTATGCATTGGGTCGCAAAACCGATGAATTAATCGTAAATGCGATGAACAATACAACAACCAATGCCGGAAATTATTCAAATGCTTTTTCAAAAACAATGATATTGGAAGCAATTGAAAAACTGAACGAAAACGAAGTCCCAGATGATGGCCGTCGTTTTGCCGTTGTCGGTGTTAAACAGTGGAACACATTGTTGACTTTGGACGAATTTGTTTCTGCAGATTACGTTGGTGATACACCATTAACAACCGGATTCGAATCAAAGAAATGGTTGGGAATCACATGGTTGTTGTATAACGGTCTGCCGTTGTCCAGTACGAACCGTGATTGCTTTATTTACCACGCATCCAGTATTGGTCATGCATGTGGTCAAGAAGTCAAAACGGATATTTCATGGCATGGTGAACGTGCCGCACACTTTATCAGCAACAGCATGTCCCAGGGGGCTGTGTTGATTGATAACGACGGTATCGTTCGTATCAAATGCAAAGAAGCATAATCAACAACATAACCAATGGGAGAAAATAATGGCATTTCAAAATAAGAACTTGTCTGTAATCGCATATGCGAATGGTTTCACATTATGGCACTATGCCGCAAATGAAACATTGGCAACAATTGCAACCGCTGGTTATTTCAACAGTGTAAAAACACTGATGAATGTTGGCGATATTGTAATTGTTAACGCATCTGATGCGACATCAATCAAAGTTGTTGGTGTGTCCAGCGACAACATCACACTTGGTGCTTTGTCTTAAACAACGAATCAAATGGTCGGCAAATGCCGACCATTTGGTATATGGGGGAAAATATGTTCACAAAAATAGACCTTTGTTCAATGGCGTTATTAAAGTTGGGCGAAAAACCAATACAATCTTTTGCCGATGATTCGGCTGCGGCACAATTGGCCAGGACGTTGTTTGATCCAATCACAGATTCTTTGATTGCTTCACATCCGTGGCGGTTCGCAACGCAAGTTTTTGAATTAGCAAAAACAGATGATGGTGATTTCGTAATCCCAAGTAATGTATTACGAATTATTAAATGTCCCGGACAAATGCAAAATGGACGAATCAGCGCACCACAAGACACAATAAAAATTGTCGCATTAACTCGTGTTGCCCCAGAATCGTACCCAAGTTATTTTGTATCATTGTTGGCAACAAAATTGGCTATGGATTTCTGTGTCCCAATGACAGGTGATCACAATGTGTTCAGGATGCTTGCGGCGCTGTATGAAACAGAATATGCATCCGCTAAATTCATAGACAGTACAACAACAACGTCTGCAAACATAGAAGATTTCTCGCTTGTAAACACACGGTTTTGATATTCGATGGGGGGAAATTGTCATGGTTGATTTTATAAAAACACAAAATAATTTTGCGCATGGCGAAATAGATGCCGAATTCTTTGCTCGTGATGATATTGCGGGGGTCGCAAAATTAGTAAACATGGACGTTGTATCGGGGGGTGGATTGACCCGTCGTGCCGGGTTAAAGAAGGTTGCAAACCTTAACGGGTTGGCACGAATAATACCGTTTTCAGTCAGTGAAAATGAAAATTACATAATTGTGATTGGCAATCGTTATCTTGATGTGTTGTCCACAGATGGTACACGGGTACAAAGCCTGGTGTCACCATGGTCAACAGCAGATACAGATAAATTACAATATGCACAACGTTTTGGGACGATTATTTTTGTCCATCCAGATTACCAACCACGTGTTATGTCGCCAAAAAACAACGGTGGTTTTGAATTAAATATATTTGGTTTTTCCAGTAATGATGATATGTCTGTGAATATACCATTTATGCAATTTGATGATGCGTTGGGGATAACAATAACTGTGACATCAAATGCCGGCGGCAATAATTTTGCGACGTTTACAACGAATCGTAATTTCTGGAAGCCAGAATGTGTCGGGGAATTGCTTTTCTTGATGAACAAACAATGGGAAATAACATCGTTTGTCGATGCACAAACAGTTGTGGCACACACTAATTCAACATATGTTGTGCCAGCCAATCCAATTACAGAATGGTACGAGGCCGCATTTAGCGGGTATCGTGGGTGGCCGTGCAGTATTACGTTTCACCAAGACAGATTGATATTTGGCGGATCACGCAGTTATCCCAGTGGTATATGGATGTCCCAGGTCGGTCGACATAATAACTTTTCGTCGGGAACCGGATTGGATGACGAAGCGATTTTTATCACATTAGTTTCCGAACAGCGTCAACAAATCTGTACTGTGGTCAGCAGCGATAATTTACAGGTTTTGACGTCTTGTGGTGAATGGGCGATTTCTAATAAACCGCTTACACCATCTTCGGTTAATGTGAAACAACATACCTATGTGGGAAGTTCTGTATCACGATATTTGGCCCCACAAAAGATAGAAGGCCAAACCGTCTTTGTGTCGGGCAATCTGCAAGATATTCGTGAACTAAGTTTGGACGAATTGGGCGAACATTATAATGCAAATGATTTGTGCGCAATGTCCAAGCATTTGATGAATACGCCAATCGATATTGCATATAATTCACTGGAACATAAATTGTTTGTCGTCATGGATGATGGAACGATGTCCGTATTGAACAAAAATGTAAATCTGCGGATTTCGGCATGGGGCAAATATGAAACGTCTGGTGATTTTATATCGGTTGCCGTCGTAGATGATATTACATATGTTGTTGTACAGCATGATAATAATTTCGTGCTGGAAAAATTTGATGCGTCTGCATTAGACGATGTTGGTGTCGTTTTTGATTTTTGTGCATGTGGATTGCCGTTGCGAGCATCAAATCACAATGTGTCGCATTTGCGTGTTCGCAAGATATCGGTACGACTGATAAACACGAAATCGTTGTGCATTAATGATAAACGTGTGGAACTGCCTGATGAGATATACGAACCAGGTGCAGACGGATTCAGTGGCGATGTATCAATGTCTGGGTTGGGAACAACGCACGATTGTATTAATTCGCCATGGAAAATTCATGGCATGGACGCATTGCCGGCAACGGTGTTGTCGATATCAATGTATGGAAATTACGGAATATAATAAACCAAGGGGGGTAAAAATGGGACAAATACTTTCGGATGTGACGGAAGTTTTGAATTATCAAGACAGTAAAAAGGAAGCAGACACTAAACGTAAACAAATTTTACGTGATATGTCGATAGACGAAGAAAATAAAACAAATTTGATTAAAAAGGCACTTGCCACACAACGCGCCAAATACGGTGCCGAAGGTGTAAATGGTGCAAATATGACGACGGGGGCGGTGCTGAAACGTATCCAAGACGAAACGGCCGAACCGTATGATAAAAAACGCAATACTAATTTAGCGAAACTAAAATCTGTTAAACAGAAAGATGCAACCAGTTTATTAAAACGCCTTTTAAAGCACTTTGATGATTTGGTTGGATAAAATCATGCGATTATAAACCGCTATGATTATGGACTATTACAATTTTATGGATGTGTGGAACCGGTATATAAATATGACAACGCCAACGCATCATCAAAATATAATGAATTTTCTGGTTGATGTGCTGGAAAACAAACCGCATCGTGGGTTGTTGACGGCATTTCGGCATTCTGGGAAATCGACGGTTGTCGGTATATTTGTAGCATGCGTGTTATATATGCGACCAAATACCAGAATACTGGTTTTATCCGCAGAAACAACATTGGCGGCACGTATGGTAAATCATATACGCAACATTTTGGAAAACCACCCGCTGTGTGTGGATATGATTCCAAAAAATAAAAAAGAGTGGGCGTCTGGTCGAATAACAATAAATCGTTCTGTTGGTATTCGTGAACCATCGGTCATATGCCAGGGCATTCATGGTAATATAACTGGCAGTCGTGCAGACTTGATTATTTGTGATGATGTAGAAGTTCCAAATACATGCAATACCGCACAAAAACGGGAAATGTTGCGTGAAAGACTGCGTGAATTGGATTTTATATTATCGCCAAATGGAACGATGATTTATATTGGAACACCGCATACGACCGACACAATATATCGCACATGCGACACGGATTAATCTTGGGTGATTGCGTGCGGAATAGAGCTGATGCTGGTGCGTAATTTTTCCAACAACTGTGTTCCAGATTCGCCAAACATTGGCAGGTATGTTTCGTATTCTGGCATGTCCGCCTGGAGCTGTGCACGTGCCCGATCAGACAATGGATTGGCTATTAAATCATTTGCCGTGTTCCAACGCATGTACGCATTGTATGTTTTGTCGACCGTTGCCCAGTTTTGTAATAATTCTGGATGTTTTACCGATATCAGCGAATGAATTTTTTGCAACCATTCTGGACCAAATGATTGCACCACAGGTATTTTTTCGATTTTGTCCAAACCTTCTTGGTCTGGGGTAAAATTCAAAATGGCTGATTCCAATTCTTGCCAATCGGTTGCAGATATATCAACATCTATGGCGGATTCTGCCATCATGCCACCATACGGCAACAAATCACGTTCAATGGAATTCATCGGTGTTTTGCCAGACTTCAAATTTTCAATATGTTTGGCAAGCATCTTGCCCGTTGGTAATTGAATCAACGTTTCCATGACGTCCGGAGTTGATTCTTCGACAAAGATTGGATTTAATGCACCCCAGCCGCCAATGATAACATGTGCCTGGCGATAAAGGTTTAACAACTTTTGTGCAACGGTACTGGCTTTTGGTTTCATTGGTTCTCTCTCCGTTGGGTTGGGTTATTTCATTACAATCATAATCACCTTGTGCATGGTGGCACCAGTAATTTTTTCGGTACCTGTACCATGACCGTATATTTTGCCCTTGGTATCTTGACGGACCGAAACGATTTGTGCGTTGGCAACATCGTTAGAATCCAGTTTAGCAAAATCTGAATCCAGACAAATTGCCAGGTCGCCCACAGAAACCGGAGCGTTTATATCGGCAAATACATATGATTTTTCAGGTAAAATACCGCCCAATTGCTTTGCATTTGGAACGACGGCATATATACCTTTGCGGCCTTCAAGATCCATTGGTGCAACAATCATTGTTTCGTCAGACTTTTTAAACAAGATTGTACGACCCGATGGTGTTCCAAATACCGGAACCAATTTTTTGCGGGCGCTGTCGTACAGTTTCGCACCATAAAGTCCGTCGTGTACATCAATGCCAGATACAGGATTGTCTGGAACCAACACAGATTTAACACGTTCTTTGACCTTGTTTATTTGTTTGGTTAATTCCCCAGATTTATATAAGTTGGCAATCTTATCAAACATTGAACTGGCCGTCATGGTGAACGATTTGGCCAATGGTTCGATTTCGTTTTCATAGATTTCACGTTGGCCAACTTCGATTTTGTGATACACAGACAATGTCATGCCGGCATCTTTTGCAGCCTGGGCAATAGTTTTGCCAGACTGTTGACGGATTTTGCGAAGACCGGATCCAAAAACCTTTAACCCGCTGTTTTCGTTGTCGTTCAAACGGCGTTTGATTTCGCTTTGCCATTGAAGCGCAACATCATCAGATTCATGAATGAATATATCAGACAGTTTACAGCCCAAAATGTTGCAAATGTTTAATAACTGTTTTTGGTTTAAACGGCGAACACCTTTTTCGATTTTTGACACCGCAGACAAAGACAAACCTGCACGACGAGACAGCTCTGTCATTTTCATGCCACGAGAAAGGCGTATGTTGCGAATGTTATTTGGAAAAATGATTTCTTCTTGGGCCATTGTAAACTCCTTGGAATTCTTGACAAAATCTTAGTCAATTTTTCAGGGGCTTGCAAGCAGAAAATGATTACATGTCGTCTGGAATGTCGTTTACGTCAATATCTGGGATTTCTGTATCGGTTGCGGCCTGGGGTTGTGGCATATCATCAACCGGGATAAAGGCCGCCGCCGCACGTGCCGCCGCATCGTCCAGGTTGTCGAACAAACTGTATTCGCCAAAGAACGCAGTGTGAATCGTTTCGGTGCGACCATGACGGTTTTTACCGATAATGATTTCTGCACGGTTATGTGCACGTTCCATACGGCGTTTGTAGTTTTCCTGGATTTTTTCATTGACGTTGCCAGAAATTTTGTTCGATGGATCACGGTTTTCAAGATAGTATTCTTCACGATACGTGAACATAACGATATCGGCGTCTTGTTCGATAGACCCAGAATCACGCAAGTCGGAAAGCATTGGGTGTTTATCATCACGTGATTCGACACTACGTGACAATTGGGACAATGCAATAACAGGAACGTCCATTTCCTTGGCCAAGATTTTCAGATTTCGTGTGATTTCCGATAATTCTTGAACACGGTTATCGGTTTTACGTCCGCCAGGCAATGTCATAAGCTGTAAATAATCAATCACAATAAGTGCGATGCCACCAGCTTTGCGTGCAAGACGACGGGCGCGAGTTCGCATCATTGGAACCGACATACCGGGTGTATCATCAATATATAATGGAACACGACTTAATGCCGAAGCATATTGGGTTAATTTTAAAAAGTCGCTGTCGTTTAACGAGCCGTCACGTTGTGCCGAGACCGGAATCTTGGCCTGGGATGATACGACACGTGCCGCTAATTGGCTTTGAGACATTTCAAGGCTGAAAAATACAACGGCACCTTTGTATCTGTCGTTTGCACGACCCGATAATATCGCATTGGCTGCATTAAATGCGATGTTCATTGCCAATGTCGTTTTACCCATACCGGGACGTCCTGCAATGATAATCAAATCAGAATGATGCAAGCCACTGATTGATTTATCCAAATCGGTCAGCCCCGTCGTTAAGCCGGACAATTTTCCATCGGCCTTGTATGCGACCTGGGCTTCGTTCAATGCTTGCTGTAATGCGGTTGATAATGGTGCCACTTCGTGTTCAGAAGAACCAGTTGTTGCCATGTCGAACAATTTTTGTTCAGCAACTTCGATTTGGCGAGCAACAGGATTGTCTAAATCTTCGGTAAATGCAGAATCGGTAATTTCTTGACCGATAGAGATTAAATCACGACGCATTGCATTTTCATAAACAATGCGGCCGTATTGTTCAACGTTGACAACCGTTGCACCGGCCCCCGCCAATTGCGCCAAATAGTCAACACCACCAACAGATTCAAGCGTTCCCTGTTGATCAAGATAGTTTTTCGCAGTGATAATATCAAATGGAATTCCCGCCGAAAACTGACGCAGGGCAAGTTTATAAATTTCTTGGTGCGCCGGATGGGAAAAATGTTCCGGTTTCAAAAATTCCGAAACACGTTCCAATGCACGATTGTCCATTAAAACAGCCGCCAAAACAGCCTGTTCGGCTTCTAAATTAGTTGGTAAAGTTTTCGGGGTAAAGTCCATGAGTGATATAGTATATGAAAAAATTGGTTTTTCAACGCCTTTTTTGCGTGGGTTCAAAAGCCTGAAAATCCCGATTGTTGATGCGGATGGAAACTCGTCATGGCCGGAATTGTTCCCGTTGGACGCAATTGACAACCTGCGCAGCACGGTGGGCGTGCGATATTTTGCTTCCCAGATGATGTTAAAACCGATGCCACCAGAACGAATCAGGTTGGACCCGGGGGCAATGCATTTCTATGATGACGATTTTAATGCCAACAATGCCAAAATTGGTGATGCGTTAATAACAGGTGTCGCAATATATTGGGACCCCAGTATGGGTAAGCAAAACGCAGACGGCAGTGTTTGCGTCATTATATATCGTGATGATAAATCCCATCGTGTATTTATTCATGATGTAATGTATATAACAGTTCCAGATAACGATGAACACCCAATGGCTCATCAATGCGACAGAGTGCTGAAATTTATGTCGCATTACAGTGTGCGAAAAATTTGCATTGAAACAAATGGCATTGGAAATACTTTGCCAGAAATTTTACGAGACTGTGCATCACAACATGGATTTGACATCGTGGTGCAACGTGTTGTGAATAACAAAAACAAAAGCGACAGAATAATCGACACAATTGAACCGTTACTTTCGACAGGGCGACTTTATTGTGCATCACGGGTGCGTTCAACACCACTGCTTGCAGAGATGATGGGGTGGTCGCCATCTGGGTACACAACTCATGACGACGGAATTGATGCGGTTGCCGGTGCAATTTGTGCGTTGCCAAATCCTGTACACCCGATGGGACGGCCAGCCCAGATTTATTCTGCAAATACAAAATTCAAAATACCTTAAAACCAAAACAAAGGATGAAAAATGTCAACAAACATTAAACAATTACAACAAATGTATAAACGTGCATTAGATTTACGAAATCCGTGGATAAAACGTTGGGACGATGCTCGTCGATATACAATGCCAACAAACGATGACGATATTGCAACTTTATTTGATTCAACGGCGGCGGATGCAGCAGATAATTTAGCGGCATCAATGTATTCTTTGATTACGCCCCCAGAATCGTTGTGGATGACATTGGTGCCAGAAAGTGCCGATTCTCCCAATGCAGAAATTGCAACGGCGATGTTTCGTGCAAACCTTAACGATTCTAATTTTTATACGACCGTTCATCAATGTTATATGGATTTGGTCGTATTGGGTTCGGCATGCTTGTTTATGGCAGAAAATCCAATAGGGGCATCGTCTGCATTTTCGTTTTCTGCAATTCCAATGACCGATATTGCGATTTTGCCAAATGCGGTTTTTCATACAACGTCGAAACACGCAAGCGATATTATGGCTTGTTTTCCAAAATGGACTCCGCCCGCCGATTTGCGTTCTAAAATTGAACAAGACCCAGAAATGCCACTAAAATTAGTGCAAAGTTTAGTGGGCCAAGATTTTGTTGCATGGTTGGATGTGGGTGGTGATATTGAAAACAACATTGTGTCCACGGGGACTTTTGAAACGAACCCATATATTATTTTTCGTTGGTCCATAGCCAGTGGCGAATTATATGGTCGGGGACCGGTTATGCGAGCATTGCCAGATATTAAAACGGCAAACAAAGTTGTGGAATTAGTGTTGAAAAACGCAACGATTGCAGTGTCTGGAATATGGCAGGCCGATGATGATGGTGTAATCAACCTTGGGAACATTAATTTGACACCTGGGGCAATTATTCCAAAAGCAGTTGGCTCGTCGGGTTTAACGCCATTGACATCGGGTGCAAATTTTGATGTGTCGCAATTGGTGTTAAAAGATTTGCGTGAACGTATTCGCCATGCAATGTTAGCAGACAGGTTGGGGCTGTTGTCGGAACGTGAAATGACCGCAACCGAGATAATGGCTCGTAATGCAGATATGATGCGGATATTGGGAGCGACATATGGACGTCTGTTGCATGAGTTTATAAGACCATTGGTCGATCGTGGATTGCAAATCTTGTCACGTCGTGGCGTTATCGACCGCATTGTATTGAACAGCGATGCCGAATTGAAATATATTGCGCCAATTACACAAATGGCCATAGCAGAAAATATAATTTAATCCAAGGATACAACATGACCGATTTAGAAAAAGATTTTGTGCGCACTTTTGCAACACCATCGGGACAACGGGTTTTGGAACATTTGCGCAAAATAACAATTGAACGAACGTTGGGGGCAAATGCAACCGATGCAGAGTTGCGCTGGGGCGAGGCCCAAC
The DNA here is from genome assembly GCA_017616975.1 of Alphaproteobacteria bacterium. Classification (GTDB taxonomy): domain Bacteria; phylum Pseudomonadota; class Alphaproteobacteria; order Rs-D84; family Rs-D84; genus Enterousia. The sequence goes on from JAFZXC010000035.1 coordinate 10,491, forward strand.
GTGCGCTTGTTCATAAAATAGAAAATATGTCATCAGTGGGGGACAAATAATTTGTCAAAGTAAAATGTCAAACAAACAAAACTCTTTATCAAATGTGATTGATACATTGCGAGACGGATGGTTTTTAATCGCATTTATTGCAGGTATGGTTTATTGGGTCGCACGTCAAGATTTATCACTGGATGATTTGGCACGTGCCAACGAACGTATAACCGCATTGGAAAATCGCACAACAATGCTGGAAACTGGAATCGGTCAATTGCAAATGAAAATAGACGGAATCAAAGAAGATGTCACTTTAATAAAAAGTGCCGTTATAAAATAAAAAGCCCCGCATTAATGCGGGGGTGTTTTTTATTGATTATTGTTGCCCAAGAATCGACGATACACTTTTTCGTTAACCCGAACCGGATTTTCACGAATCAGGAATGAATTGTAATCATCGGTGATGTTGCGTGAAGAGATTTTCGCAACTTCTTTTTCCAGGTCTGCAGACTTTTTTTCGTCCTTTTTAGGTTTTGCATTTGATTTAACCGTCATGACATAGAAAGCCTTAGACGATGGAACAATCACGCTTGTCCCCACGGGGTTTTTAAATGCGGCGACCAAAACATCATCTGGAGCCCCAGATGCACGGGAAACGTTTACCGATTTTTTGTTTGGCATTTGTTTGCCTGCACGCAAATCGACTAAGATTTCATTTGCACGCATGTATGCCTGTTTTTCACGAGCATCACGAACCCAATCGTTTGCCAATGTCTTTTTCACAGAATCAAATTCTGCGGTGTGCGCCGGTGTGATTTTATCAAGACGCATAATCACAAATCCAGATTTTGTTTCGATTAATTCTGATTCTGTGCCTTCGTCCATTGTGAATAGTTTAGAAATCATCGCATCGGTTAAAACATCGTCTTTTGGTAATTGTTTTGCCGAAAAAGGTTTCAATGATACAAATTTCGCCTTGTTCGCAGATGCGGCATCTTTTAATGAGTCACCACCAATAATGGCATCTTCGACCTTGACTGCGATATCATAGGCGTCGCTGTATTCGTCAGGCTTGCTCATATCTGCTGGAACCAAAACATATGATGCCGTCCGTGATTCTGCAATTGTCTGTGGGTGTGTCGCATAGAAGTTGCGCAAATCTTCGTCGGTTGGGTTGCCCACCTTAAAGTCATCAAAATTGACCGTTGCATATTCAATGTCACGTGTCGCATAGCGTGCATTATACATCGCATCAACGGCGAATTTAGGTGTTTTAATCGGTGTGCCAACTGCACCCAAAACCATCGAACGCAAAACACTGCTGCGCAAGATGTTCGCAAATTCAGCCTCGGAATAACCGGAATTTGATAAAACCGTATCGAATTTGATTGTTGAAAATTGACCGTTTTCTTGGAATTCTGGATATTCACGAATTTCACGTGCAATACGACGGTCGGATACAATGAATCCCATTTTTTGCCCACGATTTTCAACCATCGTTTGAGTCGTTAATTTTGCAATAATATCATTTTGAAATTTTTGTGCAGCAATCGGGTCAACATACACGTTGCGCATTTCATCACGTGACATCGTCGCAAGTTCACGTGAACGTTCCAAATTATATTGTTGCACAGAAATCTTTTCCGGCCCAACACGTACCAGTGTAGTATCACTTAACACATTGCCGAAAATCCATTCCGCAACACCCCAGCCCACAAAAGAAAAGGCCAAAATTGTAATTAAAACTTTCGCAATCGGTTTTTCCGACGCATTACGTAAATATTCTAGCATTTGTTCCCCTTTTGCGATACCATAGCAAAACGATATGATGAAAATCAACGAAAAAAAGGGGAAAATATGAAAATTATTGCGGGAAACTGGAAAATGAACGGGAGTCGGTCTGGGCTTGCAGCAATGCAGAAATCATTGGGGGAAATCGATACGGAAAACAGGGTCGTTTTATGCGTTCCGTTCACAATGATTGATGGTGCCGGCGGTCCTGCCGCAATTGGTGCCCAAGACGTGTCTTGTCACGATCATGGGGCGTTCACAGGCGAAGTTTCGGCATCTATGTTGGCAGATGCGGGCGCAAAATATGTGATTGTCGGGCACAGCGAATGTCGTATGTATCATGGTGATACAAATGAAACAGTGCATGCCAAGGCAGAAATGGCATTATCTGTGGGAATTACCCCAATAATTTGTGTTGGTGAAACAATGCAAGAACGTGATGCGGGCAAAACCCTGGAAATCATTGAATCTGGGGTGCGTGAATCGGCCCCAAATGATGGTGGTGACGTTATTGTTGCGTATGAACCACGCTGGGCTATTGGTGCGGGAATTACCCCAACAGAAGAAGATATTGCAGATGCACACAAATTAATCGCAGATATCTTAGATTCAATGGGGCGGGGTGGAACACCAATCCTTTATGGTGCCAGTGTCAAAGGCGCCAATGCCGCCCAAATAATGTCGATTCCACATGTTGATGGGGTGCTGGTTGGTGGTGCATCCTTGAAACCGGACGATTTCATACCTATAATAATGGCAACTAAATAGTATTAGTCTAACAATCGGGGGTGAATCCGCCGCCCCCTTAAATTTATGGAAAGTATTATGAACGATAAAGAAGTACAGGTTGATAGTGTGTCTTTGGACGATACTGTCACAGAACAACAAACGGCAGATGTCGTTGATGAAACACAAGAAGATACAATTGTTGAACAATTAAATGCGCAAATTGCCGAATTGAACGACAAATATCTGCGTGTGGCGGCCGAACTGGAAAACACTCGTCGTCGTGCTGCGATTGATGCAGACGCATCGGCACGTAATCGGGCGATGTCTGTGGCACGTCATTTTTTGCCACTTGTTGATGCCGTGTATGCGGCATCGGCACACAATCCCGATGACGAAGGTATCAAATCAATGGTGCGTGCTGTGGAATCTGCATGTGGTAATATCGGTATGGTGAAAATCGAAAGTGTCGGGCAAAAATTAAACCCGCAATTTCATAATGCGGTCCAAGTTGTCGAAACAGAAAACACCGAATCAAATACAATCGTTGAAGAAATGCAATCGGGGTATATGTTTGGCGACACGGTTTTACGACCAGCGATGGTCGTTGTTGCAAAATAAAAACACCGCCCAATTGGGCGGTGTTTTTTATTCTTATCTGCAACCAGTCATGTTACCAATGATTTTCGAAACAGAAATATCTTTGTGTAACAAGAAGTGATATTCACAGTTGCCCTGGTGATATGAACCAGTGCATGCAGCCAAAGTCAAAACAGCAAACAATGCCAACATTACTTTTTTCATGGTGTCTCCTTTCTGTTAAAAAAGTACAGGCTCATTATAAAGGATTCTATTCTTTTGGCAAGTGATTTTTATAATGCACCACGAGCCCAATATACGTGCAGTCCGCATACCAGAATTGCATCAAAACGTGCATCGCCGTTCCAATTTGTTTTGGCAACGAACCCTTCGGCGGCACGACGCAGACGTAAAGATTGCTTTGGTGTAATTGCCGCCCACGCAGTATCAACATTTGGACGACGTTTAACTTCGACAAAAATCATTAAATTGTGGCGACGTGCAATAATATCGATTTCGGCCCGCCCAGTATTACGCCCAGTGATATATCGTGATTTCACAATATGAAAACCATGCATACGCAAATACATCTTGGCCATAAATTCTGCAAAAAGCCCAGATTCATAACTGTTCATGCCAACATTATAAAATTGTTTTTTTACCAAAACAACCATAAAACATGGGGCAGATAACAAAATAATAACTCTGGACTAGGTCGTGAAAAAGTCCGTGTTATATTTATTGGTTGTGTGATACTTTGATAAAATCCCAGTTTTGATGAATAGGCATATATATTTCTTGAAAAGGTATTTTGTTTTTCCACAACACATATCCAAATGTTAGTTGGTCACGATGAGATTTTTTTATAAACATATTCCACCACATTGAATCAACCATAATAACCTTTTTGTCATTGTGTCTGCGATAAATAATGTTATTCTCGGTAAGTCCTAATTTGCGCGAATACCCGTTTAATCTTAATAAATCACAGATACCGAATATCGCAGCATGTGTGTCTTTGTTGGATTCGTAAACTGCCTTGGTTTCGTCATATATACAATCACGATCTGGGTGTCGTGGAATTAAGATTTTTTGATTTGACTTTTCGCAAATATGGAAAATGTGTTTGGACACAATACTGACATTTGCATCCACATAAATAGAATTATCATATTTTGGTAATGCAATATGCGGGTTTAATTTTGGAAAACGTGAATTTGTCGCATTGTCGCCATCACAAAAGGGTAATGGTTTTATTTGCCATACGGAATGTCCGTTTGCCAATAATTCTGCGTTGTCTGTAAAGCAAATATAATCATATTCTGGATTTAAATATCGATGTGTTATTATATTATCATAATTACCGGTCATAACCGTATAAACGACACCACGAATGTTGGATTTTGCGTGCTTTTGGTGCCATTTTTTTATTTGTCTGGCTGTCGCTGAATACTGTTTACGATGCAGCCGAAACAAGTGTATTCCCCAAAGAGTTATCAATAACCCACGTCTGTCCCAATGGAATCGAAAATTAAAAGGAAATATATAAATGTGTTTATTATGGTGGTCGACAAGGTTTTTGTAATATACAGATATGCCAAAAAGTTTATATTTACCACGTGGTTGTTTGTCCCAGAAAATCTCTTGTGTTTTTTGTTTGATAATCGATAGTTTCGAAAATGGAATGGTAATGTTCTTAGTCCGTTTCACATGTTCTTTGATGTCCAGACGGACGTCTTTACCAGTTGTTTCCAGCAATCGATTGACTTTCTTTGCCCATTTTTTATCTTTTGTAATAATGTTTTTCTTTAACAATGGTATAAACCGGTCTTTGCAATCAAAAGAACGGGCATTAGGCAACCGTGATGTGTATGCACCAAAAGAAAAACCGTTGTCCAACGCAAGTTTAGATAAACCTGCTTCATAATGTAAGACAAGCGCATTTTTCTCTTCGGGACGAATAGAATCAAGAAATCCGGCAAACCATTTTGTCATGAAAATTTCTGGAGATAGCCCTATGAAATAACTTTGTAAATGGTGTTCCCATTGTGTGTTTTCAATTGCACCAACTATTTTGCGACCACAATTTTCTAACCACAACATCATTTTTTCTGGCGACGATAACAAATAACAAGAATCGTTTATTAAATATACCCAGTCATATTTATCAAGAATTTGATTCTTTGATGCCCATTGAAACGCACGTTTGTATGAACCAAAATCATATTCTCCATGACGAGAAGTGGAAACGTGTATAAGATTCTTTATGTTTTTTAATTTTGATTTGTCTGCGACATCACAATCCATTACCAACACAATGTCGCCCAGTTGCGACAACGTATCAAGATAATAGACCAAGGTGTTATCAATAATGCCGTCTGGGTCATATCCAGCAAATAAAAATAATCTTTTTGGCGTTTGTGTCATGTGGTGCCTCTTGGTAGGTGGGTGTCCGTTCAGACAACAGAAAAACAGACCAGGGGTAGCGGCATGCCTTTGTTGTCGTGTACGGAAACACCCGTTTGGTATCGAGAACATCAATGGAAATAAAAAAACCACCATGTAATTGGTGGTCGGGAAGTTAGAAACGTCATACAACACGAATGACCCCATTGGCTTTCGGGAGAACCCTGTTATATCACCAACGGCTTCCCGACCATTATCGGGAAAAACGGTGCGAGACGCACTGTAATATATCTTACGATGCTTTCGCACCGGTGTTGTATAGGAGGAGTTTCTACGCTCCCGAATTCCAATTACCATTGAAATTCACTGGTATTTTATTACACTACATATTGATTATCAAGGGAAAAAGCGTGCTGTACCGGTAATTGATGGGCGGTAATTAAAATGCATATGGTTTTGCCGGGAAGTTTACACGTGCATCGGTGACGTTTTTCGCAGCATCTGTGGCATAACGACCGTTGTCGACCAATTCCAATGCGCCATAATATGCAATCATCATGGGGTCATATGCATTGTTTGATGTCACCCATGTGTCCGTTCCAGAATTTGGTGTGCCGTATTTATCCAGCACGCCCGACCAAAAAGATAATATCTTTTTTTGGCGTTGGTCTTCGAATTTTTCGGCATCGCCAACCAATTCGTTTACATCATTGTTATATTCAATGCGCCATACAGTGTTATCGGTTGCGTTGCTTGTAAAATAAACATCAATCGTTTCACCCGTTAATTCCCGGACCAAGTGATATTCCGAGGCATACATTAAACCACGATTTTTTGCCAATGTGCGAACACACTGTTCCAATTGTTCGGGAACAAAAATGTTTTGCTGTTGGCATTCATAGTCCAAGTTATAACGCCAGTCTGGTGTAATTGTATAAACAACGGCATCGTTTGCACGTGGTGAATACAGACCGCCATCTGCAAATAACGTGACCACAGATTCAAATGGCATCCCCAGCATAATTCCGGCAATATCAAAATTTGATACTGCAACCGGCATTGCCCCAGGGTTTAATGTGTGTGATTCAGTAGTTATGTCGGCATTGACGCTGTCACTTATGGCGAAACTGTCAAAGTCAAAATCATCATCGTTTGCATGTCCCGCAAATACAGGGGTCACAGCAACTAATAGCAAAAGTACAATACGTTTAATCATTGGTCACATGCTCCAAATGAGTGATGCGGAACTTGAAAATAATCGCCGGTTCGTACCCATAATCAAACCTATTATAACCATGTTTAAGATAATTTCCAATATCAAATTTCTTGCCACCTTGAGTTTCACGAACCCCGGGTTCATACATCACGTCCATAAGTAATGTTCCATGGGTGACAATCGGTTCGGCGTCCATATCATTTGATGCGTCCCATGTATACATGATGTATGGAACAACCCAATAATCACTGTCTGCGGGTTTATATATTTCACCATCAATATCGACCATGCGCATCATTTTTTGTTCGGATAATGCCTGGATTAATGGCGCTTCGGTATTAAGCCACATGTTAAACACGTCGGATGTCGACATTGCACCCAATGTCGCCGTGCGGCGCATGCGGTTGGCGATGTTTTCATTGTCTGGGATTGCATAAAAGTATTCGTTTACATATTTTTTTATCAGCATTTCCCGCATCGTTGTTTCACCAATCTTGGCCGGTGTTTCTGGAACCCCCGGACGCATTTCCGACAACGGATTTGTTTGAAAGAAATATGTGTCCACAGAACTTTTTTTCGTCGCATCATAAATTGCAGACGTCAAAAACAGCATGCCCAAGGTAAGTGCAATTAAAACTGTGCCAGCAAAAAATACAATCAGTTTTTTCATTAATTCATCCGGTATGCATTAAAGTCTGCGATATAATACCCCAGTGTTTTTGCGTTTATGTGTGTCTTTGGATCGTTTGCAACCTTGGCATATGCTAAAACATCCAAGGTTTCATTTTTACCCCGTTTCACCATCATTTGAATACGCCACGTGCCACCAAATTCAGTAATCGTTCCAACGGGTGTAATGCGAATAGAATTTATCACCGGAGTCCAGTATTCGTGTGCCGTTGCCAACTTTTCATATGTTGGTAAAATATCGTTTTTGAATCGTAAAAATAACGAATCTCCCGTTGAACAAAACAAGCCGCACACATTGGATATATTGGTGTTTTCACACTTGCTGCGTTCGCAAGAAGTTTGCCACATGTTCTTGTTTTCGTCTGTATTTGGTGAAATCGAAAACCATTGTTGCACGAATTTCCATACCAACGATTCTTGGATAACCTGTTTTCCGGTCATTTCAATTGTGGGTTGTTCGCTGCCGGGTTTTATGATTGTCCATTGATCATTAATTCCGCCCGTCGCCAAGATATATGGTTCAACATGTGTGGACCGCACAGCCCATACTACAAAAATACAAAGACAAATGATAAGTAAAAATCCAGTCATTATTCCAATGCCCATCACACGGGATACAGCAATGCTTTTTCCCGCTGTAAAAGTCGGTACATTAAAATCGTCTGGATAATTCAATGTCGTCCCCCCACAACATCACTGTCAGTACAGATTACGCCTGGAACACCATGATGCATGCACATGGGCTTAATTTCAATTCGTTGTTGTCGTATCCAACACCGACCGGTTCACGATCATAAACCTGGCCACAGCCAGCCAATGCAAGTGCGACAAAGAACCCAAGAATCAGTTTTTTCATAACTTCTTTCCCCCTTGATAAATTGATTATAGAAAAATTCCAAGAGTCCCGTCAACAGTATTTTATGGTTTTGCAATGTTTGTTTTTATTGGGTTTTTATGATAAAATTCTTGTGTCCAAGGGGCGTAAAAATGAAACTGGATTGGCAACAGAAAAATTTTGAATCGGATATAGATTTCATATTGTTTCATCAGCAAGATGATACACCAAATTGGTGGCGAAAACGACTGTTTGATGTGTATATCGATTTGAATTATAAATACGCACGTTCTTTGCCGGAATCTAAGCGGTTCGAATATATTACCAAGAAAATGAAAACAATCGCCAACGAACAGCACGACATAATAAATAAATCAATAAAAATGTTCCAAAAGTCTTGGTCGGTTTTGGCGGGCAAATTAAATTCTGCCTATGCTGCGGCGTTTGATAATGATTGTTCGGGTATCTTGAACGATATGACGGCGAATGTAGGATTAAACCCGATTTGCCCACGTGATATAACAAATCACAGTTTTGATGTTTTCTATTTTTTTGACCCGAAATATGCAATGACGGTCGCATTACATGAAATAACACACATGGCATGGTTTCATTTCTGGCAGAAACATTTTCGGGACAATCCGGCTGAATATGACTCGCCACATTTAAAGTGGGTATTATCAGAGATTGTTGTCGAAACAATTATCCGCAATTCCAAGATAAATGATTTGGTGCATGAACCACAATATATCGCATATTCGTATTTCTATGATATGCATATTGGTGGTGAATTGGTTTTCGATAAAATGAAACAGTTGTATTTGAAACGAAAAGATATCAATGACTTTATGGAAAAAGCATATGATTGGATAAAAAACAACGAAAAAGAATTGCGCAAGAAAATAGCCGATGCAGAACGATAAGAATACTTGCAAATACCAACAATGAGAGATATAATGCCACTATACGAGGCATTAAAAAATGATAAAAAAAATTAGTTTAGCCGTTTGTGGTGTCGTACTATGGTTTTGTGCGTGGTTTGTTTTGCCATTTTTTATTATTGGGCTGTATGTGGGTTCAACAATATATTAAAAGTTTTGTGTCTGTGTCAAACACAAACCGTCCGAAAGGGCGGTTTTTTTATTATCAAGGGGGAAAGTGTATGTATGATTTAATAAAACAGTACGAGGGTTGCCGGTTAACTGCGTATAAATGCCCGGCGGGCGTTTGGACAATTGGCTATGGCACAACGGTGTACCCAAATGGTGTATCGGTTAAGCAGGGCGATAAATGCACACAGGCCCAGGCCGATGCGTATTTGGAATGGTACGTTAAGAACAAAATTAAAGTGCCAGCAGGTTTAACCGCCAAGCAGGCCGAGGCGGTACAATCGTTAATATACAACATTGGCCAAGGTGCGTTTGACCGTTCGTCCCTTAAAAAAGCCATTGTGGCAAAAGATTGGAAAGCGGTTTATAAAAACTGGGATTGGGTAACCGGTGGCGGTGCGTTCTTAAAAGGTTTAGCAAAACGGCGTGCGCATGAACTTATGCTGTTTTTTTCTTAACTTGACCCAGGACCCTTTTGTGCAAAATTTGTGTAAAAAATAAACACCCGTTTGGGTGTTTCTTTTTTCTGGTGGCCCTGATCGGACTTGAACCGATACTCCTTGCAGAACTTGATTTTGAGTCAAGCGCGTCTACCAATTCCGCCACAGGGCCAGAACGCCAAAGATGCGATTATTTCGCCGCCTTTTTTGCTTCAACCTTTTTTACCAGACGGGCACTGCGATTTGCCTTGTGTGCCGGCTTTTTTGCAGGTTTTTCCGCAGCCGAGCCAGCCTTTTTAGCAATTGCTTTCTTAATTGCCGCCATTTCTGGTGTTAAACGTGATACTGGTTTTGCCATAACATAGGCGTCCAAACCGCCATGTTTAGTCAGCGTGCGCAAACCCGCCGTTGACAAGCGCAATGAAAAATCGCGGTTTAAAATATCACTGTGAAACTTTAATCTTTGCAAATTTGGCAAAAATGTGCGCTTTGTATGGCGCATAGAGTGGGAAACGTTCATCCCAACTTCTGTTTTTTTACCTGTAACATTACATACACGTGGCATATCTTATATCCTTTATGACTGTGCCCCAATTTATAATAAAAATCGATGAAAGTCAAGAAATGTTTTTATTTTTTCACATATTTGTCGCATCGGGATTGTTTCTTATACCTTGAAAGCGTGAAAAATGAAACTATATAAACAAACGATAAAAACAAATGGGGGCATGAATATGAATCCAGAAGAAATGAACGAAACGCCACAACAGGCAATTGAAAAATACACCACCGATTTTACTAAATTGGCGGCGGACGGAAAATTAGACCCGGTGATTGGACGTGACGAAGAAATTCGCCGCACTATCCAGGTATTGTCCCGTCGAACCAAGAATAATCCGGTTTTGATTGGAAATCCGGGGGTTGGTAAAACCGCAATTGTCGAAGGTTTGGCAGAACGTATAATTTCACGGGATATTCCGGAAAACTTGCAAAATAAAAAGTTGTTGTCGTTGGATTTAGGGGCAATGATGGCGGGGGCAATGTTCCGTGGTCAATTCGAAGCCAGATTAAAGGCGATATTAAAAGCGGTTAAGGAAGCCAATGGACAAATCATTTTGTTCATCGATGAATTACACACGTTGGTCGGTGCAGGCAAGGGCGAAGGTTCGATGGATGCTGGAAACCTGTTAAAGCCGATGTTGGCACGTGGTGAATTGCACTGTTTGGGGGCAACGACATTGGATGAATATCGTCAATATATTGAAAAAGATCCGGCATGGGCACGTCGTTTTCAACCGGTTTATATCGAAGAACCAACGGTTGATGATACAATTTCAATTCTGCGTGGATTGAAAGAAAAATACGAAGGTCATCATGGTGTTCGTATCGCAGACAGTGCGCTGGTTTCGGCGGTGAAATTGTCCGACCGATATATTACCGACCGTTTCTTGCCAGATAAAGCAATCGATTTGATTGACGAAGCGGCGGCTCGTGTTCGTATCGAAGTTTCATCTAAACCAGATGCGTTGGATGAAATTGACCATCGTTTAATGCAAATGAAAATCGAACAACAGGCATTAAAGAAAGAAAAAGACGATGATTCCAAAAAACGTCTTGAAATACTGGAAAAGCAAATTGCCGAATTGTCGGCGGAATCTGAGAATATGACGGCTGTGTGGCGTGCTGAACAAGAAAAAATGCATGGCCTGTCGGATGCAATGGCGTCGCTGGATGCGGCCAAGGCAGAGGTTGCGGCTGCAATGCGCAGTGGCGATTATGAAAAGGCGTCTGCATTGCAATATGGCAAAATTCCAGAGTTAGAAGAAAAAATCAAGAAGATGAACGCAGAATCAAAAGAATATAAAACGGTTCTGCCGGAACATATCGCAGCGGTGGTCAGTAAATGGACTGGCGTCCCAGCCGACAGATTGACCGTCGAAGAACAATCAAAACTTTTGAATATCGAAGATGAACTGCGCAGGCGTGTCGTCGGCCAAGACCATGTGTTGTCGGTCGTTGCCCGTGCAATTCGTCGTTCACGTGCAGGTCTGTCAGATCCACATCGTCCGTCCGGTTCATTTATGTTCTTGGGACCGACCGGGGTTGGTAAAACCGAAGTGGCCAAGGCGTTGGCAGAATATCTGTTTAATGACGATACTGCGATGACTCGAATTGATATGAGTGAATTTATGGAACCACATTCGGTGGCACGCTTAATCGGTGCGCCTCCGGGGTATGTGGGTTATGATGCCGGCGGTGTTTTGACCGAAAGTGTTCGTCGTCGTCCATACCAAGTCTTGTTGTTTGATGAAATTGAAAAAGCACACCCAGATGTGTTCAATGTATTCTTGCAAATACTGGACGATGGTCGTTTGACTGATGGCCAAGGACACGTTGTGAACTTTACAAATACGATAATCATAATGACAAGTAATTTGCCTGATATGGATGCTGTGCGGAAACGTTTCCGTCCAGAATTTATAAATCGTATTGATGAAATAGTGTTCTTTAATGCGTTGGGACGTGACGTTATGGCGGACATTGTTAAAATCCAAATTCACAATTTGGAAAAGCGTTTGGCGGAACGTCGCATCACATTGGATATCAGTAAAAATGCAATTAAATGGTTGGCGGACAACGGATATGATTCTGTGTTTGGCGCACGACCATTAAAGCGACTGATTACATCGGCTGTGGAAGACAAAATTGCAGATTTAATTTTGTCTGGTGCGGTGGCAGATGGTGGCACTGTGTTTGTTGACACCCACGGCAAAGAATTGACGGTTAAATAAAAAACGGGGCAAACGCCCCGTTTTTATTTTGTTTTCTTGAACTGGATATCACGTAATTTTTTATATTCACCGTTCTTTTTGCACAATTCAGCATCAGTTCCACTTTCGACGATTTGTCCGTCTTTGACAACGAATATCATGTCCGCATCCAATATGGTTGACAAGCGGTGCGCAATAATAAATGTTGTGCGCCCAACCATTAAATCTTGCAACGCAGATTGAATTAATTTTTCGCTTTTTGTGTCCAATGCAGATGTCGCTTCGTCCAATAACAATATCGGGGCATCTTTTAATATCGCACGTGCAATAGCAATACGTTGTTTTTGTCCACCAGATAACAAACCGCCACCTTCGCCAACAGATGAATTATAACCTTGTGGGAATTCCATGATGAATTCATCAGCATTTGCCGCACGTGCAGCAGCGACAACTTCGTCATGTGTCGCATCGGGACGACCGTATTTAATGTTTTCTTCGATTGTGTCGTTAAACAAGAAAACATCTTGGGAAACTTCTGAAATGTTTTGGCGCAACGATTTCAATGTGAACTTTTTAATATCGGTGCGATTGATTGTGATTTTCCCAGATTGTGGTTCATAAAAACGCTGAATCAAATTGAACATTGTGGTCTTACCACTGCCTGATTCACCAACAAAGGCACACATTGTTCCCGCCGGAACATGAAAGTTGATATCACGCAATACGGGTTCGTTCGGGTTGTATTCAAACGATACATGGTCAAATCCAACAGACATGTTTTTCGCCGTCAAAGGTTTGGCATCTGGGGCATCTGTGATGTCGGGTTTGCTGTCCAAGAATTCAAACAAAACTTCCGCAGCCAAAATACCGTGTTGCATTGATTCCCCAGTGCCAGTAATACTTTTTGCCGGACCATATGCGGCGGTCAGCGCAAGCAAGAATGCCGTAAAATCACCGGTTGTGATTGCGCCACTGGTAATAAAATGCCCACCCATAATCATCGCAATACACAGACCGATTGAAATTATAAATTCCATTAATGGTGAACGTAATGCGCCCGCCTGGGTGTTTTTATATGCGTTAATGTTAGATGTATTAACAACACGTTCAAAATTTTCTTGTTCACGTTCTTCGGTTGAAAATGATTGTATTGTTTTAATTCCACGTAATGTCTGATTTAAACACTGGGACACGTCATTAGCGATTTTGAATCCACGACGTGAAAGTTTGCGTTTGCGGCGCATGATCAGCATCATTGGTAATAACAATGCCGGGGTCAAGAATAACAACACCACACACATTTGTGGCGCATAATAAACCATCAAAGCAACCGTCATCATCAATGTTGCGACGTTTTGTATAAATTTAACCACAGCGGTCGTCACAAGTGATAATACCGCACCCGCCTGGACCGAAAAGTAATTCAAATTTTTGCCAATTCCATCGCCATAGAATCGTGCAAGATTCATATGAATCATGTGTTTATAAATTCGATTTTGCAGACGCGCGTATGCAATTAAACCGCCCTTGGACATAATAAGTGCCTTGGCATATGTAAATACACCTTTTAATCCATACGCAATGATGATTTGTCCCGCCAGAAAATAAATAGCCGCCATCGATTTATCAATAAACGCCTTGTCTACAACCTGTTGAACAAGTGTGATCGTGTATGCTTCGGCCCCAGCAGCCAACACCGTTGCAATGATACCCGCAATCAACCACTTTAATTGTGGCAAACCGATTTCACGCCATACACGCCAATAAAGCGACCATTTAACACGGCCTTCTTCGGCATCATTTTTATTACCAAACAAAACGTTTTTTACTTTTTCTTTTATTTTTGCCATTTTTTTTCGTCCATTATTTCCATCGTCTGTGCAACCACAGATATTCGTCTGGTTTGTTTTTGATTACACGGCTCATTGCATCATTAACCAACTTCATGCCATCTAAGATATCGGCGTTTTCATCGTCAGTATGTGGCATTTCTACAAATTCATCAAATACGATTTCATGATGCGCACCGTGTGTTCGTTCAACGTGCCCCACCAGCACCGGCAGGTTGAATTTTCGTGCCAATTGCGATACGCCGGTTGATGTGCGTGCCGGTACCCCGATAAATTCGATATATGGGGCATCGTGAATGCGTTGATCTGAATTAATATCCAGAATTTCGCCGTTGCGCAATGCACGAACCATGGGAATAGCATTGCCGACCGGAATAAAGTATTCTTCGTTCACGTTGCCATAACCATAGTTTTGTAATAAAATATGATTTGTTAATGGGTTTGTTGCCTGTTTATACGTTGCAGCAAGGCGCAATCCGCTGTTCACAAATGCCAACGCCATAATTCCCATAGACCCAAAATGTGGCATTGCCAAAATGAACTGGGGTCGTTCGTGTATCATTTGTTTATTGCGATATGTTATGTATTTATCCATATGCTTGCGATATGTGGTAAATTTTAACCCTTCGACAAATGTGCGCCCCCAATTGTTCCACACACGTTTCATAAATTCATCGTTTGCGCAATCGGGCAAAGTCATTTCCAGGTTTTTGCGCATGGTATCTTGGCGGCTTTTTATTAATGGACCAAAAGTCTGTAATGCAGTGCCACCCAGCCATGATAAAACCGGCAACGGAAGAAAATAGAACAAAGCGTTCATTATTCGATATCCAAATAATTCACGTGGATGTTTCCAAATGCGCTTAATCGGTTTGTTTTGGCGACGAGATGTTATTTCAGGCCACGGGGCAAAAACGCCGATAATAGCCAATACAGCATAAATCGCCGCAATCGGCAAAAGGTATATTGCGTTTATGTTAAAAATGGCTGTGATTACCAGAAATGCGAAAAAAACATACGTCATTGGGGCAGACGCTTTCATCCCCTTGATTGTGCAAATCCACAGGCACGCAAACAAAAACAGCGTTATCATTTGTATCCTTTTTCAATAACATGGGCAATGTTAGCCAAAAGGGGTATTAAAATCAAGTGCACAAAGTATTTGACAATTGGCATAAATAAATATAATATATGTGGGCTTTCAAAGAGTTTTGGGGTTGTAGCTCAGTTGGTAGAGCACCTGCTTTGCAAGCAGGGGGTCGTCAGTTCGAGTCTGATCAGCTCCACCAAAACAATATATGAATACAAGTATTCGCCAAAAGGGGGTGAATTATATATGGTAAAAGTTCTGGTTCGTGATAATAACGTTGAACAGGCATTACGTGTTGCAAAACGTAAATCACAAAAAGAAGGTCTGTATCGCGAAATGAAAGAACGCCAGCGTTATGAAAAACCAACAACAAAACGCAAACGTTTAAAAGAAGAAGCCGTTCGCAACGAAAAGAAACGTCAATCAAAACAGCGTATGGTTTTCGGATTCTAATTCATCAAACCGCCCAAACGGGCGGTTTTATTTTTGCTTGTTTTGTGGTATAATATCCATATATATGTACAAACAATGGGGGCGATTATGGCAAAAAATCCAACTATTTTTGATCAAGCCATATATAACTTGGGCGAAAAAATAAATGAACGGCAACACAAAATAGATGTCTTGAAACGAGCAAATGCAGAATTACGTGAAGAAGTTGATTCTACGAACAGAAGTATGGACCGTATGTCATGGAATGACCGAGTTGACGCCAAAAATGATATTCGTGATGCAGAAACTAAAATAAGAATAAATGATGAATATATCGAACAGTACACGAACGAAATAAAACAGTTTGAACAAGAAATCCAAGAACACATGAAATTAAAAGACCCGTCAAACGATCGTTAATCATATCACAAACCGTCAATTTGGCGGTTTTGTTTTTGTACGATTTTGTGGTATAATAAGTAAAACACCAAGGGAGAAAACAATGGCTGTTAAAAAATCTGTTAAAAAAACACCATCAAAAAAGAGCAACAGTGTTAAATACACAAGCATGTTTGCCGCATATCGTGCTTTCTGGCGTCGTGGATATACCGAATGGGCGGGAACGTCTTCGCGGTCCGAGTATTGGTTGTCATGGCTTGCCAATGTTTTGGTATGTATATTGTTTGCGATTCTGTCCATTTTGGCTGTGGCCGTTGACAGTGCATTGTTCCAGTCGCCTGGGGCTTTTTCAGTTATAACGATGTTGGCGTTTTTGTTATTCGTGCTGGCGGCACTTGTTCCAGCCGTTTCTATGTTAACACGTCGTATGCATGATGCGGGTCTGTCGGCATGGTTTTGGTTGCTGTATTTGTTTTCGTTTGTGCCGTATATCGGGTCATATGTATGGTGTATATCTGTATTGGTAATTGCATTGTTGCCAACAAAAACGGTTGATAATCCATATCACAAATTTAACAAATAAAACAAACCGCCCAAACGGGCGGTTTTTTATTAGAACTGGGTTTCAAATGATAACAAGAATTTGCGTTCTTGGTCATATTTGTTCATTTTTAACGGCCAACCCCAACTGAAATTCATTGGTCCCATCGGGGTGTTCCAATAGATACCAAATCCGGCGGATGTGCGCCAATCGCTGTCCAGGTGAACATATGGATTTGATTCATCAAGATTCTTGGTTGGTGGTTTTCCCAAAATACCATAGTCCATGAACACGAAGCCTTTGACTTGGTATTCGTCAGGGATAAATATCGGGAAGTTCATTTGTGTTGAGCCGTTAACCTTCCATGTGCCGCCCAATGCATAATTGCCAACCCGAGAACCAACACCGGCAATATCAAAACCACGCAAACTTTCACCGCCCAAGAAATAGCGATAAACACGTGATATATAATCGCCGTCTAATGATTGCAGATAACCAAAGTCAAGTGATGTGCGTAACTGCCAACGGTCGTCCAAGAATTTAACCATTGCGGTAATGTCGCCAGAATAGCGCATATATGTTTCGGTTCCGCCAAATCCAGTATATGCAACGCCCAAATTACCAACGATGCCCGTATGGGTATTTTGTTGGAAATTAGTGTTCAAATTATAATACCGGAAATTTGTTCCCAATGTGTAAAGTTGCGCATCATACCAACCGCCGACCTGTAAGTCATAGTTTTGATCAAAAGATGCCGACAAACGCATTGTTTGTGACCAGTGATCTGTCAGTTTCCAACCCAATCGTCCCGCAATCGTCAAAGAATCACGATCGTAATTAAATGAACCCAATGACGAATAGTCATACATGGTATATGACACATCAAACCCGGCGGACAATTGACGCCCAAAAAGGAACGGCTCGGTAAAACTGAATAATGCTTGTTTTTGGTACTGGGCAATAGATGCACGTAATTGCACCGTTTGTCCACGTCCCATAAAGTTGTTTTCTGTAATGCCCGCATCAACCATAAACCCATTGATGTTTGACCAACCAATGCCACCCGATAATTCGCCGGTGGGTTGTTCTTCGACACGAATGTCTAAATTCATCATATTCGCATCAGCCACACGTGTCGGTGTCATTTGAACTTCTTTGAAATAGCGGGTCCGCATAAGATTTTGACGACCTTCTTCAATTGTTTGCAAAGAAAAAGGATCGCCTTCACGCATGGGCAATAATTGTTCAATCACAGAATCAAACGTACGCACATTGCCCAAAATGTTGATAGTGTTCAGGTAAATACGATTTGTCTTTTGAATTTGATAAACCAAATCAACCGTTTTCGTTTCCGCATTTTTTGTTGGAATTGGTTCAACATTTATAAATGCGTATCCATAATCAGCAACCGCCCCACGCAACGCAGATACCGTTGATTCTATTTCAGATGCATTATATGTGTCCCCGGATTCTGTCTTGATTACACGTTTTAATTTGCGTTCAGGCACATCGTCGAACGGATTATCAATTTTAATTTCACCGAATTTGTATTTTTCGCCTTCGTCTACGTCAAAAACAACAGAATAGTATTGGCGATCCGGGCTGAATGTGCCATTGATGTTTTTGACATTAAAATCGACATAACCATTGTTCAAATAAAACTGACGAAGCATTTGACCATCGTATTGTATACGATCTTCGTCAAATACATCGAATTGCGTCATAAACCGCCACCACGCATGTTCCCGTGATAAAATTTCGCCACGCAATGTGCGGTCGCTGAATTTTTTGTTGCCAGTAAAATCGATGTCGGTGATATATGTCGGGTGGCCTTCGCTTATTTCATAGACGACATTTACACGATTGTCGGCAAGTTCGATTTTCTTTGGGTCAACCTTGGTTCCAAAGAATCCTTTGCGTTGGTATATTGTCAAAATGCGCTGGACATCGGCGCCAATGGTTGCTTCGTCAAACGAAGCACGTTCTTTTAATCGAATTTCTTTCTTTAAATCGTCGGTGGAAATTTCATCATTACCTTCGACCGTCACCATGTTAACAATAGGTGATTCATCAAGTTTTATTTTTAATATGTTTCCCGACATTTGAACGTCGACACGGGAAAAATAACCGCTTTCCTGTAATTTTTTGGCAATTTGATTTGTTGTTGTGGCGGTGACGTTGTCGCCGACTTTGACCCCCGTCAGTATTCGCACAGATTCGGCGTCCATACGTTTGTTGCCGGTCACATCAATGCGTGAAACCGTTGCCGCATTTGATATAATCGGGAATAGGGTTGCGAATAAAACAAATAACAATCTTTTCATATTACATCAGTCCAAATACACGTGCCAAATCGTTCCACATAGTAAGCAAAAACAGGGCAATAATAAATAACCATCCGCATGTAATGGCCAATTCCATGCCTTTGCCACCAAGTTTACGACCAATTATGGCTTCGACTATCAAAATTAAAAGATATCCACCATCCAATACTGGCAACGGCAACAGGTTGATAATTGCCAGGTTGACCGATAACAATGCGATAATAGAAAGCAGGGCAAAGAACCCAGCCGCCATGGCGTTCCCGGAAACCTGGGCGATGGTGATGAACGAACCCAATTGTTTGCTGGAACGTTCGCCCGTTATAATTTGCTTTAACACCGTCAGCAATGTCTTAGATTGATAGTATGTTTCACGTGCCCCAGAATATATCGCACCAAAAAATCCCTTGCGACGAAATTCGGTTTTGCTGCCGTCGGCGACAAGCCCCCAACGTTCCGCCGGGGCAAGATTTGTGGTGAATTTTCCACTTGTCCGTTCAACCGTGACAACCGCATCACGTGCAGAAGCCAATTCTTTGGCAATAATCAATTCACCCCAATTTGTGATGTGTTTGCCGTCTATGTATGTTATTTTGTCACCGGGTTTAATGCCGGCATCAAATGCGACGCTTTCCCGGATAACCTGGCCGATGACGGGTAATTGAACCTGTTTGGGATGAAACATAAATGTTGCCGAATAAATCCCCCACGCAAGCAAGAAATTCATCGTGACACCGGCGGCAATTATAATAAACTGTTTCCATGGGCGCACAGATAGATAATGCCCCTGTTTTTTTTCTGGGGATAATTCTTGGTATTTTTTGCGGTCGAACATGTCTTCTTGGCCGTAAATGGAAACATAGCCGCCCAACGGAATACATGCCAATTGCCACTGGGTTCCACGTTTATCATGCCATTTTGCAATCGCCGGACCAAAACCAATAGAAAAAGTATTCACACGCACACCCGCCCATCGTGCCGCCAAAAAATGCCCCAGTTCGTGAATAAATACCACAACCCCCAAGACAATCAGCAATGCAAAAATGGTCGAAATAAAATGCATGTTTGATTCCTTTGCCTGATACCTTTACATCATTACAAACCATATAAGTGGCAATGCATAAATCCACCCATCAAAGCGGTCCAAGAAACCACCGTGTCCCGGAATTATGTTGCCAAAGTCTTTTAATTTTAACCGACGTTTAATCCAACTGGCAGTTAAGTCGCCATATTGCGATAACAACGAAACGCTTATGCCAATCCACAACAATTGTGGGAAAAATGTATCTGCGCCCAATAATCCGTACATAACCGATGCGATTGTTCCACAAATAATACCGGCAATTTGTCCCGCCCATGTTTTGTTTGGAGAAATGCGTTCCCACATTTTATCGCCACCAAAAAGGTTGCCGAAAAACCATCCACCAATATCCGCAGAACATATTATCATAAGCAACAATAACATTTTCCATGGATGTGCACCAACTGCGTATGCAGCAAACAAAACGATAATCAACCACGCCAGAAATAATGGGAATACGATGTAATTATAATTTTTGTTTATCAAATCGAACTTTGTCCGTTTGACCGCCAAAAACATTTCAATAATCATGCCCAGTGCGATTATAACCGATATCCAGCGCACCGCCGGAACGCCCCAGCCCTGTAAAAGTGCAATCAGGCCGATAATGCCCGCCATAACAATTCCGGCAATAATACGTTTTGTTGTGTTTGTCATATCATACTCCGTTTATTTTTTTGCCTTACCAGCATAATTTGCCTTTTTGCCGCCACCGAAACGACGATTGCGACGTGCAAATTCGTCCAAAGTGCGTTGCCAGATTTTTTCCGATTTGACTAATTCTGGCCAGTGTTCTGGGACGAACATCAATTCCGCATATGCCAATTTCCACAACAAGAAATTAGAAATACGAATTTCATTACTGGTACGAACCATCAAATCAACCGGTAATAAATCGCCAGTATCCATAAATGTTTCAAACGTTTCACGTGTCACCGGTTTGCCAGCCTTTATTGCTGCATTTGCCGCATCAACAATTTCATCAATGCCGCCATAGTTCAATGCAAACACAACCGTTCCGCCAGTATTGTCAGCCGAAGATTCTTCCAAATCATCGCACATTTGTGCCAACTTTTTTGGCAAGCGAGTGCGTGACCCGACAACACGATAGCGCAAGTTTTTATCCAATGCGTGTTTTTTGTTTTTCTTTAATTCTGTATAGAACAAATCCATTAAATAATCGACTTCTTCTTTGGAACGATTCCAATTTTCCGTAGAAAACACGAAAAATGTAATCGTTGTCACACCACGTGCAATGTACCAATCGACCAGGTTTTCAAAGTTTGCAATACCCGCCTTGTGTCCCATTAATGGTGGCAAGCCACGTGCTTCGGCCCAACGACGATTGCCATCACAAATAAATGCAATATGCTTTGGAACAACAGCGTTTGCAACAGGTTTCTTTTCTTTTCTTTTGAATAGTTTTAACATGTCTACTTCTTTGGTTTTGTGGTCAATTATACAGACATGATGTCTGCTTCTTTTTCTTTGGCGATTGCATCGACTTCGTTTGAGCGGGAATCGAACACTTTCTGCAAATCATCTTCGTATTTGCGTTGATCGTCTTCGGAAATTTCTTTGTCGGTCACGGCACGTTTGATTTTGTTCATTGCGTCTTGGCGAATGTTGCGCATTGAAATTTTTGCTTCTTCGGCATATTTACCGGCAACACGTGTTAATTCTTTGCGACGTTCTTCGGTAAGTGGTGGCAAGTTAAGTCTAATAACACCACCCGCAGTCATTGGGTTCAATCCCAGACCAGAATCACGTATAGCTTTTTCAACAACGCCTGCGTTATTAATGTCCCAAACGGTCACAGTCAGTGTTTGATTGTCGGGTGTTGAAACCGTTGCCAATTGTGAAATCGGCATATCGGAACCATACGCCGGCACACGCACACCGTCCAAAAGGTGTGTTGATGCACGACCCGTGCGTAAACCCGCAAATTCATTACGTAAAACATCAATTGTTTGGGCTGTTTTTTGTTCAACCTCGACTTTTAAAGCATTGTAATCCATGATAAATCTCCTTGTCTTTATGAAAGATTAGCAAATTAATTTGACATTTAGCAAGAAGAAATATAGAATATCACGCTGCATGGGGTTGTAGCTCAGTTGGTAGAGCACTTGCATGGCATGCAAGGGGTCGTCGGTTCGAGTCCGATCAGCTCCACCATTAAAACAAGTGGGATATCCCACACAAAGTTTGGCGGGTGTAGCTCAGTTGGTTAGAGCACTGGTTTGTGGTACCAGGTGTCGCCAGTTCGAATCTGGTCACCCGCCCCATTAAATTCAAAAATGGACCGTTTGGTCCATTTTTGAATTTAATTATGACGTGTGCCCAGATTCCCAGAAATGGTTGACCGCCAGTTCGACTACGAGTAAAAGAGCCAAGCGTAGCGCAGGCGATTTGTTAGGAGTGCCGCGCAGGGCAAAGCCCGAGCGAATACGAGAATACACAATTAGAAAAATCATAAAAACGGAGTTTTTTAATACGAGTTTTTATAGATTTTTATTATTGCGTATCGAGGAAAGGTCACCCGCCCCATGAATAAAAAATAGCCCATTTGGGCTATTTTTTATTGAAAATCAAATATATTTTGCTAGTAATACCATTGAAATATACGTTAAAAGGTAATAATTATGAAAGATATTCCAAATACAGAATATATTACTATCAATCAAGATGGAATTTTTATTGGGGGCAAACCAACAAAACATTATCGTGGTCAAGAACTTCGTGCCCCAGAACACATCGTTGAACGTTTCAAGTTTCTGCAGAGCAAATACCAGAATATCAAAGAAGTGCATATGATGACGTCTGAAAGCATTGGGGAATACTGTGCAACAGGAAATCCAACCGCAAAACATGGATCCTATTTGTGGGGAAACATCGAATTTGTTGATGGTGTTGTTGGACCATGGGTCAGGATAGCGCACGAACAAGATAAAGATTACGTGGCAAAAAATTCGCCGTGTTCCGCTATGAATACATTATGTGATATGGAACTTAACTATATGCGTCAGCCGATGTTAGGAAAATACAAAGATGTAATATTTCAAATCAGTTTACAAAATATGGCTGGAAAACATTTTGAATTAAACGGCTATAAAATCTCGATTGAAAAAATTACCCAGCGGGCGCAAAAACAAAAATAAAAAGGACACACTATGATGAAAGAATTAAGCAGTTTGTATGCTGCGTTGGAACAAAATCCAGTGACGATTTCCTATCCGGACGGTCAACCAGCCCAGAACAGTGAAGGCGTGAACAAGTTTAAAAGAGATAATGCGTTTTCAACATATTATGATTTCGGTAAATACAGATTAGAACACACAGAAAATGAAAAAGATAGCTTAGAGTATTTAGATTTTGGAGAGAAAGATTCAGGCGCAAGTTATGCAATTGTGTATACTGTGCATATTGAACAGGATGGGCGTTGTGGTATAACGACAAAAGATGCACCATGGATGAATCTTTACAAACAAATTAAAAACAAAGCGGCGGGCAAACAGATAACAAATCCGTTTTATGACAAGATCAGCGATGCTGCATCTACATTGTTTCATTACGTTGATTATGAATTGCCGTATGGTTCTATGTCTGATAGAGAAGCACGAAGAATTTATCTTCAGTTGAGCAAAATAAAAACAAAATTACTTGCCACTCAGACGATAAAGCAAAAAGGCTAAATATATGCAGAAAAAGTTGTTGTTCAAATTATATACTGCGCTGGAAACCAAGGATATAAAAATATTGTACCCAAAGGGGCAACCAACAAAGCCAAATGATACCAGTGATGATAAGGTATGGGCGGCTTATAACAATTATGTGCGCGATCATGATTTTTATACGTATTACCATTTTGGGCAATATGTGTTGGTACATAAAAAAATAGCAACACGTCATATCGGCATTGGTGGCAGTGCAAGTTTCAGCAGTGACGGTTATACATTGTGCATTTATCCGAATTCTAAAAAGTGGAGTGAATTTTCGGGTAAATTTCAACCCAATAAAGATGTGGAAAATTTTTACAATGCACTTACGCACAAGGTTCATGGCGAACCATACGACAACCCGTTTGTTGAAAGGGTTGAAAGAAGCACAGAAGAATTGAAAAAATATGCCGAAACAGCGGGTATGGGCAAACAGATGCTGCAAGAAATAGAAGCGCTTAAACAAAAATTGCTGACCAAGCAGAATCAAAAATAAAGGAGAAACTAAAATGACACTACAGGTACAAATGAGGACAACGGATCGGCGTGTATGGGCGATGAAACGTGAATCTGATAACAAATTCTATGCACTGGTGACAAACCCACGTGATTACGAGATATTTGTTCCAGACGACACTATTGTGTGGGCATGCGAATCCGAAAATCCAGAATTTTCTGATATGTTATACAACGTCATGTATCGCATTATGCAATATGGTGAGCATGTTGATAGTTATTTTGCAAAACATCGTTTGGGTCTTTTGCGCAATCTTAATCGTTTAAATAATTTTGATATGCGAGAACTGGTCAAACCGAAAATAGAACTGTTTAATAAATCTCCATCTTTGTCCCCAGACAGCAAATTCTTGGCAAGCGTTGGTTTGATGTCACATGATGTGACAATTTCAGAAAACGATGTTAAACCAATACCCGGCTTTGATAGATTGGCATTGCATTTCAGATTTCTGCAAGATGCAAAGTACAGATATATTTACGCCTTGGCATTACCATGGAACGAAGAGACAAAAGAAAGTTATAAAAAAGCATCTCTTTATATAACTGCATTTACGCAAAATGATCCTGATTTTCGTAAATATCTGGAAGCCATATCTGCACATACAATGAATTTGCCCAGAGATTGCAATACCAACCAGATAGAGATTGATAACGCAGATAGAATATCAAGGTTTAATTACTTTTTTGAAGAAGTCGGAAAAGGTAAAATAAAATAAATATAAATAAGGAAACAGTTATGGGAAAAACAGCAGTAGAAAAAATAGGTTCAGAAGAATTCAGAAAATCGGCAATTGACGCGATGCAAAAAATTGTCAAAGACAAAAGCAACACAGTAATAAAAAAAGAAAGAACATATCGCAACCCATATTTGGAGATTGCAGATGATACATGTGAATCTGTAAAGTACATAGTAAAGGCAAAAAACGGCAAACGGGCGTTTAGTATCAAAAAAATCTATATACAAGGACTTGGTATCTATGAATTTGTGCTGAAAATAAAATGTCAAAATCAATCAGACAAATTTTCGTATGGCGATTTAGAGAAATTGTATAATACGATTGAAGCTATAAATAATACACGCAAAACACGTGAAAAGGTCTACAGCGCAAAGGAAAGAAAGATAGTGAATTTCCTTTCCGGATTTGTTCGTTAAATAAATCGCACCAAATGGTGCGATTTTTATTTTGTCTTTTGACCCTTTTGTTGCAACAGGGTGGCGATATAACTGCGACCAAATGTTGTCACGGCGTATGTTGCACTGTTGTGCGTGTGTCCGCTCTTTAATATTCCAAGCGTTTTCAATTCATTGATTATGTTTGGCTTGTTCAACTGTTTCAATGCGCCCATATATCCACATGGGTATTTTTTAATGTGTTCCAAAACAGCAATAACATCTTGTTCGTGTTGTGTTGTCATGTCTACCTCCATTTTTTATCCAGAATATCACCAGATTTGATATATTCTGGGGTGTTTGATTTTAATTTCTTGCGTGCACGTTTCGCATATGTTTTAGCATTTTTTTCATCGTTATTCAAATTATAGTATTCTGCCATTGCCCAATCAGCACGACCATCCCCATCTGCAAATGTTTTTGCCAATGTCCAATATGCAAGCGGTGTCGGTTCAACCAAAATTGCACGGCGGGTTAATTCGGCGGCACGGTCCATGTCTCCCGGTTTGTTTCGTTCGGTCAAAACAAGTGCCAACGCCGTCTGTATTTGTGGGGCGTTCGGCATCAGTGTTAATGATTTTTCATATGCATCGACACTGTCGTCATAATGCCCAAACTGGAATTCAATATCCCCAAGTAATTCATAGAAATAGGGGGCCGATTGATGCCGGGATATAAGTGTGCCACATCCAACACGTGCCGCATCCAGATTTCCACCACGCATATTCGCAATCGCACGTGCATATATTGCAGCATCGCTTTTGTCGGTATATGGGTATTTGACTAATACTGTTTTCAGTGGATCCAGATATCCCACCAATTTCGCACGTATTAATTCGTATGCGTTTGACTGTTTTGTAATTTTATTTTTATCGTTTTTGGGAATGTCGATTTGGGCAATCTTTTCACGGACGTTTTTCAATCTTTCTGCGGTCAGTGGGTGGTTTACACGTGTTGGGTTCACACGTGATTCAATCGCAGATGACATTTCGTGCATTTGGTCAAACACAGTTATAAATGCGTTCGGGTCCAGCCCAGCACGCACCATTAAATCAACCCCCATATCATCGGCGATACGTTCTTCGTCACGTGAAAAAGCCAACATTGATTGTTGTGCAACACCGCCGGCACCCGCCAATACCCCGGCCCCCAATCCCGGATTGCCGCCTGCAACCATTAATCCAATGCCCAGTGCTTGAATCATCATGGCACGTTTCATTTCTGATTCCATACGGGCAGACATTTGTGCCATGTGCCCGCCAATAGTATGACCCAATTCGTGGGCAATAACCGCCTGGAGTGCGGACGGCGTTTTTATTTGTTTAAGCAAACCCGTGTAAACATATACGTCTTCGCCACCCATAACGAACGCATTAAAATCATCATCGTTAACAATATGCACACGCAGACGCCCGTCTGGTATATTTGCCGCCGTTGCCAATGGGGTAATCAGTTCGGTGATTAATGTTTCTGTTTCTGTGTCATTTATCAACGACACAGCGTGCGCTGGCATCGCAATAAATAAAGCAACAAAAATAGCAATAATTTTACGCACCAACATTTACCCCGCAATCAAATATGTTCATTAAATCGTGTGTCCATGGACCAACATTGTCATTGCGAGCCGCACTTGATGCCAGACGGAACAAATCACGATGTTCACGATAGTCAACAAAGTGATATTGTATCCACCCAGATTGTTTTGTCCCCAATAATTCGCCAACACCACGCATCATTAAATCTTGTTCTGCAATTATAAAACCGTCATCTGTTTCGCACAAGACATTTAATCGTTTTAATCCGTCACTTGATATGTTGTCGCCATAGATTAAAACGCAATATGATTGTGAACTGCCCCGTCCAACACGTCCACGTAATTGGTGTAATGCCGCCAGACCAAATCGTTCGGCGTTTTCAATGACAATAATAGTTGCCTGGGGGACATCAATGCCGACTTCGATTACTGTGGTTGCGACCAATATGTTCATGCCAGATTTATCATCAGCAAATTGTTGCATGACGGCATCACGGGTTTTCTTGTCCATTTGTCCATGAACCAGCCCCACGTTTTTAAATACGGCTTTTAATGATTCAAATCTTGTTTGAACCGCCGTCATGTCAGATTCCACAGATTCTTCAACCAATGGACAGACCCAAAACACCTTGGCCCCGGATTCTATTTGTGGTCGTATGTGAGAAACCAAGTCACCGACACGTGCCATTGGCAATTTTGTCGTTTTGATGGGTAATCGTCCAGCGGGCTTTTCATTTATTACGGATATATCCATGTCGCCGTAAATTGTCATAGACAGTGTTCGTGGAATTGGGGTTGCCGATAATGCCAACAAATCTGGGTTGTTGCCTTTGGCCCGTAATGCTTCGCGTTGGGATACGCCAAATCGGTGTTGTTCATCAACAATCACAAGACCCAAATCACGATATTCTACGTCGTTCGAAAACAGTGCATGTGTGCCAACAACCAATTTTGTACGCCCCGAACGCAAAGAAATCAATTTTTCTTTGCGGGCATTACCCTTGTCCCGACCGGTCAAGACATCACAGACAATTCCAATTTTATCGCACATGGGTTTAAGTTTTGCAAAATGCTGCATGGCAAGAGTATCGGTCGGCGCCAACAGTGTGGTTTGGGCGCCGCTTTCTGCCATTTTAACCGCCGCCGCCAGTGCGACAATTGTTTTGCCCGAGCCAACATCGCCCTGGACCAGACGCATCATTGGTGTGTCGCCAGACATGTCTGCAAAGATTTCATTGATTGTTCGATTTTGCGCCCCGGTTAATTCAAAAGGTAATACAGCACGCATTTTGGAAATCAAATCGTATTTTTTCGGGCGAACGCTGCGCCGGTTTTTCACGTCATCACGTTTGCGGCGGCTTAATACAATCGCCGATTGATGAGCCAGCAATTCCCAATATGCCAATTTTGCAATATATGTCGAACCAGGCGCCAAATCATCATTGCTTTCCGGAAAATGCACATGCCGCAATGCATCAAAAAATTCACGTGTTTGGTCATCAACCCCGTTTAATTTTTCAGGCAGTGCGACAAAAATTTGATCACGAACATTTGCAAATGTTTTCTGAGTCAGGCCTTCGCCAGATGGGTAAATTGCCTGGTTCAATGGGATTTTTTCGGCATTTTGCATTTCTTCGATAAAATCTGGGTGGTTTATTGTTGCACGTCCCGCCACAATTTCGATTTTACCACTGACAATGCGCCATGTGCCAATTGGTAATTTGTTCAGCCAGTAATCCAAGTATGACGAATTAAAAAACTGAATCACAACAGGTGTTCCCGATTTGTCCGCACATGTAATCTGGGTTGGACGACGGCGACCACGCCCAAAAGTTCCGCCTTGCTTGTGTGATTTAACCAATAATGGAATCGTTATAGTGTCGCCATGGGTTGATGTCATTACGCACTCGGTTATGCCACGATTGCGCACCGATGACGGTATGTGCAGCAGAAAATCAAGCACACGGCGTCCCCCCAACACATCGTTAAATCGTGCCGCTAACACGGGACCGACCCCACGAATGAATTGCAGGTCCATGTTTAAAAAATCAGCTAATTCTTGTTTCATACAATTAAAATGTAGTCAATTTTACAGATTTGTTCAATATAAATAATTTTTTGGGTTTGATTTTTATTTTAATAATGTTAATCTTTACAATCACACATTAGGGAAGTTTATGTCAGTTAAAGCAAAACGCATATTCAAAAGACTTATAAGTTATGCTGGGCTTTTCTTTTTCGTTGTCGCCGCATTTATGTTGTGGTGGCAATTGCGTAATTACAGCATTTATGACATTGTGCACACAATGTTGAACATTCCGTTTGTTAATCTGGCGATGGCATGTGTTGCATGTCTGGCGGGGTATTTTGCATTGTCATTATACGATTTTTTGGCGTTGAACTATGTCGGAGAGGCGAAAAAGGTTGTGTGGTGGAAATGGATGTTGGCAGGTATGCTGGGGTTCGCAATAAGTAATAATGCCGGGCATGCCGTTGTGTCGGGGGGTGCGATTCGATATCGTTTGTATACCCGTTGGCGTATTCGTGGTGGCGACATTGTTAAAATGCTTACAATATCTGGGATTACATATACGTTGGGTTGTGCGGCGATATTTATAATTGGATATTTCCTTATACCGCCAGAATTTTTCGAACAGTCATCCGGGGCAAATGTTGGCTTTACGGCGATTTTCATTGGGTGTTTAACGGCGATAATCGCATATTTTGCTGCTACGGTTTTGTTCCATGGCAAGACGATAACAATTGGTAAATTGCATTTTGATGTTCCAACAACGAAACTGGCGGCATTGCAGATGGTTCTGGGGGTTGTTGATGGTTTGCTTGCCGGGTTGGTGTTATATGCATGTTTGCGTCCATTTTGGGATATTCCGTTTGGGACATATATTGGATTCTTTATCATCGCCCAAAATACCGGCGTGTTCAGCCAGGTGCCCGGTGGCATAGGTGTGTTTGAAAGCATTTTCTTAATCGCTTTGCCTGATAATGTAGACAAAGCGGCGGTGTTTGGCGCATTGCTGGCGTACAGAATCATATATTACGTATTGCCATTGATTGGGGTTGGGGGATTGTTCTTTGTCTATGAACGGTGGTTGCGTGCGCATATCAAGCGCATTTTGGCCGAAGCAAAAGAAAAGATGGGTAATGTCAAAGAGAAAATTGAACATATGCCACGTCCACATTTGCCCCATCGGCGTGAAAAAAAATAAATACCTTGATAATTTGATAATGGTCGTGCTAAGATAGCCCTTGTCGTATGATACAGGGCTTATAACAATAATGTTTATGTTATCGCTTTTTCGTGAAATCCGAATGACGCTGATGGTTATCGTGGCGCAATCCCTTGGCATGGGCATGGACGCCCCATGGGGACGGATTATCATTGCGTACGACCCCAGCATAAAAGGATTACAAAATGTCAAAAAGAATATATGTGGATGCAGTCCACCCGGAAGAAACACGTGTTGTTGTCGTGGATGCGGCAACGAACCGGGTTTCTGATTTTGATGTTGAAACAACCACAAAACCCCAGATAAAAGGGAACATCTATCTGGCCAAGGTTATTCGGGTTGAACCATCACTCCAGGCGGCTTTTGTAGATTATGGTAATGGCAAAAATGGATTTTTACCGTTTTCGGAAATTCATCCGGACTATTATCAAATAACAGCCGAACAAAAAAAGAAACTTATTGAATTGGCGCACGCAAACATCGTTGATGACGATGATGATCCAGACGATGAAAATGATGAAGTTGCCGAATATGACGACTCGTCTGCGGGTGAAGATAACAAAGAATTCACTAAACGTGCGCACGAATTTAAAATCCAAGACGTTATAAAACAGTCGCAAATTTTATTGGTCCAAGGCGTCAAAGAAGAACGTGGCCAAAAAGGCGCCTCTATGACGACATATCTGTCGTTGGCGGGACGTTTTGCGGTTTTGATGCCGAATTCTCGTAAACGCAACAGTTATGGTATTTCCAAGAAAATTTCGGACAAGGCTGAACGTGCACGTTTGCGCGACATCTTGCACGGGTTAAAAATACCAAAGGGCATGACGGTCGTTTTGCGCACTGCTGCGATGGATGCCAAGGCCGAAGATATCGCTGCGGACTATGATTATTTGGTGAATTTGTGGAACGATATTCGCAAAATAACACTGACATCGGTTGCACCGGTGACAATTCATACCGAAGATTCTTTGCTTCGTCGTGTTGTTCGTGATTTCTTGTCAGACAAAGAAGATGTTTTGACTATCCAGGGTGACGAGGCATACGATGCAGCCAAAACGTATTTTCAACAAATGTATGGTCGTGCACCACGAAAACAATTGGTCAAATATAATGACCCTGCGGTTCCAATCATGGTCAAGGCCGGTGTTGAAAAACAACTTGAAGGTTTGCATGGCCCATATGTCGTGTTGCCATCGGGTGGCTCGATCGTTATCAACCAGACAGAAGCCATGGTGACAATTGACGTTAATTCTTCACGTGCGATAAAGGAAAAAGATATCGAACAAACGGCACTGAATACCAATTTAGAAGCCGCCGAAGAAATCGCATTACAATTGCGTCTGCGTGATTTGGCGGGTATTGTCGCAATCGACTTTATCGATATGGAAGAAGAACGCAACAATCGTAAATTGGAAATGAAAATGCGGGAAGTCATGAAACGTGATCGTGCACGTACCCAGGTTGCAAAAATAAACGCATTTGGGGTGTTGATGTTGTCACGTCAGCGTCTGCGCAGCAGTTTCATTGAATCGTCGTATATTGCATGTCCGCACTGTATGGGGGCGGGTGTTGTTCCGTCTATCCAGACGGCTGCGATAATAATGTTCCGTCATCTTCAAGAAAAGTTGTTGGCAAAATCTGCGGAAAAAATCATTATGACGGTTCCAACCGATGTGGCGATTTATCTTTTGAACAACAAACGTGCTGAATTGGCGGATATGGAACGTGAATTTGAAACGGAAATCGTGATTGTTGGTGACGACAGCATGATGAACATTGACCAGTATTCAATTCAACGTGTCGCCCCAGAACAAAACAAAACGGATGATTTGTTGTCTGCACATGAACCATCAACCGATGCAAAGCGTAAAAACGCCCAGCATGTTGAGGCGAAAAAGACGACAATGAATGCGCCACGTCGCAAACGCAAACAATACCAGCAAAAGAAAAAGCAATCAATTTGGCAGAAATTGGTAGGCTAAGGTAATAATGCGTTAATTAGAAAAAAAACCGCCCGTTTGGGCGGTTTTTTGTTTTGGTATTATGTTCCATTATCTTGATTTATTCGCTTTTGCAAATGAATAATTCATTTTCAAATGGTCGGGGTTATATGTCCCGTTCATAATTGCCAATGTATCTTCGACAATAACCAGTTCTTCGTTTGTCGCAATCATAAAGATTTTGATTTTGCTGTCTGGGGTGCTAAGTACGGCTTCGTCAATACCTTTGCGGGCAAGGGCGACTTTGTTTGCTTCCTTGTCCATTTTGATGCCCAATTCTTCCAGACCTTCGCAGAACTTTTCACGCAAAATATCGTCGTTTTCACCAACACCAGCGGTAAAGACGATTGCATCAACGTGACCCAGTTCTGCCAAGTATGAACCAATATATTTCTTTACATTGTGGGCTTCCATTTCAATGGCCAAGCGGCATTTGTCGTTTGTTTCACGATTGTCTTCGATATCACGACGGTCGGTAAAACATTCGGTAATAGCCTTTAACCCAGAATCTTTGTTCAAATGTGTTTGAATTTGTTCGGATGTTAAATTCAAGCGATCCATCACATAAAGGACGATTGCTGGGTCAATATCGCCACAACGTGTTCCCATTGTTAAACCCGGTGTTGGGGTCATACCCATTGATGTGTCGACACTGCGTCCGCCACGAATTGCGGTTGCAGATGCGCCCGACCCAATATGTAACGTAATCAAATTGCATTCATCGGCTGGTTTGCCCAACATTGCTGCTGCACGTTTGGAAACATACAAATGAGATGTTCCATGAAATCCATAACGACGGACACCCAATTGGCTGCGCCATGCTTCTGGCACGGCATAACGGTATGCGTGTTCCGGCATAGTTTGGTGAAACGCCGTATCAAACACTGCAACTTGCTTTGCATTTGGCAATAATTGTCTTGCCGCATTGATACCATTGATTCCCGCAGGGTTGTGCAAAGGTGCCAAAGGTGATAATTGTTCAAGTGTTCTTATAACTTCGTCTGTAATTTCGACCGAAGAAGCGAATTTGTCACCGCCCATAACGACACGGTGTCCAACGCCACCGATTTCATTCATGTCAATAGATGCCGCACGCAGCATATTAAACACAACGCCCAATGCTTCATCATGATTTTTCATTGGGACTTCTTTTTTATCTTTCTTTCCATCTGGATATTTTTGAGTGATATAAGAATCTGGTAAACCAATTTTTTCGACTAAACCACCAACAATTGGATTTTTTGTATTTGCATCATAAAGTTGATATTTTAACGACGATGAACCGCAATTCAACGCAAGAATGTACATATTTTTTGTCCTTTTATTTTTATTAATCTTAAATTTTCCGTGCGGATATTAGCACAAATTTTAACTTTTTCAACTAGATTTAAAGGGGGGGATTTGTTTGTTTTTGCAAAAATTTATGCGGCACGCAATGCGCCATAGGAATTATTGATAAAATTCCATGCCTGTTGTTGCGCTTCGCTTTGTTTCTTTTTAAGATCGAAATTTTTCAACATTGCGTCACGTTTAACCTTCATACTGCCCAATCTGAACGTATGGGTTTTACCAAACGTTTCCAACATATCCCAATATGCGACCAAGTCATGAATAATGTCGGGGTTATTATCACGCCATTCATTATCTTGCTTTTGACGACTTGCCGCATCATCATACAAATCAATATCGTTTTGCAGTGCCGTGACGTTTTCGATGGTTCCGCCCAGTGCTGCAGACAATGTGACGGTTGGATCGCCATTATCAGTTGCCACTTTTAATTCAGCCTTGATTTGATCGATGTTGCCTGCATTTATGCGAACATGGGTTTGATATTTCGCATCCGTGCGTCCTGGATTATCAAGATTTGCTAATGTCCCGGCCACATCATGTGCAACATTGGAATTACGCAAGTCGTTGTGTCTTTTAGTATCTTCTGCGGTCCAATTTTTATATTCGTCGTTCAAATTGTCATATTTGCCGATAAATCTGCCGATTTTTGTTCGACGATGCGAAACAAAATTACGCACGCCGGTTCCAATCAGTGCAACGCCACGCACAGCCAGACGTGCGGTTTTGTCAATGGCGTTTGTGAACATTTGGACCGCTTCGTTTTTATTCCAAGACTGGTCTTTGCTTGAAAACAAGGTCAAATCTTTGGTCGCTTCGCTTAATTTATCAAATGTTCGACTGGACATCAGGCCATATTTTGCAACGGACAATACTTCCAATGCGGTCATTGCTTCGTCCCGTTTTTTATCCCGTGAAGCCTTGATAATAATGTTGATGACCAATTTTTGCAGATGCCGACCGTCACGCAAAGCACCTTCGAAATCGTCGAGTGTTTCTTTCTTTAACGTTTCCAATGTTTTCATCGTCCAATCAAAATGCTTGCGTGTATTTGGATCGACCGAAATAGCGTTTTGTAATTTGGGGTCATCTTTTTTGCTTAAAATACCATCCAGCCCATCTGTGGGTTTAATGCCAGCCTTGTCAAAGCCCTTGATTATATTTTGTGAATGGGGCGAAAAGAACAATCTTGTTCCACGGCTTACTTCGGTAAAACGCCGGAAGTGGTTTTCATAAGTATCGTTTTTCCACTTTTTAAACTTTTGTATCCAATTTTTTGAATCCGTCAGTTTTGGTGCGACATAGTCATCTACTTCTGTGTTTTCATAATCTGTGTCGGCAATAGCGGTTTCCAGTGCTTCTTTGATGGGGGATTTTGCCATCTCAAGAAATTTAGTGCGAATAACCGAATTTGTTAAAATTTCATCAAAGATTTTCACATAATCTGTTTGGAACCATTTTATGTGGGTGCCTTTGTCGGGAATATGATACCACGTTGTCGGATCATTTGGATCTATAGGTCTAAAATCAAATTTTGGTTTTATATCTGGTAAATATGTTTTGTCGCGATTATTTTGATAGTAATCTATGTATTGAATAACAGATTGCAATTTGCTACGAAATTCATCATTGGTATTGAATTCTTTGTCTCGCAAGTCTTTTACAAATTTATCAAACGACCGGTTGTCCGGAAAAACATCCGACATATGTTGTTTGAACGGAATGAATAATTTTGCCTTGTTTGCTTGCAACCATGTTGCAAGATTGTCAAATACCAATTCTGCGGTGTGTGTAGCCTTGCTGGTGGTAAAGGTGCTGTTTGGATTGGTGCTGAACCATCTGTCGATAAATGCCCGGGTCGCCGGGTTATAATCACTGCCGATGCCAACAGGGTGATCCTTGTTTTCGTACATTTTTTGGAATGTATCCTGGGCGGCATCATAAAACTTTTCCCAATCAGCTGGGTCGGTAATTGTCGTATCCAACAACTGTATCGGTTTGCCATAATACAATTCGTCCCATTTCTTCATATGACCGATAAAAGAACCGTTTTTCTTGTAATCTTCGAAACGATCACGGACATCAGTCGGCATCAAATCAATGTGCCGATGTGCAAAGTATGTGAACAAAGTGTTTTTTAAATCTGCCATTGCAACCCTTGTCTTATAATTATAGTCCATTTTGATGCTTTTTTCAACTTTTTACCGCACAAAATGCATTTTTTATGATATAATTCACAACAAAGCGATATGAACATGAAACAAGATAAATCATTGCGGAAATTTTTACACGGCATTTATGGATATGCTTTTTTTAACAAATTCTTGTTAATAAGCCCCGTTTATGCGGTTTTTATGCAAAGTCATGGCGTAAGCGAAATGCAATTGTCGATACTGTTGATTGTGTTTTCGTTGGCCACCATCGTGACCCAGGTGCCTGCAACATGGCTGACAAATAAAATCGGGTGTAAAAATGCGGTGATGTTCGGCCAGTTGTTGAAAGGTATCGGTTTTACTTTGTTCTTGATTTGGCCGACATTTACGGGATTCTTTGTGGGTATGTTTTTATGGGGAACAATGTCGGCGTTTTATGGCACTGCATATGAAAGTTTGATTTATGACGGCCTTCAGGCACGACATCACAATCATATATATGCACGTGTTTTGGGAATGCGCTATAATGCCCAGGCCGCCGGGTCGGCATTGGCGGCATTTGGGTCGCTGATGATGTTTGCGGGGTACGAATGGGTGACACTTGCGTCGTTGGTTTCAATGGCGTTATCAATGATTTGTATTTCACGTGCTGATTTGAATCCAAACGGCAAAACAGTGCCGGTAAAACGTGAAAAGCAAGTCGGCACATTGCGATTATTTAAAAATGTATACGGGCTGTGTCGTGTGTTGCCATGTATGTTTTTGTCGATGATATTGTGCCTTATGGTGCGGTGTTTTTCGTATCTGGACGACTATCTTAGCCCGATTGGAATTGGCATTGGCTTGCCCGTAGAATATGTCGGTCTGGTTCAATTCTTTGTTTTGGCTTGTATGATTTTGGGGCAAACATATGCGTATCGTTTCGCCAATGTTCGTGATCGGTTGGTTTATATGGCGATATGCCTGATGGGTGGGTTGTTGGTTCTGTTTTCAATTGATTATTCTGTTGGTGGACTGTTGCTTTTGGGGGCGGCGTATGTGGTTATGCGTGCGTTGCATGTATTGTTATATTCACGATTCCAAGATTTTGTCCCGCCCGCATATCGTACAGCCGTGTTGTCGGTATATAATGTTATGGACAAGGCTTTTTATGTGGTCTTGTGCCTTATGATGGGAATTGGCGGCTCGTTGGGCAGTTGGCGTTATGGGGTTTTGGGGGTCGGCATACTTATTATTTGTGTGGGTATTTGGGCGTTGATGTTCATTGGCGACCAGTGTTCGTCTGCAAAAGTTCGTAAGTATAAGAATATGATTAAAACCATGTACCCGGTTGGTAATGACATTGTTTAAATATGAACAAAATATACTTTTGTGGTATTTTTTCTTGATTTTTTGTTTTTATTGTGTCAAAATTTGCCCCGAACCGCCGAAAAGAAACATTTATGTTTCAAATTTCGGGGTCCATGGGACCATAGCTCAGTTGGTAGAGCAAATGACTTTTAATCATTGGGTCCAGGGTTCGAGTCCCTGTGGTCCCACCAAGATTTAGCCCGCCGAAATGGCGGGTTTATATTTTTTTTGCCAAGGGTATTGACAATTTTAATTTTTGTATTATATTATGGTCAAATAATAACCCAAGGAGAATGTTATGAAAAATAGCACAAAAGTTGGATTGGTTGCAATGTGTTTGGGTGCATCTATATTGGTGCCACGCACATGTGATTACATAAGCGAAAAGAAAGAAGACAAACTTGAACGCCAGGAAGAAGAACAAAGACGTCAAGAAAAAGAGCTTGCTGCACAAAAAGAGGCCGCAGAAAAAGCACGTAAAGAAAAAGAGTATGCGTATTTTGATAAAGCTCGTGACTCTTTGTTGGCTGAAATGGGATACAACAAAGCAGACGTTGAAAAGGCCGCAAACCTTCGTGAATCTGCATATGAAGATGACGAGGCGGCATGGAAGT
Organism: Alphaproteobacteria bacterium; assembly: GCA_017616975.1. GTDB lineage: Bacteria > Pseudomonadota > Alphaproteobacteria > Rs-D84 > Rs-D84 > Enterousia. Next base: position 48,405 of record JAFZXC010000035.1, read on the forward strand.
TGCGTAAATCATCTTTTGTTTCTAGAATGCGTCTGTCCGGCTTTTCGGGCGATGATCGTGAAATACAACAGGGCATGTTGTATTATGATATTGCAAAAATGGTTGCCGCAAAAAGTGCGCAATATGCCGCAGAAGTCAGCAAGTTATTAGATAAATATAATTTAAGAATGCCTGGTGCGTATGAACAATCCGAAGAAATTACAAAATTGGCGGGTATATTTGAGGACTGTTTGTTAAATAACAAGTATTATGATACGCCACGTTTGTCTGGTTATATCAATGCACAAGAAGAATCAAAAGAAAATGCTAAGTATACCGTTGCCACATTGATGCATGATATTGGTATAATGCCAAAGGAAGAATATAGTGACTATGACGAAACCAAAACAATCAATTGGTGTGGCTATGGCGAAGCCAGACAAGACGAAGTCAGGGCTGCTGTCAAAAATATCATTGAAAAAATGCCAACAGATATGGACAATGCGATTGTTGACATAGCTCGTAAATATGCCAAATATTATCCTGTGCTTACCGATATCAAAGACATTCCGGCACAATATGCAGAATGTATGAAAGATATTTGTTTGTGGTATGAAGCGGGTGAAAGTGGCGATGTTTACTCTGCAGACTTGCGGGGCGATTTGGTCATAACACGCAGTATAAGTGTTTATGATTCTAAATTGCCTGTCAATTTCTTTGGTGAACAAGATGCTTCTTATAAACTGGTCAGTGTTGAACCAGGTAAATGGCAGGTCGTTCGTACAGATAAAAACGGCAAGGTTTCCAAGACAGCGGTATTTACGCATGACACCGATTATGTATTGAAACGTCAGCTGTGGACAGACTGCAAAGTTGGCGAAAGCTCTTTCTCTTATGAACCAGGAACCAATATGGGCGTTCATGTCCGTATGACCGAAGTTGTGTATGTCAAAGAAAGAGAAATCAAAGACGACAAATTGCCGAAACAAGAATATGACAGATTGTTCGCAAAGCAAGATGCTCGTTATGACTCTTTGTCTGCAGAATGTGAACGCAAGATGCATTTAGCAGATTCTTTGCGTCACAAACCAGATTCAATTTATTGGAAAGCTTCACATATTGCCGATGATAAATTGGATGAATAC
>JAFZXC010000036.1 GCA_017616975.1 Alphaproteobacteria bacterium
ACCATTGAACATGCCAACGGGTTTTCCATTTTTTACATTAACACAAATTTCACCCACAGTTCCATCCGGGACAGGGCGACCACGTTCATCAAGCAATTGGACATCCCATCCGGCTGCGGGCATTCCCATTGAACCCGGCTTTGGTTCAATCCATGGATTGTTAAACAACATGATGCATGTTTCTGTTTGGCCAAAACCTTCACGCATTTTAACGCCGGTGTATTCCATAAAGCGTTCATAAACTTCGGGATTTAATGCTTCGCCGGCAACGTCAGCTTTGACTAAATTTGATAAATCATATTTTGACGTGTCTGTATGCAGCATCATTTTATATGCCGTCGGTGGCGCACAAAACGATGTCACATGATTTTCAGAAATTGCATTTAATAAATCATGGGCGGTGAACACATTGCTGAAATCAAACACAAACACCGTTGCACCCGCCAGCCATTGACCATACATTTTTCCCCATGAACATTTTGCCCAACCAGATTCCGATAATGTAAAGTGAATGTCGCCATCGTGCAGACGTTGCCAGAATATCGCAGTGTTTATATGTCCCAATGGATATATGTAATTATGCGCAACCATTTTTGGCATGTCTGTGGTGCCAGATGTAAAATACACAACCATCGTGTCGGTGTTTTCGTTTGGAACACGTTCAAATGTTGTTGGGTATTCTTCGATAGCCGCATTTATTTCCATACAATCAATTGTTTGTATGTCTTCACGTTCACCAATGGCATGGTTAATTTCGTTTACAATATGACCGTCATCAAAAGATATGATGTTTTTACAATCGGCGGCATTAATACGAAAACGAATATCTTCGGCCTTTAATTGATTAGTCGATGGAATTGGAATCGCCCCCAATTTATGCATCGCCGTCATTAAAACCCAATATTCCCAGCGGCGCCGCATAAACAACAAAACCGTATCACCACGATTTATACCACGTGCGCACAAAAAGTTCGCAACCGAATTTGACATTAACGACAAATCACGAAATGTTAATTTTTTGCGTTCGCCCGAATCGTTTGTCCATAACACAGCAATATCGTCCGGCGATTCTTTGGCTAATTCATCAATAACATCATATGCAAAATTAAAGTGTTCTGGAACATTTGGAATTGCGTTTTCCAAATAGTCTGCATAACTATCAAACTTTTGCTTTTTCAAAAAATGTAAAGCGAACATGTGCGACCTTTAGTTGTGTTCCATATAAATATGGCACATAAATCGCATTTTACAAGTAGAAAGGTTAAATAAAAAAGTTGATTTTTGGGGGAATAGGGTTCATAATCGCCGGTGTTCTTGAATTGCGGAGTGTAGCTCAGCCTGGTAGAGCGCTACGTTCGGGACGTAGAGGTCGCTGGTTCGAACCCAGTCACTCCGACCATAAATTCAAACCGGACATCGTGCCGGTTTAATTTTATGTTTTGTTCATGGGAATTTTTTCTGGTATCATTTACATTATTAAAAAGGTGACTTATGAATAAGAAATTTTTAGATATGGCGATTGCAGAAAGTGAAAAATCTGTAAAACTTGGGTCTTCGCCATTTGGGGCAGTCATTGTTCGTAATGATGTTGTTGTTGCACGTGCACATAATACGGTAGTGCTTAAAAAAGATCCAACGGCACATGCTGAAGTGAACGCAATTCGTTTGGCGTGTAAAAAACTGGGAACGTTTGATTTGTCTGGGTGCGATTTATATGCATCATGTGAACCGTGCCCAATGTGTGCATCTGCGTCAACATGGGCAAACATATCACACGTATATTATGCTGCCGACAGAAAAGATGCAGATAAAATTGGATTTCGTGATGACTGTATGTTTAACAACAAGTGTCGTGTACCAGTAAAACATATTGAAAATACGTCTGCTGTGGATACTATGAATCGTTGGCACAAATTGAAATCCAGAAAGAAGTATTAGACAATAAATAATCTTTTTAATTTCCATAATTGCAATTGGATTTTTATTTGCAATAATGTCGCTTATGACTCGCATAAAAAGCATATTTCGAAACAAAAAATCGCAGAATAATTTTATTGTGCTGGTCGCTGTAATTGTGGCGTTATGCATTTATATCATGGGTGTTTGGTCACCAGTGCGACAAGATACAACATTTATTATTAATAATGGCGACAGTGTGTCTGCTGTGGCATCACGGTTGAACAAAGAACATATTGTGTATTCAGAATATCTGTTCAAAGTCGCAATTAAACGCATGGGTGGTCGTGTGCAACGTGGTGATTATGATATTCCACGTGGGGTAAGTATTTGGCGAATCGCTCGTATGTTTGCAAATGGGCAAATTGCAACAACGACCATCACAATTCCCGAAGGTTTGACCGTTAAACAAATCAAAGTTTTATTATCAAAATCACCAAAACTGGTTGGCGATGTTGAATGTGAAAAAGGTAATACTGCCGAAGTTTGCAATTTGCATGATGGTGATATATTTCCAGATACGTATCGTGTAGCCAAGGGGACAACACGTTTGGCGTTGTTGGATTTGGCACACAAGAAAATGGTAAAGATTCAAGAACAATGGCAGCGTGCCGGATATATTACACCACGTCCATTAAAGACATGGAACGATGTTGTGACATTGGCGTCTATTGTGCAACGTGAAACACCAAAAGTATCGGAAATGCCAATCGTGGCAAGTGTGTATATAAATCGTCTGCGAAAAAATATGCGTTTGCAGGCCGACCCAACAATTGTTTATGCGTTAACGGATGGTTATGGTGATATGCGGGGGGCGGCATTGTTGCGCGGACATCTTAAAATAGACAGCCCATATAATACATACACGCACAATGGTTTGCCACCGGCGCCAATCGCCAATGTTGGTGTGGCGGCAATTCGTGCAGTTCTGCGACCAGCAGATACAAATTATCTGTATTTTGTGGCAGATGGTCGTGGTGGTCATATATTTTCTAAATCATATGAAGAGCATCAAAAGCATCATGCCGATTGGCGACAAATAAAAAATTCCCGTAATAAAAAATAAAAAGCCGCAGACTGCGGTTTTCTTTTGCGATTCGTGAATTGCGATACAAATGTTGTCGCATTATATCATATTTAGTGATGTTTTGCAAAAATCTTTAATCTTGCATATGGGTAAAAAATCATATTACAATACCAATTAAGACCAAGAGAGAGTTTTGGTCATAACCAAAGGAAAGGAAAAATCATGAAAAAATTATTTTTAACTTCTTTATTGGCAGTATTTGCAGCGTCTGGGGCACAAGCAGCAAATGTTATTGATGGCAACCCATTATATATGCCAAAAGCAGGTCATTTTTACAGTGTGACAGATTTGTCTGGTCATACGCACGTAGAACCAACTGATACTGTGACATTGGGTGAAGAATTTGGTTATGGTATTACAGATAATTTTGCGATTACGGTTGGAACATCATTATCGGAAAGTGGTGTTGATGATTCTTTTGAAGATTATGCTTGGAACGATTTGTCTTTGAAAGCGACATTCCGTGCATTCCAAGATGGTAATATCGTTGCCGATATCTATGGTGGCGTAGAAGCGGGTCCAAATCTGTTCGCACCAATCGGTGGTTTGTATTATCATTCAAAAGCGCTTGATGACAGCTGGTGGTTTGATGAAGATTTGACTGGTTATACATGGTTGGCTGGTTTGCGTGCTGGCTATACAACATCACAATTCACAATTGCTGGTCATATCGAATATGGCTATGTTAATTCTGAAATGTTCAACTGGGGTGACCAAGGTATGCGCGCATTGGCATTGGGTATCGACGGTCAATTCGTAATTGATTCTAATTGGAACTTGGTTGCTGGCGCAGAATACACAGGCATTATCAGCGATGACTATGCATATGGTGATGTCGTATATGGAAAAGTTGAAAACGCTGGTGTGTGGAATGGTTATTTTGGTGTGAACTATAACATTGATGCAACAAAATTTGTTGGCGCATACATCAATGGTTCTTTGAATCACCAAGGTGGCGATAATGGCGACGAATGGGAATTTGATGACGGTTTCGGCTTTGGCATGAAATTCGGTATCGATTTCTAATCATAGTCCAAGAAAAAATAAAAACCGCCCGATTGGGCGGTTTTTATATCAAATCATTTAACTCTTTTATTACATGAATACCATCAGATTCCCATTGGGAAATCAAAGTGTCGATGTCCATTATGTTGTCTGCGCCCAAATACAAGACTGGTTCAACATTGTGTGTGCTTGCGATACGTTTTAATAATTCAATTGGTGATGGGCGGGTTTTGCCGGCGGCAAACCAAGATTCATTATCTGCGACCCAAAAATCAGCATCGGTATGTGAAACAATGGCGTATTTGTCTGTGACAACAGCGTCATCATCAATAGTGTATGGCACAGATTTAGATTCCATGTATTCGGCAACTGGGGCAACCGTCCCAGGTAATTCGTGAACATCTTTGAACGTATCTTGGGCGATTTCATCGTCGTCTTCGTCATATTCGTCGTCGTCAAAATTTATGTCGGTAAATTGTGGCACAGATGTGTCAAATTCGTCCAGGTCAAAATCAGTTGGGATTGGCATGTCCGGTGTTTCTGGGGTGCTGGTTTCTTCTTGTTGTGCCACAGCCGTATTAGTGACGTGTCCCAAATCAAAGACGGATGTTTGTTGACGGCCAATGTGATCACGGGCACGTTCGTATGCCATGCGCATTTCGCTTGGAACGGATTCTGGAATAGGCGCAGGTGTATTTTCGACTGGTGCAGAATCTTGCGATTCCGTGACATCGTCGTTTTTTTCGGGGGTGTCAACGGGTTCGTCTTCTTCCATTGGTGTTTGGGTAAATGCTGTTTTGATAAATTCTGGAATTTTGACCGTGAACAATGGGGCCTTGGTCTTGGCAATCACGACAGTGGTCGCAATATACATTGGTATTGCCGCCAGAATCAAAATGCCAAACACAAATCCCGGAAATCCACGCAAGTGTGCATGTGCCAATTGATGCCAGCGGTATGTAGACAATATGTCAAAATCAAACATAAAGTTCATTATTGCCCATGTGGCAATAAAATACCCCGCCGTCCACAAAATGACGTATTTGTGCGATTTGTAAAAATCAACAATCCAATTCCACATAACTCTCATATTATAGACATTAAAGTATTTTTGTCAACATTTTATTGTTTTTGATAAAAAGTGCAAATTATTTATTAAAAAACTTTTTTTAGGGCTTTTTTGTGGTATAATTAAAAAGATTATTCAAGGGGGGATTTTTATGCGAAGTCTTACAAAAATGCTGGGTACATCGATTGCATGTGCGTTTGGAATTGCTACTATGTTTGCGGCGTCTGCGGCGGAATCGCCACGTGCGGCCATAAATAATGGTGTGGGGCGTGCATCGCAAGCGGCGAATATTCATATGCCAACTATGCCGGTAGCACCGGTAAGTGCAACGGGTAATGTTTCTGTGGACAAACAGGTCGTGCCGGTTGATACACAACCGCAACCAGAACCACAACCAGAACCGGTCACTTATGATTGTCCGGATGGTGGTGCCCGTAATTCTGAATATGGCGTGACGGCGTGTATGGACGATGTTTTGGCGTGTATTAACAATGGTGCGTTGGCGGGTGGCTTGAACGATTTGTTCAACGAAGACATGCGTAATGCAATTGTTAACGGTATGGGGCTTTGTTCGGTCCAGATTGATAAATGTATAACTTCTGTTCGTGTTGATTGTAAACCGGTTTATCGCACAATGGCGGATGTATGGGTTGACTTTAATTCACGCAAGGTCCAACCAGAATACTATACATTTGTGTTGCGCAAGACTGGTTTGACCCCGAACCAAGCGGAAAATACGTGTTTGTTGTTGGATAAAAACACATATGGGTCGTCTTTTGCAGCGGTTGCAAATAACGATAAAACAACGAACGAATATAATAAAAATGTCGGCGCATATAACAGCCAACAGGGTAATGTGTTAATCAAGACGAATCCGGTTGGTGCGACGGTGAACGATGGCAATCCGGGTGTCGATGGTGTCCGTGGGCATTATGCACGTTGGGATGCAACAACGGCGACATGTTATCTGCGTGTGGCGGCATATAATAAAGACGAACAGATTAAAAACAGTTGGTTGTTTGGTGCGCTGGGTGACGACCGTATGGCAGAGGTTTGGCGTCCGGCTGGCGACACATTCAGTTGCAACAAAGACTTGTTTGGATTTTCGCTTATGAACAAGACAGACACGGCCGCCGTTGTTGGTGTTGGCGGTGGAACATTGGTCGGTGCGGGAATTGGTGCAATTGCGGGTCACGGTAAACGTGCGTTCGATTGTGACAACAAAAGTGCAGTCAAAGAATTGGGTGAACAAATCTGGGAACAAAGATTGGCATCAACGTTAAACGGATTTTTGGATCGCAGTTTGGCTATTCGCAGTGCCGATATAACCAGTGCCCAATGCGAAGCAATTCTTGATTTGTATACAAACTATGATGCAATCAAAGCGGGATATAAAGATTGTTTCGGTGTCGAATACATCAACCCCCAGACCCAAGAAATCAAGGTCGAAGGTTGCAAGTTGAAATCTTTGCGCAGCCCAGACAGTCTGTTCGGCAGTTTAAAGTGTGAAAACTTTGATGGCGGCTGCATTGACCGTGACGAAACAGAAGCGGAATTGGCAGCGTTGGACGGCGTCTTTGGCAGCATCGACATATTGTACGGCGAACAGTCCAATATAGGTAAAAGTATCGCAACGGGTGCCGCAATTGGTGCCGGTGCGGGCGGTGTCGCAACGGCTATAACCGCATTTGTCGAACGCAGCAACATCAGTTGCCGTGTCGGCGACGGTTTGAATACGGTTGCGTTTGGAAAGTCGCATTCAATTGATACGTTGAAAGATTTCTATGTGAAATGGAATCTGCGTTTGCCGGATACTGTTTCACCAACATCCACAGTTGTTGATTGTAATTCATGGAAATCGGCGTGTGGTCAATATGTCGATATGAACGAATGTAAAAATGTCGCATTGAACTATAAGCCAAAATCAAATGGTTCAACAACATTGATACGTTCGGCATGTATTGATTCCGGCAGCGTGTGTATCGAAAACGAAACCGTTGCTAAATCATACGGTGCATGTAAGTAATAAACAGTTTCTTTAGGTGTGTCCCTAAAGTTGCACCCCGTGGTCCCTGTGTATCCTTGTCGCACAGGGGACAGTCCCACGGGGTGTTGTTTTTTGGGATTTTTGATAGAAAATATGGTGATTTCCCTTGACAATCGGGCGTTTGCAGTTATAATGTGTTAGCTTTCCACGTAAACAGGGAAAGTTAAAAAGACACAGAAAACCGGTATTTTTGACAGATTTATAACCCATGGCGTGCCATGGAAATAAGTCTGATATGCTGGTTTGTTGTGGACAAAAAATGGACAAAAAACAAAGAGATTTTGAATGCCAACAGTACATCAACTGATTCGGAAACCACGTAAAAAGGTCGCTGTGAAATCGAAAGCGCCTGATATGATGGAAAATCCGCAAAAACGTGGTGTTTGCACACGTGTGTACACAACCACGCCAAAAAAACCTAACTCTGCTCAGCGTAAGGTGGCCCGTGTTAAATTGGCCAACGGTCGCGAAGTGACGGCTTATATCCCAGGCGAAGGGCATAACTTACAGGAACACAGCGTTGTTATGATTCGTGGTGGTCGTGTAAAAGACTTGCCAGGTGTGAAATATCACATCATTCGTGGTATCTTGGATACCAAAGGGGTCGAATCCAGAAAACAAGGTCGTTCATTATATGGGGCCAAGGTTGCAAAATAATTAACCAAAACACGCAGTAAAATCTGTGTGAGTAATCCAAAACGGATGAAGCAATAAAAAGGAAACAAAATGTCAAGACGTAAAGCTGCAGCAAAACGTGAAATTTTACCAGATTCAAAATATAACAATCTGGTTGTTGCAAAATGTATTAATGTTGTTATGTGGGACGGTAAAAAAGAAGTTGCCGAAAACATTGTTTATGGTGCATTGGACAAATTGAAAAAAATCGCAAAAGACGGCAATGAATTGGCTGCTTTCTTGGAAGCGGTAGATGCATTGAAACCAAGTGTCGAAGTCAAAGGTCGTCGTGTCGGCGGTGCAACGTACCAGGTCCCAGTCGAAGTTCGTCCAGAACGTCAGCAAACATTGGCATTGCGTTGGTTGATTATGTTCGCACGTAAACGTGGTGAACGCAGTATGGAAGAAAGACTGTTTGCAGAAATGCGTGATGCACTGAATGGTCAGGGCGGCGCATTCAAGAAAAAGATTGATACCCACAAGATGGCAGAAGCGAACAAGGCGTTTGCTCATTTCCGTTGGTAATTTAACGAAAGAAAACAAAAGGAAACAAAACAATGTCTGTTGGAAAAACTGCCCCTTTACATATGTACCGGAATATCGGTATTATGGCACACATTGATGCGGGGAAAACGACAACATCGGAACGTATTTTGTTCTATACCGGTAAAACATATAAAATTGGTGAAGTGCACGATGGTGCCGCCACTATGGACTGGATGGAACAGGAACAAGAACGTGGTATTACAATTACATCTGCGGCAACTACATGTTTCTGGCGTGATCATCGTATCAATTTGATCGATACCCCGGGACACGTTGACTTTACAATGGAAGTAGAACGTTCATTGCGTGTTTTGGACGGTGCCGTTGCGGTGTTTGAATCTGTGTCGGGTGTGCAGCCACAAACAGAAACAGTGTGGCGCCAGGCTGACCGTTATAACGTTCCACGTATTTGCTTTATTAATAAAATGGATCGTGTTGGTGCGAACTTCTTCCGTTGTGTTGAAATGATTCGTGAACGTTTGGGTTCAAATCCATTGGTTATCAATTTCCCAATTGGTGCAGAAAATGACTTCAAAGGCGTCGTTGACGTTGTTGAAATGAAGGGTTTAATCTGGGAAGATGAAACAGGTGCCCATCCAACCACAATCGAGATTCCAGAAGATTTGAAGGCGAAAGCCGAAGAATTGCACAACAAATTGATTGAAGATGTTGTGACATTGGATGACACTATTATGGAAGAATATATGGAAGGTAAGATTCCAGATACAGCGACCATTAAAAAGTTAATCCGCAAAGGGACAATTAATCAAAACTTTAACCCAATTTTGTGCGGGACAGCATTTAGAAACAAGGGTGTTCAGCCATTGTTGGATGCGGTTGTTGATTACTTGCCAAGTCCGTTGGATGTTCCTGCTATTAAAGGAACAAAATTGGACAAGCAAACAGAAATCGAACGCCATCCAGATGCAAAAGAACCGTTCAGTGCTTTGGCGTTTAAGGTTGCAAATGACCCATTTGTTGGAAACCTTATGTTCATCCGTATTTATTCGGGTAAATTGACATCGGGTTCATACATCTATAATTCTAATCGTGATAAACGTGAACGTGTTGGTCGTATGTTGTTGATGCATTCGAACAACCGTGAAGAAATCAAAGAAGCATCTGCGGGTGATATTATCACATTGGTCGGTATGAAGGAAACAATTACTGGGGATACACTGTGTGATGAAGCAAATCCAATTATTTTGGAAAACATCCACGTTCCAGAACCGGTTATTTCTATTGCTGTGGAACCAAAGACCAAGGCTGACGTTGAAAAAATGGCTTTGGGCTTGCAAGCATTGGCCAAAGAAGACCCATCGTTCCGTGTTTCTGTGGACGAAGAATCTGGTCAAACAATTTTGTCTGGTGTCGGTGAATTGCATTTGGAGATTTTGGTGGATCGTTTATTGCGCGAGTTCAAAGTCGATGTTAATGTCGGTGAACCACGTATTGCATATCGTGA
>JAFZXC010000037.1 GCA_017616975.1 Alphaproteobacteria bacterium
AATCCACGTTTTTTGATTTCTGCCCAGTGTGCTTCGCTGGTATTACGATTACCAGCATAGGCTGTATTACATTCAACAATTGTGCCGTCAACCTTTGTAACCAATTCTTTTATCAATTCTGGACGTAGATAATTTGTTTTTGATGATTCACCAGTACTCATTTTTATGCCGACTTTGCCTTTTGGAGTCCAATTCAATGCATTGTATGCTTTGACTAAACCTTCTGGTGAAATGTCTTTTGTGAAATATACCACTGGTACATCATTACCTGATACAGCATATCCAACTCCAACGGTTGCGGCAACCGCAGCTGCAGCCGTAGCAGCAATTATTTTCTTGTTCATTTTTGGCTCCTTTCAATCGTATAGTAGCCGGTACACCTGTTTTCCACAAGTAAATAATTTTGTGATTTATTGCTTCAAATCGTTCAAAAACTCTTCTAGCAAATCTAAATTTTCCTGGATTTCCGCATCATACAGAAGCAAGGCAGTTCTCAAACCGTAATAACAAGGCTGCCAAAAATACAACCCGACCTTGCTCTTGTATTTATTACAAGTGCTTCACATAAATCAAAGAATCACATTTACCAACACATTTCGCATAACTGGTCATTGGCAATCGTTTAACTAACTTATAGCCATTTCGTTTGGCAAGATTTTCCGAAGGGGCATTTCCATTATCTATATCCAATGTGATTGTATCAAAGCCGAATTTGAACAATTCGGTTTCCAGTGCGCCCAGGGCTTCGCTCATATACCCATGCCCGTTTGCCGACTTAATTAACCAATAACCAATTTCACAACTGTTATCGTGCACATTAAAGAAACGGATTCGCCCAATTAAATTGTTGTCTTGATAAATGCCGAACAAGACGCATTCATTATTCGTTATTTGTTCGTATCTGTGTTCAAGTTTTTTCTTAACATCTTCCACTGTACGCAGCGCACCAAAATGTCCCTGCCATGCTTCCAGATAATCACGATTTTTATCAATTATATCGATACCGATTTTAGCATTTTCTGTCGTTGGCAAAATAACATTCAACACCAATCTTGGTGTTTTTATTGTTTGTGGAAATTCTGTTAATTTCTTCATTGGCGTATTCCCATTATTGATTTCATTATATCACATAATTTGCAGAAACACCCCTATTTCTTTCCCGAACATGAATGATGTCTTTCTGTTGACTTTTTGTGGCGATATGGTACATTTAAACTTCTCTAAAGGAAAAATAAATAATGACAGAACTAGTTCCACCGGAACAACCTTATAACTTTGGCGACAATAATGGTTGCCTTGTTCAATTACTTCATCTTTTTGGCGATATTGCGATTATTGCTGCAATGGGCTTGTTTGTGCCATCTGGACAGCTAAGATCATCACAAAAACCAAAACAAAAAACTGAATCTGTTAAACAAGATTCTATTGCTGCACCATGCGACACGGCACTTGTTATGACCCCAAATCGCCGGGTTTTTGATAACCACACAAAGCAAATTATCATTGATACCCAAAACAATAATCTTGCGCACGTTTATGCCGACAATCTTGTAAAATCCAGATAAACAGAACCATATTAGCCCCCCTCCGGCCTAATCCGGCGTCGTAATACCGAATGGAAATTGTTCTGTGCCATTTGACATTGTTGAACATTGCGGTTTATAATGGACATATGAAGAAAATAATTCTTGGTTTTTTAGTGATTTTGTCCCTGGCTGTTGCGGGGTGTGGTGTGAAATCGGGCTTGGAACGTCCAGATGAATCTTTCCCCCGTACATATCCTGTAAATTAAATCATCTTGCGGGTATGGCGAAACTGGTAGACGCGCTGGATTTAGGTTCCAGTGGGGAAACCCATAAGAGTTCAAGTCTCTTTACCCGCACCAAAAATCACTTGATTTTCGGGAATTTATAACTTAACATTCAACGCAGTATTAAAAGAGGTAAACAAAATGGCATCTAAAAAAGGCAGCAAAGAAGTTATCAAGCTGGAAAACAAAGAAACTGGCTACTTCTATACAACAACAAAAAATACCAAGTCGGAAAATACCGCCGGCAAAATGAAAATGCGCAAATATGACCCAAAGGTTCGTAAACACGTCGTATTTACCGAAGGGAAAATGTCACACTAATAGTGGTTTGTTGTTAGTGATTAAAAACGGGCGCAAAATGCGCCCGTTTTATTGTCCGCTGATAACCATGTGTTAAACGACTTATTTTCCAAACTTTCCGCTGCGTGGAAATCCAACTGGTATGGTGCGTCCCTGGGATGCACGTTTACCGACCCATGGTTGCCAATCGTCCATTTTGGTGGTGCCACGACCCGTTGTCCAACCAAAACCATCCGCCGCATTAAAGAACATCGCATCTAATACATATGTCCGTTCGGCATTGTACTTTTGCAAGATAACCCCCTTGCCCCGTGTCATTTCTGGAATTTCGTCTGTTGCAAATATCAGCAATTTGTCATTTGAACCCGACAATGCGACCATATCGCCATCAACCCGCACGCACAATATCGCCGGATTTTTATCATCCGTATTCATAACCTGTTTTCCGTTGCGAGTCTGGGCAAGGCAATTTTCCCCAGAAACAATGAAACCGGTTCCGTGACGTCCAATCAACAAATACTTAGCGGTGGCATCCAACACAAATGCACGAACAATGTTTTCTTCGGCACCAATATCCACCATCATACGCACAGATTCACCAAAACCACGTGCCGACGGCAATTCATTTGCAGACAACGTAAACATTTTACCCGAAGCACCGAATATATTAATCTTGTCGGTGGACATTGCATGAAACGCCGATAATAATTCGTCGCCTTCTTTGAATTTCACATCCAAGTTGTCCAAATCCAAATGTCCCTTGGCCGCACGAATCCAACCCATTGCAGACATAATTATTGTCAATGGTTCTTTTTCGATAAATTCGTCCGCATTTACGACGATTTCTTCGGTCTGTTCTGCCCATGTTGTGCGACGACGTCCCAGCGCAGTCTTTTTATCGTAACGTTTTTTAATATCGCTGAACCATGCCTTTAACTGTTCGTTTTGCATTTCTGCGGACTTTAACAAATCTTGCAGTTGCTTTTGTTCCGCCAACAATTCTTTGTTTTCGCGTTTGATTTCCATTTCTTCCAATTTACGCAAAGAACGCAAACGAGTATTCAAAATCGCTTCGACTTGTAATTCAGTCAATTTGAATTCGTCCATCAATACAGCCTTGGCGTCATCTTCGGTGCGAATGATTTCAATAACACGATCCAAATTCAAATATACAATCAGTAATCCACCCAATATCTCTAAACGACGAGTGATATTCGAAAGCCGCCAATTCGTACGACGAACTAAAACATTTTTTTGATGCGCAATAAATTCACGCAACACATCACCAATCCCCATAACACGTGGTGCACCGTTCGAATCAATCACATTAAAGTTCATATTGAAACGATATTCCAAATCGGTCGTCGCAAACAAATGCGCCATCAATTTTTCCGCCGGCACATTACGTGTTTTTGGTGTAATCACAATGCGAACATCAGTTGTCGATTCATCAACAATATCATCAACCAATGGCAACTTTTTTGCATCAATCAAGCCTGCAATTTGTTCGACCAATTTAGACTTAATCAAACCATATGGGATTTCCGTAATCGCAATTTGATATCCGCCACGATCTAAATCTTCGACCGCCCAGCGTGCACGAATACGAAAAGCACCACGTCCGGAATCATAGTTTTTACAAATTGTATCAAAGTTATCGATTAATATGCCCCCAGTTGGAAAATCGGGCCCAATCAATTTTTTCATAATCTGGGCTGTTGTTGCGTCTGGTTTATCCACAACCAAGTTTAATGCATCACAAACCTCGGCCACGTTATGTGTTGGAATGTTTGTTGCCATACCTACCGCAATACCCATACCACCATTTGCCAAAAGATTTGGAAACGCACCCGGCATAACTGTTGGTTCAACCGTCGTGCCATCAAAATTTGGCATCATATCGACACTGTCTTCATCGATACCTTCCATAATCAACATGGCGGCATCAGTCATTTTCGATTCGGTATAACGGTATGCAGCCTGGGGATCGCCATCGATATTACCAAAGTTTCCCTGGCCATCAATTAATGGATACCGAACCGAAAAGTCCTGGGCCAATCGAACCATTGCATCATAAACGGATGAATCACCATGCGGGTGATAGTGCCCCAAAACATCACCAACAACCGTTGCACATTTACGAAACGCCGCCGAAGGTGACAATTTTTGCCGCAACATAGAAAATAAAATGCGGCGATGCACCGGCTTCAACCCATCACGAACATCGGGCAAAGCGCGCGAAACAATAGTCGATACTGCGTATGATAAATAACGTTGGGATATCGCATCCGACAATTGCTGAGAATCTATTCTTTCAACAAAATTTGTATTTTTCGACATGTTCAACCAATCTTATGCTTTATTTCACGAATTCGAGCCAAAATTTCACGCAGGTCAGCATCCGTCACCGACGGGGTTGGGCGATTTCGCACCTCATCCGCAAGGACAATGCACAAAGTCGCAAGCAGCAAATTTTCCGGCATCAGCCCCATTTTATCCAAAATTTCCCGTGCACGAGCATCAACCATTTGTCCCAATTGAATCAGGCGACCTTCTTGGCCGTCTTCACATCGCATGGTATAATTTTTATTTACAATCGGTATTGATACTATACTCATTTTAACTTCTTTAGTATAATCAATGATTTATCAATCATGTCGGTTGCACGTTTATTGCGATCACGCAGATTTTTCACCTGTTCCGTCAGGATTGCAACCTCTAAATCAGTCTGGCGTTCGGCCACAGTTGCCGCACCACGCAGACGTGACGTTGCATCCGCTAACGCATCCAGTTCACGAAAAATTTGTTCTTTGATATCTGACATATGCCCATCATAAGATATTTTTTATATGCGTTCAACCCCAAAATGTGATATAATGCGGCCGTATAGCCCTGGGGATTTTTTAATGAAAACTAAAATTATTTATATTTCTGGCAACGAATTATTTGATATGGCGGATATACGCAGTGCTTTTGAAGAAGTTCGCACTGCCTTGTCACTTGGTAATGATACGGTTTTGTTTGGCGTTCCGGTCGATAATGATGATGCATTAGAAACAGTCCAACAAACACCTGATGTCGTCGCACCAGAAATCGTTGAACAAGAAAAGCCTGTCCGTCAACAACGTGCACGCAAATCGCCCAAGGTTGTTCCGATTCATCCAGAAATTGAACCAGATATACAAAATGAATCTGCACAAATTGAACCTGTGATAGAGCCTGTTGTTGAACCACAACCAGAAGAAACCGTTATACCGATATTATCTGTATTGGAAACCAAAACAAATGAATCAGTTGAACCGGAACCTGTGATTGAACAAGATATTGTTGAAATAGCTGATGATGAACCCCAAGAAAAAATTGACGACACCATCACAGATGCCGAACCAGTCACAATATCCGACATAATCACAGAAGATATTCCCGAAGCAACACATGAAAAAACGTTAGAAGAATTATTGGAAAGTATGACTCCACTGGGCGAAGATGCAGACCAAGTTGTCGAACAAACACAAACAATCGATGTTGCCGAATCAGTGGACACGGATGACCAAAAACCCACAGAAGACGACACCGATATCACACTTGAAAAATTGGCAACCGAATTTGTTGAAAACCAAGACCGAATTGAAACACCCGCAAAACCTACGGGACGTGGTAAAATTGGAAAATTAAAAAATATCTTGCCATTTAAAAAAGCAAAACATGATGATTCTGGATTAA
Source organism: Alphaproteobacteria bacterium (assembly GCA_017616975.1). GTDB lineage: Bacteria > Pseudomonadota > Alphaproteobacteria > Rs-D84 > Rs-D84 > Enterousia. The sequence goes on from JAFZXC010000037.1 coordinate 5,834, forward strand.
TGGGTGACTTGTTCGGTTGGGCTGGTGTTGCCGCAAACGACGAAGATTTCACTATCCCAGGATTCTTTAAATAGGCATAAATTATAAATGAACACAGAAACAATTGTGCGATTATTACAAAATTCTGGCATCAATGTATTAGGTGCTGATTCATCATCTGTGTATATCGAAGATCCATCATGTATATTACGTTCGTTTGAAACATTCATTGAATATGCATGGATTATTATAACCGCTGTGACGGGGGTATTATTATTTGGTTGGGCGGTGTCAATGATTCGTGGGGCACAAAACGATTTAATTACGAATCTGCGCAATTTATTGATTATGTTTGCGACATTATCGTGTGTTATACCGATTGTGAATATGATTTGGGGTGACAATTTGTTTGCAATTGGATGTGAAACAATAACCGTTTCATTAGGCGATTTAAACACATTATTAGATGCCAGAAATGCAAAATTAAAAAACGCCAGTGGCGATTTATACGAAGACTTGGACATATATGATTCTGGGGTAAAAGTTTCCGTCACAGAATAGTTTTATATTAAATGCAATCCACGCATTGAAAATACAGAATCGCCCACAACTAACACATGGTCATATAATCGTATTTCTAATCCAGCCAACACAGAACTAACAATTTTTGTAGAATCAACATCAGCCTGGGAAAAAGAATTCAATGATGTTGGATGATTGTGCACCATAACAATTGAACGTGCATTTACTTCCAATGCCCGCTTTGCAATTTCACGTGGATATATTGCACTGGAATCGACCGTACCTGTTGTATGAACATCATCAGTAATCAAACGCAAATCATTATCCAGATATAAAATATGCAATTCTTCGACCGGTTTATCGCACAACATCACACGGCAATAGTCATGCAACACAGATTCTTTGTGAAATATCGGGGTTTCTTTTAATTGCCCTTTGTAGCTTATTTCCATCATTTGTTGGACAACTTTAAGAAAAATTGCCGTATTACGCCCAACACCATTTACCGCAACTAAATCGTCCACAGACGCCGACAACACTTGGTATACACCACCAAACTGTTTAACCAGACTTCGTGCCAACGGACGCACATCACGACGTGGTATTGCATACCCCAGCAATAATTCTAATTTTTCATAATCTGCCAAATGGTTGCTTAAAAATTTTTCACGCAGCCGATCACGATGTCCACAATAAAAGTTCTTATCTTCGTCCGGCAATTTTACACCCATGTGTTTTAAATCATACGTTCTGTGAATATAGTGACGCCATCTTCGGTGATACCCAACGTGTGTTCCCATTGAGCAGACAGCCCACCATCGATTGTTCGTGCGGTCCATCCATCTGGATCAATTTTACATTCTGGGCGTCCCGTATTTATCATCGGTTCAATCGTGAATACCAGCCCAGGCACCATTTTCACATTGTCCCACATTTTATCATAAAAGTGATATATTTGTGGATCGTCATGCATAACTTTGCCAATACCATGTCCTACAAAATCACGTGATATTGAAAATCCATGTGGTTTAACGACGGCTTCTATTGTTTTACCGATTTCAGACAATGGAACCCCGGGCGCACAAATCGCAATTGCTGCATTTAATGCATCTTGACATGTTTGTACCAATTCACGTGCACGTGGCGAAACATTACCGATCATATACATACGTGATGCATCACCATGCCAACCTTTGTATTCCGCAGTCAAATCGACATTAACAATATCACCATCTTTTAAAATAACATCATCACTGGGGATACCATGCACAATAACATCGTTCACAGATGTGCAAATACTTTTTGGATAACCTTCGTATCCCAAATCCGAAGAACGAGCACCATTTTCTTGTAAAAAGCCTGCAACCAATCTGTCTATTTCACCAGTTGATATGCCCGCCTTGATATACGGTGAAATAAATTCGAAACACCGTGCGACCAAATCACCCGAAGCACGCAAACGTTTAAAATCTTTTGGGGCATATACAGATGCAAGCATTTTAATTCCTTTTTCTTATTGACATTTTTGCGGCACGCATTGCCAATTTAAGTGAAAAATCACGCAACAAAATTTCCCCTGGCATCCCCGTTGTACGTAATTGTTTTTCTAATTCATTTAAACGCACCAACACCGCCGTAATATCGTCCGCAGTCCATATTTTCATTGCCGTCCGGAATTTATCTTCGACTTTCCAGAACAAACGTGGCAATTGTCCATCAACCACCGCCGCCAACAGCCGTTTAAAATGCATATCCAACATACGAACCAGCATGTTAACTTCGGCCCCGGTGTATAACAATCTGTCCAGTGCGGTCACCGTCTGGGCGACATGTCCAGCCGTCAATGAAAACAAATAATCATCCGTATCCGCAGCCCCCGTATCTGGCAAACATTTTTCAACATCGTCTAATTCGACAATTTGTTTATCACTGACGTAAATTGCGATTTTATTTAAAAAGCCACGCGTAATTCCACGATCGCCCCCCAGATGCGTTGTCATATATGCCATTGCATCAGGCGTTATCTGCTTTATACCAGATTCCGCAGACAATTCATTACGAATAAGTGTTTCTAATGTTCGTGCATCATCGTTATAACATGGTAATGCGGCAATATCATTTCCAGATTCAAACAACGTGCGCAAACCACCGCCCGCACGCAATTCGCCGCCACAAACAATAACCGTTGCCGACAATCCCGGATGCGAAATTAATTCGTTTATAATTTTTGCATCGCCATCACCCGCATTAGAAATAATAACCATCTTGCGACCACCGAACATTGATGGTGTGCAACTTTCCGCAAATAACGCTTCTTGCTTTTCAGCCAAATCATTAGAATCCAATGCGAACAAATTATCTTTTTCGATATCTAATTTTTCGATGGCTTTATCACAGTATTCATCAACCTGGCCGGCATCGGGACCATATATCAACCATGCCCGCACAGTTTCTATACCGCGTTTAAAATCAGCTTCTTTCCATTTCATTATTTATCGCCATGTGAATGCTTGTAAACTTCGGCAATTGCACGATTACCGATTTTTTCAGACAACACAATTATCGTATTATTGACCGCATTATTATATGATGCGTTTGCTGCGACCAGATATTGCACAAACGAATATGATTCCGAAGATGATTCGGTTCCACTGGCGATGACGGTATCACCCGCCTTAAGTGTATAAGATGCGTTTAACAAAACTTCCTGCCATGTGGCGACGCCCGTTTGATCCAGTGCCTTGTATTTTGTGATTGGTTCGGACAAAGATACTTCTAAAACATATGGTGCCGATGCGTCTTTTTGCCCACCAAATTTAGCGTTCAATGCATTGCGCAGTTCAATACCATTTGCCCCACTTTGAATTGGGGAAACATATATATCGGTATTTCGTTCGGAATACATTGGCACAAAACCACATCCCGCAATTAGTAAAAACAACATTAATTTTTTCACAATTACACCTTTTTCGTTTTGCAAATTGTTTTCCTGTTGCATTTTATGTTTATATTACCTAGACTTTTAATAAATCGCAAGGGAGAATGATGAATATTTTTATCATGATTGTGGTTGCATTATTTATGGGAACCTATTATTTGATTTCCAGCCCATCTCTGCGTGTCCGTGAACAAGAAATAGACTATTCTATAACCCGTGCCGACATGCGTTCCATTGCGGAATGCACCATGGCGGTCCACAATGCGACAATGCGCCGCACACAATTTGACGACATTTGTGTCGATCAAAACGATATAAAAAGCGAGATTATATGTCTGGACAAACGCAAATCTATCACAGAATGTAGTGCCATAAAAAACAAGGCACCCGACTACACATACATCATCACATACACAAAACCCATCGAAACCGAATCATATAATGACATGATGGAAATCTTGGAAACACACTATGCTGACGTTGGGACGTTTGGTGTATTTATGGGAACACAGATTATATCTGGGGGCGGCACAAAGCGTGCAATTCCGTCCGCCATTGTGAAAAACCATGACTTCAAAGATGGCCAGTTAATATACCTTAGTCAATATGCCATGCCAACCCCGACACAAAATTACACGACCGATACGGGTGATGCAATTACTTGTCCAACTGGGATGTCTGCTGTGTATCGTTTTGGTCGTTGGCAATGCATCGGGCTGAATTTAAAAACAAATTGTGCCGGCGACATGATTTGGGATTCTACTACAAAAGAATGCGTCCCCGACGAAACACGCAAACCATTGTGTGCGGCACAACAAACTGCTGTTATTGTTGACGATGTATGGGAATGCATAAATCCTTTTTCGGACAAAACATGTCCAAATAAAATGATTGCCCGATTAAATTACAACACATTGGAATGGGAATGTGTACAAAACCCAGACGAAGTTGTCCCAGAAACTAAATGTGCCCATATAATTAATGACACAATATCTGGAAATCCGGGTTCAACGATGCGTGTTCCAACGACATCTTGTACGGACTGTGAAACAATGATTGTGAACATGGATACATGCCACGCCAAATGCATACCAGATGAAACGAAATTAAATGACGCCCGTTGTTATCCCCAAGATCGTTCTTGCACCGGCACAGCAAAGGCATTTTATTTTGGATTCCCCAGCATATCATATGCGAACCAGGTCCCCGCAATTACTGGTAAAACCATTCCTTTTGATGCGAACCATTCCCAAAACAGAAAATTCAATTGTATGGATTGCGGAAATCGTGGCATAAATCGTGAAAAATCATTTCCACCATATATTGTTGTATGCAATTAAAAAACGCCCGTTTGGGCGTTTTTTATTTTGAATCGTGACCATTACGAACATTTTTTAATCTTTGCAGTTCTTCAACCGTTTGATTATATTGTTCCAATGGCATTGCCGATTTCATACGAGAATCAGCATTTATCATCATATTATCTTCGGCATCATCTAATCTTTCTTCGCACGCCTGTTCAAATTCACGCAATTGTTTTTCCTCGGCAAGTTTTGCTTCGGCGCAATATGGTGTCTTTTTAGCACGCACACCATTTGGATGCCGAGCATCAATAATTGGTTTCATCTCTTTGCGATAACCTGCACGGTTAACATCTTGTAAATTCTGGCTTGCGATAATGTGTATCGCATTACGCAAAGCCGCCAACATTTTATACGTTCTATCGGACGTGCCACTGACACATCTTACAACAATATCGCCCTTTGCAGGATCGATAACGTCATACCATTGTTTGTTTTCCAGTGCGTTATATCCCAAAAACTTTATCAATTTGTCACGAACACCTGAAACAATGTCATATGCCAATGTATCTTGGGGCAAATCAGCAGAACAAAAATGATATATGCTTTCTTTGCCATTATGTATAAACGGGGAAACAGTTCCAAAACGCTTTGGGTTGTACGACATTTCGTGCCATAATGCACGACAAATAATCATACCATCGATATACCCAGTGTGCACTGTGGTGCTTACTATGGGTTTATCCCAATCCCGAGACTCCATAAAAAGTTCGAACGCACCATTTAATTCTGCACCCGTCAAATCACCAATATAGGCACGGTTTACATCATATCTTAAAATGCTGCGCATAACATTTATCTCTGTATTATTCATACAACACCCCCTTAGCTATCTTATATATAGCACATTTTTTTGTTTTGTCAACCACCTAATAATAAATGCACTTATAAAAAAACAGGGGGCAAACGCCCCCGTAATTAACCGTCATAACGTTGATATTCGCCCTTGTCCAGCAATTCTTTAACCATAAAGTGCTTTATTTTCTTGGCGGACGTCTGCGGCAGTTCTTTGTCAGTAATCGCAAAATGCTTTACCCATTTATATTGTGCGATTTTAAGGTTTGATGCCTTGATTAATAATGATATATATTCTGGCTTGGTTCCCGGCTTTACCTGGAACACGGCATACGGAACGATTTTACCATTAATTTTGTATTCGAACACTGCGGCCGCCAAAATATCTGGATTTTGCAGATACAAATCTTCCATTTCTTCGGGCCAAATCTTTTTACCACTTTCCAGCACAATAAGCTGTTTTTGACGCCCTTTGACAACCAAACGCCCCTTGGAATCAAGCATACCTACATCGCCCGTTTTAAACCAGCCGTCTTCGAATGCGGCAGCGTTTGCTTCGTCATTACCAATATATCCAGGCATCAACATGTTGCCACGGAACCATATTTCACCAACACCGTCTTTGTCTGGGTTATGAATTTTCAGCTCGTTCCCCATAAGTGGCCCAGCATAATGTATCCCGTGTCCGTCGGGTTTTGGCACCGCCCAGTTAAACAAAGCCGGCCCAGTCGTTTCTGTTAAACCGAAACAATCGCCAACCGAAAACCCAAGTTTTTCATAGAATCGACGAATTGTTGGTTTTAATGGTGCACCCGCAGACACCAACACACGTATCCGCCCACCAAAAATATCATGCACTGGTTTGGTCACTTTATCCACCAATTTACCAAGTCCAATTTTCCGCAACGGTTTTTGCAACGCCAAAATCACACGCATAACCGTCCACAAATGTTTGCTACGCGCTTCGTCCACAATTTTCTTAAAGAACACTTCCCAAATACGCGGAACAGCAGGAATAACTTCTGGCTTGTACTTTTTCCAATCGGCAACAAATTCCGTTGGTTTTAATACTGGTTGCAATAATAATTTACCCTGCATTGTGACCGGGCAAATAACGTTTATAACAATTCCGTATATATGATACAGCGGCAAGAAACCATAGAATGTAAATCCAGGTTTTACCACATGGGTATAGTATTCTGCACCTTCACATAACGACAACAAATTTCCATGCGTAATGCCCACAACCTTTGGATTACCGGTTGACCCCGATGTAAAAGATAATTGTGCAATATCACTGCGCACGACATCGGCTGGGGCAAAATCTTTTTCATCCGTATCGTCATCATTTTCGATATCAAACATTTGAAATTCACAATCAAACGCATGAACCCGATCCGCCAAAGCCAGTTTTGCATTTGTGCGCTTCATCATATTAATATGTTCTTCGTGCGCCAGCCCCGTATCCAACAGCAACGCCTGGGCCCCCATCGATAAAATCGCATAGTAAGATTTAATAAATGCCGGTATATTTGAACACAACAACGCAACAACGTCACCTTTTTTAATTTTGAACTTTTTTGCCAATAATACCGCACGTTTTTTCACAGCGCTCAAAAAGTCAGCATATGTTTCATTTTCACGCACAAAAAAAATCTTGTCGCTGTTGCGTGTACAAACATCCGCCAACATTTCATAGACGTTTTTCAATCCAGATTTAGCATTTGTTTCCATATTTTTCCCCTGTTTCTGCCGTAAGTATAGAACTTTTTTAGAAAAAAACTCAACCAAATTATGTATTTACTCCTATTTTTAGCTATAAAATCTATATATTGTTTGCGAATCGAAAAAAATTGGCATTTTTATCAACATTTTGTGTTTTTCATAAAAAACGAATCGTTTTTTGGCAAAAAAACTTGCCGAAAAAGACACAAACAAAAAATTTGTATTAAACCCATCGGTTTCGATTCGTCGTGAACCATGCGGAAAACATACCTTTTAAAAAGTAAAGCAAAAAATTAAAAAAAATTGTTTTTTATGCGTTGTTGAAAATCTATATATATTATATATTGTTATTAAAACAAGCATCTAAACACTATATATTGTGTTTTTTGACAAAAAGGGTTTTTGATGAAAATGGCAAATGATAATGTTCAAGTGATACCTGAATTCACCACCAAGATGACAATTGTTCAAAAGCGTGGCGGTGAAACCGTTCCTTTTGATGCGACCAAGATATATGATGCCATTAAAAAGGCTGTTGCGGTCACAAATGAAATAGACAATCAAAAAATCGCCGACATAACCCAGGCGGCATTAAATAAACTGGACGCTAAATTTGCGGGGAAAACCCCAAAAATCGAAGAAATTCAAGACACCGTTATCGAAGCATTAATGGACGCCCACGCATACAAAACAGCTGAATCATATATTGTATATCGTCAAAAACGTTCCGAAACACGTGAAGCAATGGTCGATGCAATATCTGTTATTGGTGACTATGTGTCCGAGGCAGACTGGCGTGTCAAAGAAAACGCCAACATTGGTTATTCTATTGGTGGTCTTATCTTGCGCAGCAGCGAACGTATGACCGCTGAATACTGGTTCCACGTTTATCCAAAAGAAATTGGTGATGCGCACAAATCGGCTGCGATTCATATTCACGACCTTGGGTGGTTAACTGGCTATTGTGCGGGTTGGTCATTACGTGAATTGTTATACGAAGGATTAAATGGCGTTCCGGGTTATCTGCAATGTGAACCGGCAAAACATATGGCAACGGCTGTATCACACATGGTGAATTTCTTGGGAACATTGCAAAATGAATTTGCTGGCGCCCAGGCTTTCTCGTCGGTGGACACATATTTGGCACCATATGTCCGCATTGATAAAATGTCATATTCAGATGTTAAAAATGCTATGCAGACATTGGTATTTAATTGCTCTGTGCCGTGCCGTTGGGGAACACAAACACCATTTATTAATTTCACGTTCGATTGGACATGTCCAAAAGACTTGCGTGAACAACACCCATTTGTTGGTAAAAAACAGGTTGAATTTACATATGGCGATTTGCAACCAGAAATGGACATGATTAACAAAGCATTTTTGGAAGTCATGACCGAAGGTGATGCTCATGGTCGCCCATTTACATTTCCGATACCGACATATAATATCACTGATGATTTTCCGTGGAATCATGCCAATGTAAAACCATTGTTTGATTTGGCGGCAAAATACGGTATTCCAAATTTCCAGAATTTCTTGAACAGCGACTTAAATCCAACCGATGTGCGTTCAATGTGTTGCCGTCTGCGTCTTGACGTGCGTGAATTGTTGAAACGTGGCGGTGGATTATTTGGTTCTGCAGAAAAGACTGGATCTATCGGCGTTGTCACAATCAACTTGGCTCGTCTTGGCTATACGCACAAGGGCGACCGTGAAGGTTTATTCACAGAATTAAAACGTCTTTTGGATTTGGCACGTGATTCATTGGAAATCAAACGTAAAATCATTTCCAAGAATTTGGAACGTGGGCTCTATCCATTTACACGTCGTTATTTGGGCGACTGGAATCACCATTTTTCGACGATTGGTGTTAACGGTGCAAATGAAATGGTTCGCAACTTTACAGATGATCGTGAAAACATTGCAACACCATTGGGTAAAAAATTGGTATTGGATGTAATGGACTTTATCCGTGAAAATCTTGCGAATTTCCAGGAACAAACCGGCAACCTGTATAATCTTGAGGCAACACCTGCCGAAGGTTGCGCATATCGCTTTGCGAAAACAGACAAAAAGAATTTCCCAGACATATTAACCGCCGGTACCGAAGATGCGCCCTATTACACAAATTCGACACAATTACCGGTGAACTATACAGACGACCCGTTTGTTGCACTTGAACACCAGGAAGAATTACAACGTAAATATACTGGCGGGACAATGTTGCACTTGTACATGGGTGAACCTGTATCATCTGGCGAAGCGGCACAAAAGATTGTTCGCACAATCTTTGAAAATTACAAGGTGCCATATATGACATTGACCCCGACATTTTCCATCTGTCCAAAGCATGGATATCTGCCGGGCAAGCACGAGTTTTGTCCAAAATGCGATGCGGAAATTGCCGCAAACAGCAACGAGATAAAAACATCAAACAATTAAAAAAACAACCAAACAAAGGAAAGGGGGATAAAATGCAAGCAGTAAACACACAACGGACACCATGTGAAGTATTTTCACGTTCAATGGGATATATCAGACCAGTTCGTAATTTTAACATTGGCAAATACTCGGAATTCTGCGAAAGAAAAACTTTTACCGAAGCAAATTCATTGACCGCAGGCGCACGTCACGAAGAATTAATGAAAAAAGCAGCTTAATAAAATGCCCGATATCCAGATTGGTGGTTTGGTTTCGTTCACAACAATAGACTATCCAGGAAAGCTTGCTGCGGTATTGTTTTTGGTTGGTTGTCCGTTGCGTTGTGCATATTGTTCGAATCCACACCTGCTGGAAGTGGGACCGGGGGAATATGACCCGGACAAGATTTACACATGGTTGCAAACCCGCATTGGCAAATTGGAAGCCGTCGTATTTTCTGGGGGCGAAGCATTAATGCAGGGCGATGCGACCATTTCTTTTATGAAACGCGTGCGTGGTCTGGGTTTTGCAATTGGACTGCACACAAATGGTTTTTATCCAAAAATGTTGGAACGTGCTGCCGAATATGTTGATTGGATTGGACTTGATTACAAGGCGACACGTGAAAAATACGAACAACTTGTTGGAAACAGTATTGCATACGATAACATGATTCAATCGCTGGAATTTTGGAAAACAACTGGTAAAGATTTTGAAGTCCGCATAACATGCGACCCCAGATTTATCGATAAAAACGATTTAATTGCGATTACAAGCGACTTGAACGCACGTGGCGTATCAACAGTCGCCATTCAAAAATACGTACCTCATTTCGAAGACGATGCGCATAAAACAACCGCCGATCAACGCAACCAGTTCTTTGAAGATACTGAATTGCGACACAAGATTTCCGCCATGGTTCCCAACACTGTTTGGCGGGAATAAAAAAGACGCCCAATCGGGCGTTTTTTTTAATCTCTCATTTTATCATCGTCATCTGGAAATAATTTTGCGAAATCAGCAAATGTCATATGCAAAGAATTTAATACCTTGACCAAAGTGCACATTGACGGCCATCGTTCTTTGCCGGACGGGAAAACCCGTTTGCTTTTGTTAAATGTTGTCGGGTCCAAACCGCTACGCCGTGCAAGACCAGAAACGCTGACACTATTAACCATCGCCAATTTATCAAAAGCGTGCCATGTCTGCGAATTTGTTATCATATTATTCTCCAATTATATTTATACAAACCCTTGTATAATTCAAACGGCATTCTAATTATAATTGTTTTTAAGAATAAAATCAACTTGTTTTTGTTGAAACCAACGGCCAATAAAAAACCGCCCAAACGGGCGGTTCAAAATTATTTTTTATTATAACTTCTTATTTTTTCCCTTCGGGCTTTTACAACATCTTGCCTGTCCGCAAAGTAATTTTCCAAAAACAGATATAAATCAGCCAATTCCCCATTTAATTTCTGGGATAACAAATTAAAATCTTTCTTTTTGGCACCACTTGTCGCCTTTAAGATTCTTTGTTGGTCTGTTAAAACCTGGATTTCACGACAATGATCCAAAATCGCATACATATTAAAATTTTCTGGAAAAGGAAATAAATTTTCACGCATTTATCTCTCCTTTAAAAAACTGGCGGATGGGGATTCCTGTCCTTGATAAACAATAACCAACCGTAAATGCAAAAATTCTATTAACCATATCCGTTTTTGCACGGTTGTTAATTGTTCATCTGCGTATTGGTCATGCACAACTTGCGTTGTTCTGACCGATCCCTCCCCATCTTTTGTTAAAATTAAAAATCCCTCGCTGATGGATTTTTAAAATTTTAATCTGGCGGATGGGGAGGGATTCGAACCCCCGGAAGCCTTGCGACTTCAGCGGTTTTCAAGACCGTCGCATTCGACCGCTCTGCCACCCATCCTAAACTTTTTCTTTTACCGCTGGTCTTTCAACCTGCGGTTTCTCAGCCAGGGTCACCCATGGTTTTCTCCTTTGCTCGTCGCCTATTCTAACTTTATTTTTTCTTAAACGCAAATATAAAAATTAATGCACCTGCAATAAACATTACAGTGGACAGCAACATCCCCATGGTCAATCCCCACGATGTAAGAAAACCAATTTGCGCATCGGGCATACGAAACTGTTCACAGAAAATACGAATAATGGCATAAGACATACCCATAATACCCGACAGTGCCCCTGGATATTTACGCAGATTCGTCCAACGATACAATGCCGCCATCAACAAAAGCAAAAATACGCCTTCGCCAAACGCCTCGTATATCGGACTGGGGTGACGTGGAATTGGGGTTTCACCGTTAAAAACTACTGCCCATGGGGCATCACTGGCCCGCCCCATAACTTCCATATTAATAAAATTAGCAATACGACCAAAGAAAAGACCAATCGGCGCAACCACCGACATCATGTCCAAAACAGACATAGTGCGAATTTTATTTTTGCGGGCGAACAACCATGTTGCAACCAACACGCCCACTAATCCCCCATGAAAACTCATACCGCCATGCCAAACCGCCAAAATTTCCAATGGATGCATAATAAAAAACAATGGGTTATATAAAAATACATAACCCAATCTGCCACCGATTACTACACCCAGAATAACAGCAGTCAGCAAGTCATCCAGTTGCTTTTTATCCATCGATATTGGCGATTTACCAGATGCCAGCATTTTGCGAAACAACCAATATCCAATTACAAACCCGGCGATATACGCAATTGCGTACCAGCGCACAGGGACACCCATGACACTGAACGCAACAGGTGAAATTGGATCGATTGTTATCGCCATATATTATCCACGTTGTTTACTAACAATAACTTCGTATTGTTCACGTAATCTACGATACCCTTCTGGATTACAATGTTTCTCTAACAATTTTAACACATTATAACGCAAATTGTTAACATCTTCTTGTTTTGCATATTGAATAATGTTGTTTATTGTGTCGGCTTCTTCGTCTGCATGCTTGCCCAACATTCCAACCAGATGCATACGCATGCCACGATAATCACTCTCTATTGCAGAATCACAATTGCTAAGCCATTTTTCACTTGCCTGGGTATTTTTCTTTTTTCTGTCTTTAAGCATCATTATTTGGTCCATCAAATCCAAGACTTTTTGTGCGCGACCGCTTACTGTAAGTTTACCGATTCCCCATGAATTATGATATGTTGTTTCTATATTTAATGCTCCATATGTACTGCCTGTTGACATTATATTAATCCTTTTGTTTTTTTGTTGTTTTTGACTTGAAAAAGGAATCCCATTATATTATATATTTGTCGAATGACAAGGAGAAAATTATGACATCACACAAAAAACCTGTAAAAACTAATGATGGTATGTCAAAATACCTAAGACGTGTATTCACAATAATGTTTGGTGCGGTGGGGTTGACCGCCATTGCATCGTTTTTAACCATGGCGACACCGTTATGGTCCGCATTGTTCACATCAACGGGGTTATCGGCATTTTATTATATACTGTTGTTTGGCGGCTTGGCGGTTTCCATCTGGGCCCAGGTTCGTGCATTTCATTTAAAACCGGCGTTTGGGGGTGTATTACTGGCACTGTACGCCATAATAATGGGCATTGTGTTAACACCGTTGTTGCTGATATCGGTGGTTCAAAATCCATGGACGATTTTGTTCGCATTTATCATTTCTGCGGTAATGTTTGCATGCATGGCGATGTTTGGATATAAAACAGTCAAAGACTTGTCATTTTTGGGTTTATTCTTGTTCATGGGCATGATTGGGCTTATCCTGGTGGGGTTGGCTTCGTTCATATGGCCATCTTTGCTGGGGGGAACATTTGGCACGATTGTATGCTTGATTGGTGTACTGGTATTTGCTCTTTTCACCGCATATGACATGCAGACGTTAAAGCATGCATATAACTATGTTGGTGACGAAACACAAAAAAATCAATTGGCTGTATTGGGGGCGTTGCATCTGTACATATCGTTCATCGCCATGTTCCAGTATATTTTAAGCCTGTTTAACCGTGATTAATAAAAAACTAAAAGGAAAATAAAATGGCGTACAAAATAGACCCATCAAAGTGCATTGGTTGTCACACATGTGCTGGTGTTTGTCCGGTTGGTGCGATAACAACGACCCCAGATGGTAAATGCGTTATCGACCCATCAAAATGTGTTTCTTGCGGGACATGTGCTGCAATGTGCCCGGTAAATGCAATTGCACCTGAAAAATAATCGGTATTTACTGAAAACGGGGCATTTGCCCCGTTTTTATTTTAAATTGCCCCTTGCAAAATATGTTTTTAGTTATAAAATAACCCGGTAATTAAATGGAGTATTAAATTATGCCAGCAAAAACAGTTAATGATATTGTCGCATTATGCAAACGTCGTGGATTCATTTTCACCGGTTCCGAAATATATGGCGGACTGGGGGGTGCATATGATTACGGCCCGTACGGTGTGGAATTGATGAAAAACATCCGTAATGCCTGGTGGAATTCTATGATTTATTCCCGCAACGACATCGAAGGTTTAGATGCGGCATTAATATCAAACCGTTTAATGTGGAAGTATTCTGGACACGAAGCATCGTTTTCCGACCCATTGGTGGAATGCAAAAAGTGCGGTGCTCGTATGCGCCAAGACAAAATGCGTGATCCAACAAAGTGTGATAATTGCGGTTCAACCGAAATCACCGAACCACGTGCATATCAATTGATGATGGGACTTTCCATTGGTGCGATGGCTGATGGTGCAATAAACGCCTATTTGCGTCCAGAAACCGCTACAACAACATACGTTAACTTTAAAAACGTCTTAGATGCAAAACCACATAAACTGCCGTTTGGTATTGCCCAGATTGGTAAAGCGTTCCGTAACGAAATTTCTCCACGTGGTTTTGTTTTCCGTATGCGTGAATTTGAACAGGCAGAAATGCAATACTTTGTAAATCCATCCGATGATGAAAAATACTTTGAAATGTGGAAAGCAACACGTCTTGCATGGTGGATTGATACACTTGGCATACCGGCCGAAAAATTACGTTTCTTGCCACACGAAAAATTGGCGCACTATGCCAAGGCTGCGGTTGACATTGAATACGAATTCCCAGATGGTTTTGATGAAGTCGAAGGTGTTCACAACCGTCAAGATTTTGATTTGGGATCACACACAAAATCACAAGACGAATTTGAAATTCATGCAAAAGTTCTTGATAACAAAGACAGCACGACAAAATTAGCCTATTCTGACCCACAAAGTGGCGAAAGTTTCATTCCATATGTTATTGAAACAGCAATGGGTGTTAATCGTGCTATGTTGGCTGTGATGATTGAAGCATACACCGAAGAAGACCTGGGCGACGGCAAATCACGCATTGTATTGAAATTGAAACCATGGTTATCACCAGTCAAAGCAGCTGTTATACCACTTGCTCGCAATGTTCCAGAATTGTTGGAAATTTCGAACAATATCGAAAACGATTTGCGCAAACTGGGCATCGGCCGTATTGAATTAGAAAACAGTGGCAATATCGGTAAAAATTACCGTCGTCACGATGAAATTGGGACCCCGGTATGTATCACAGTAGACCACCAAACAATCGAAGATGGTACTGTCACACTGCGTTATCGTGACACAATGGACCAGGTTCGTGTTCCAATCGCAGACGTTCCATCAAAAGTATTGGAAATTGTAAAACAATAAAAAACGCCCAAACGGGCGTTTTTTTTAATCTTTCACGCTTGGGATAATAACAACATCGTTATAGTAAGACAAGAAACGATCCCCCGTCACACAATAAAACTTTTGCAACGAATCTTTGTATTCACGCACCGCAGACACCCAACGTTCATCAATATCACTTTGTGCACCCTGGTACGCAGTAAACGCACCCAATGCACCGCCCGCACCAGCACCAACAAGTGTGCTTTTCAAGCGCGCCTTGTTGTCCAAATCAATAACGCCACCATCGTTTGCGCGGTCATCAAATGGAACAAAATCTGCGACTTCGCCAATCTTTTCTTCGCTGACCCCTTCGGTCTTGTAAGCAAAAACATCATCATGCAAATGAGGCTTTTTCCATTCATTAAAATCTTCACGACTGTTGCCAAAGGTTTTTTCTTTGAATTTGTCATCTAACTTCACAGCTGCCGGTCTGCGTTGTCCATCTTCCAATTTTGCTGAAACCACCAACGCATAGTGATGATCGTCACTGCTGGACGATTGGGTCGTCATTTTCTTGGTTTTATCAGATGAATCTACATAGAAAACATCGCCATATAACATCGCTTCACGCAATTCACTTGCCGACAGGTCTAACAATAATTTCTTATTATTCCAATCGCTTCTGGCATCAATAGAAACCGACCCGATATTCGCCACAGAATCACAGTTTTCACCAGCTGCGTCGCATTTCATAACCGTGCTTTTATTGTCCAAATCGACATAGTATCTTGCACAACTGTTACCATTTTTATCGGTACACAACCGACCGTCAACGCTCGGGTACAATGGTTTTGAGGGCACGATATAGCCCAACACGCATTTCGTTGTCCCGCATGGTTCAATACGCAACACAGAATCGCCCGCACCTATGATATTGCCCGCTGCGGCACCGGCTACTGCATTAATACCCGCAGACATAATCATATTGCCACCTTCGTATCCTGCCAATGCGCCACCGGCACCAATCGCCGCACCACCAGCTGCCCCGATAAGCGTATTTGTCATTTTTTCTTTATTAGTACCAAATAATCCGTCTTTGCCGGCTTCGTTTCTGCCACTGATATTGCCACCGATTGCACCGACCAATGCTGCTGCCGCTATTTTCATACCGGCATTTTGCTTTTGTTCTTGGTTCATGACTTGTTTAACATCGTCAACCGTTGGTTCTGCGTCCGCAGGAAAGATAACCCGCTGGGCATCAAGAGTATACGATGCTTCTGGAAATGCAGATATATTACAATTCAGTGTTGAGCCCGCCGCAACATTAGCACGTGCCAAAACCGCATCGGCACCGCCATTACCCATTTGATATCCACGTAATTCGACAACCGCTGTGCATGTTCGTGCACCACCAACACTTGTTCCCGCTGTGGGACGAGCCATTTCAAACGAACCATTTGGATAAATCTGTTCGCAAGCTTCTAATTGAGAATCCTCCCCAGAATTATCACCACCTGCAACATCATTGCCAGACATTGCCGAAATATCATTCACCGATGCGACCGATGCATTTTGACGCTCCGCCATTTGACTTGCGACATATTGATTTCTTGATGTGTTTCCAATACGCACCGCAGAATTAGCATCCCCAGCCGCCAAAATGGCAACCATTCCGGCAAACAAAGAATAATGCATAATCAAATTTTTGCGTATCATGTCTTTTTATTAGAATTGCAATCTTAAACGTGCACCAACATCAACCATGCTCAACCGTCCGCTTTCATACCAATTGGTATAGTGATATACGCTGTCATACTGGGCTTGGACTTCCATTGTTGGCGACGAACTGTCTTTCAACCATTCTGTCTGGGACATAACGATACTTCCCGATGTTTTTACCTTGCCCAGATTGGTATAGCGAACAAAGAAATCGATTTTCAATCCCCCGGACATTTCTGTTGTCACACCACCTTCTAACATGAACGCCAATTGTTCGCTTGTTCCACCATTATGGTATGCGATAATGTCCGAAACCCCAGATAATGTTCCATCTGGCACCAATGGCAACTGTTCATCGGTTAATTCATAGTAATAGTTATTATCAGTCACCACATAGTCAGCAATCGTATTCAAAGAAATACCTGCACCAACACCGATATATGGACGTAATGAACCGCCCGCCAGATACCCAGTATAAGAATCAATGTTGTAATATACGTTCAACATTGTCGCATTTGCAGTGATTGCACCACCATCAACCATTGCGGTTGCATATCCGCCGTCCCCAGTTGACGTTTCAACATGGTCTGGATATGCCATACCACTGTATCGCAGATAAGAAAAATCGATACGCACATCATTGTTGATTGCGGCACCAACCGAAATCTGTAATGGCAAAACGGTATCCTTATCAAAATCGGCCGCCTTGAATGCCCCCGGGACAAAGAACGCTTTTTCTTTATCGGCATAGTCGGCACTGATCGAGCCTATAACCGATGCGCTGTACCCGACAGACATACCGATATACAAACCACTGTCCGCCAAACGATCAAAATCAGCCGGCTGGTAATACTGGCGTCCTGCGACGGTTGCATTTGACCCAACCTTGGGCAAAGCGCCCGTGACACGTGTCGGGCTGGCTGCAACATTTGCGTTTGCAACGATGTATTGATTTTGGTTTGGAACGACATTTGTGCCATTTTGGTAATATACAACACGACCATTAGATGCCGTCTGGGTCGGTAAAACCGCATTTTGATACACCGGATAAGCGGCACCAGCACCATGCGGCGCACAAAGCACAACCCCAATCAAAGCGGCAGAAACGCTGAACTTTTTCATTCTCGCTCCAAATTCCTTTTGTTTTATTATATCATAAAAATCCCCTATAAAAAAGCGTTTTGTATATACAAAAAAACACCCCGGCAGAATATTACGGGGTGTTTTATAGTTTACAATGGTGTTTATTAGAACTTTACGTTCAAACGAACACCTGTTTCGGCCTTGAAATCGGTCGTACTTGCAGACAAGTGTTGACCGTCATCAATTGTGTTTTCAATGAACCATGCAACCTGCATAGAATCACTTGCTTGGTACGCAACAGTGAACGCTTGTGCAAATTCACTAAATTCGTCATGCATGTGTTTATAATTTGTAATCAAGCCACCCAAAACAGCTTTTGCGTCAGGATTGCTGACTTTTGTATGGATTTTTTTCAAACCATTTTCTGCATGGTAAATATATTTCAAGCTCAAACCGAACGACCAACGGTCATTAACTTGGTAAAATGCATTTGCACCCAAGTCGTATTCGGTTGTTGATTTCAAATCAACTGATAATTTGTTTGGTATGCTTCCGGGGGTCAAACTGTACAATGTTTCCAACCCAGGTGCCACTTTGGACACATCGATTTCGTTGTTATGATTGCCCCATGTACGCAGCAATTCAACAAATGCACTGGTTGTCCAACGATCCCAAACTTTACCAACTTTGGTTCCAACATGATATCCCCAACGACCGTTAGAGAAATTATCATATTTAAATGTCAAATCTGCCGGGTTGCCTGTTTTTGTAATCAAAGAACCCTTCATCTTGCTGATGCCACCCATGTGGAAGTCACCATAGACATCCCAGATAAAGTCTTCAGACAAAATACGATATGTTGTTCCAATGCGGCCAAGATGGAATCCATAGCGGTCCGCATCATGATTATGTGTATAACCAATTTGACCATGAACCGTCCAACGATCTGTGATACCATACCCCAAATCTAACGATGGACGCCAAATTGGGAATTCCTTTTCACCATCATGGAAAAGTTTTTTCTGGGCATCGTTGCTGTCGGTCACCTTGTACATCACACCGAAGCCGATTTTGCTGTATAATTCGCCAGCACTTGGTAAATACAGCGGATTTTCCATATTACGCAGTGAATTTGCGATATACGGACTGTCCGCTAATGCTGGTGCGGTCAAAACCGATGCCGCAATCGCAAGTTTAAAAGTTTTTTTCATCTGTTTTACTCCTTGTTTTGATGAAACACACCGACCCCCATTATTGGCAAGACCGGGAACCATACCAACGCCGCTAAACCATCGGTGGCAATTTTTACGATATGGTTATGAACACTTTGCTATATCATGGGAATAAAGTCAAAAAAAACTTTATCTTGACACAGGGCTTGAAACTGGCTATGTCACACGCTATAATATAAGACGAGTAAACATAACATAAAAACAAAAAGGGGAATGCCATGCAGAATAACGCAAACAACATGGCCCAGGTTGCCAAAACCCAAAAGCCAAAGAAAAAGAAACATATTATTTCTAGATCTGATCGCAAGAGACTTGCTGTTGCACATTTTCAAATGTATCGTGCAATGTTTCTCAAAGGGATTTTATCGGGCATGACAATTGGTGCCGCATCGCATAATGCGTTTCAGTTTATAAATGCCAAATTGTCCACTATGGATAGAAACAATCCGGTCACAAAGTTTTTGCTTCGCATAAACAAGCATCGTTCAAAACGTATCGCAAAGCGTGTCATGACAAGCAGAAATCGTGATGCCCAGGTTGCATTTATGCCAGAACAACAACAAAAGATTCAGGCAAAAATTCCACAATGGACGTCCAAGGCGTTGTTTGTATTCAACACGTTGTTGCAACGTTATCAAATGTTGGCTAAAAACGCTGCAAAGCCAGCGCAACATTCGCAAAACTCGCCAGCGACAGAATACAAAAAGAAACAATTTGCCGGGGCAACAACAATTATTTCGATTTTTTTACAAAAACGAAGTACTTTGAGTAAATAAAAACAAAACGCACCACACGGTGCGTTTTTTATTTCTTTTTGTATGCAACAACCAACGGAACTAATCTGGCGGTATCATGGTTAAACCATGCACGTGGAATCGTAATGCTGTTGTGTTGGCCTGCGGACATTTTTGGTAACGCTTCGCCGTTTTTAGCATTTATAATTTGTGGCAATGTTATTGTCATTTTTTCAACCGAACCCGGCACCAGAAATGTAATTTCATCACCTGCACAGATTTCGTTTCGTAATTCGAACGTAATTTTTTCATCATCTGCCGCCGTAATTACACCCGCCGCATGATATTCTGCTGTTGATCGTGCAGATTCATAATTGTGCGCTTCGGGTGGTAATGGACCATCAAAAAACGCCGTTGTATATCCACGTGTTTCTAATTTGTTCAAATCGTCCATAAATGGCGCTGGGTCAAAATGTTCGGGATCGTGTGCATACGCATCCATTGCCGCCCGATATGCATGAACAACCGATGCAACATAGTATTCACTGCGATTACGCCCTTCGATTTTCAATGAATCTGGACCCGATTCCAACACTTCTGCTAACCGTGGCATCAAACACAAATCTTTGCTGTTCAAGATATATGCACCATGTTCATCTTCATCAATTGGCATCTCAACCCCAGTATCAACTTCACGCAAAATCACATCATATTTCCACCGACAAAGTTGTGCACATGCACCACGATTTGCCGGCCGTCCCGTTATAAAGTTCGAAAGCAAACAACGTCCCGAATATGCCATGCACATTGCACCGTGGACAAAGATTTCCAGTTTCATATCTGGACACGCCGCACGAATAGTCTTGAAATCATTGTGTGATAATTCACGTGCTAAAACGCATAATGACGCCCCCGCATTTTGCCAAAACTTAACTGAACGTGCAGAACAAATGTTGGCCTGGGTCGAAATATGAATTGGAATATCCGGATGGTTTTCCCGCACCCATGTCACAACCCCAGGGTCCGAAACAATCAACGCATCGGGTTTTAAATATTTTATCGTTTCACTGACACGTGGCAAATTTGCATACTCGCAGTCATGCGCAAAAAGATTAAAAGCCAGATACACCTTTTTACCATTTGCATGTGCCAAATCTATGCCCTGCTTGACCTCTTCGGTGGTAATTTTTGCACGTGCACGCATTGAAAACCCGGGCAGCCCCGCATAAATCGCATCTGCGCCATAAAGAATTGCAGTTTTAAATGCGTCCAGCGTTCCCGCCGGCGCCAATAATTCTGGTAATTTTTTCATAAATGTTTTATCTCTATAAACCCCTGCCCTTAAATCCGCGCATCACAGATTGACGCATAATTGCACGAATTCCCAATCTTTGTCTTTTTATTTGTTTCACTGCACCCAATTCTTTTCTTATGTGTTCTACTTCGCAACTCTTTTTGTCGTGCAGCTGCTGTTGTTCCAAACGTTCGTTTTCCGCATAGTTTTTTGACCGGGCAAGCGATAACAATTCACAGAACAAATCAAACCTTTTCTGTTGTGTTGCTGATTTCGGGTCAGACTTGCAATTCATCATTTTGGTTTCAAAGCCAATTTTATCTATAATAACAAGTTCCATTTTACGTATATCAAATGAAACATTTATTTTATCAAGATGATAAATCTCGCAAGTTGCCCGCACTTCACAGGAAATCCATTTAGATTGCTTGAATTGTTTATCCAAATCGGCAAAGAACTTTTCTTCTGCCTGTAAGTTTTTGTCCTCTGCCAAAGTATCATTAATAATAAATACCATAAACAACCCTTTTCTTTTGACTATACTACCATATTGTAAAAAAGCAAATGTTAGTAAAATAAAAAAAACGGGCGTGATGCCCGTTTAACTGAAACTATAAACTTTTTATTTTATCAAGAACTTTTGCTCTTGCTGCGTTTTCCATTTCTTCTTTTTTGCGTTCTGCTATGCGCATATCATTGGTTAGTTTCATTTTCTTTGAAGCGTCTTGTAATTTTTTCTGTTTTTCAACTCTTCTATTATACTCGTCACGCACAAAGCTCAACAATTCAGAGAACTTTCTAAATTTGTATTTCTGTAATTCATCATTTGAAAACTCACAATTTTCAACGACAACGATTTTACCAGAATGGTCCTGGACCCGAATTACACTGTTTATAACATCAAACTCGATTCCCATTGTATCCAGAATATAAAACTCTGAATTTTTCTTTACTTCTTTCTCGATTCTTTTAGAACCATCTATTTTTTGAGTCAACAAAACAAAGAATTTGCGTATATCACGCAACTGTTTTGTAAAAATAATTGATATATAAAAACCAATACCCATCGATAATCCTTTTATTTTACGTACTTTCTGCAGATTATACAAAAGAAAACCACAAAATCAAGTAATCGAAAAATCTGCTTGATATTTAGGAAACAACACTGTAATATATGCGTTGCGTTGGCCAGTTTAGCTCAGCTGGTAGAGCATCTGATTTGTAATCAGAGGGTCGTTGGTTCAAGTCCGACAACTGGCACCAGAAATAAAAACACCGCCCAATCGGGCGGTGTTTGTTTTAAAAATTTTCTTATTCTTCGGTTTCTTGTTTTTCGGCCTCTTTGGCGGAATCGATTGCATCTTGAACCTTGGCTGCGGTTTCAATTTGCAGCAATTGGTTCTCTAACGCTGTCCGCTCGGACGATTTATAACCCGTTTCCACAGGCGGTTTTTCCGCATTCTGGGGCTTGGCCGTGTCATCAGTATTTTCTGGCTTCGCCCCGGGTTTATCGTTGCCTTTATTTGCAACCGCCGGATTTATCAGGTTCTTGTAAATTTCCAGTGCCTCATGCGTGCCGGCCATATCACGTGCCAACAATTTGTTTTCACGTCCCGGGACAAACCATTCGTCCAGTTTTACCGCCGCCACCTGCATAATTGGGCGTGTGCGTGCATTGGAAAGCCACGTTGGCAACATCGGCGAATCAGAATAATACCACAACGCCCCCCAGTATATAACCCCCATTATTACGATGCCACGCACAACACCGAAAATCACCCCCAGTGTCTTATCTGTGACATTCATAATACTGTCTTGAATCCAATCACGTAATTTTTGATTAAAAAATCCAACAACGATTAAAATCGCAAAGAAAATTATGAAATACGATGCAACCAACGTTCCAACCGTCGATTCCGCCAGTCCAAACCAACTTTGCAACCAACCATCAACCATTGGCGAAGCAAATCGTGCCGCCACCGCAGCAACAACCCACGACAATGTCGCAATCGTTTCATATACACCGCCACGAATCGTTGCCCAAACCGTAGACACAAAAACGATGGCGATGTATATATAATCAAGAACCGTTAAATCAAACATGTTTTGATTTCACCAAATGTTTATTTTTTCTTGTTACCACTGCCTGTCAACACGAATCCCAGTCCTGCGACCAATGCGATCAAGAAAACATAAAACCAAATTGACGATCCACCATCAGTTTTTTTTTGTGGTTCTGCAGCAACGACATATTCGCTGATTGCGTTCGTGCGGTCTGCGTGTTCCGTCTTGAAAGCATCAGCATCTTTTTCCATTGCCGCCTTGTTTTCTGCGGCTGTCGCCTTTGCGGCATCGTCTAAATCAACTTCGATTGCATCACGCAATTCTTGTTGCATACTGTCGCCATATCCCTGGAAGCACTTTTCACCAATAACCAACACTGGAACGCCACCAGATTCATATTTGCACTTTTTCAATGCACCTTCGAAAGTTGGACGATTTGCTTCTTCGAAAACATTAACTTCTGTCACCTTCAATTCTGGATATTCATAAATCAAATTACTGGAAATAAATTCACGTGCGTGATGACAATGTGGGCATGTCGGCGAATAATAAATTGTAATATCAGCCCCCGATGCCGCACCCATTAATGCAACACCACACAATGCAGATAAAATTGATAATGTTTTCATGATTATTTTCTCCTTTTGTTTTGTATGATGATTATAGAAAATATATTTTATTTCTCGCAAGTGCTTTTTATAAAACATATAAAAAATTTTTGCCGATGTGATATAATAAAAACAATAACATGGAGACAAAGCAATGAAAGTATCAATAATTGGAATTGGTTCTGTGGGTTCGGCTGTTGCCACTGCGGTAAAAAACACCGGACTTGTTCACGAAATCGTTTTGTTTGATATCGATGGTGTGCGTGCACGTGCCAGTGCCGAAGACTTGGGGCACGCCGCGGCCTTTTCATATGATGTAAAAATCACTGCGGCAAGTAATTATCGTGCTATACGTGGTTCTGAAATCGTTATTATATCCGCAGGTGCAAATCAAAAGCCCGGTGAAACACGTATGGATTTGTTGCACAAAAATGCGGCCGTAATAAGTGATATTGTTCCACGTGTAATGGCCAACGTAGATTCTAAAACCGTAAAACTTGTTATTGTGACAAACCCACTGGATGTGATGGTTATGTTGGCCCAGAAATTATCACGCCTGCCTGCATCACGTGTTATTGGTACGGGAACCATGCTGGATTCGGCACGTCTGCGTGTAATTTTATCACGATCACTTGCCGTATCGCCACAATCTGTGAATGCATATGTCCTTGGCGAACACGGCGACAGCAGTTTTGTTGCATGGACATCTGCAACGATTGGCGCAATTGCATTAAATGATTTCTGCAAGCAAACGAAAACCCCAATGACCCAAAACACACGTGCAACAATTGAACGTCGTGTTCAAACTGCCGCATATGAAATTATTCGTGGACGTGGCGCAACATGGGATGGTATTGCGGGTGCTGTTGCAGACCTTATTCGCAGTATCATAAACGACGAAAACCGTATACTGACCGTCAGTACCGTTGATGGAATTGGTAAAAAAGCGGTAGCTGTATCCATGCCACGTATCGTAGGCAAAGCTGGGGCAACAAAAACACTTGTTCCGCAAATGGATAAAAATGAATCTGCGGGGTTGCGACGCAGCAGCGCAATTGTTCGAAAAAATTTCGATTTAATTGGGAAATAATCAAATGGGGCAAACGCCCCATTTTGTTTGGCATACAATCATATTTATATTGCAAAAAACGGATGCTATGATTTTTCACAAGGCATAGGGGAAAATCATGGACGACAAAATCACATACACACCATTTTCACACGGCAATGGTTTTTACGCATATTGTGATGGACACCAAATTGGAAAAATAACATTTATTCGCACAGGCCCCAATGCAGTTATTATTGACCATACCGAAGTCGATGATAAATATCAAAATAGCGACGTTGAATTAAACCTTGTTCGGTGCGTATGCAGACTTGCCCGGGAACAGCATCGCAATGTATTACCCATTTGTCCCATTGCACGCAATATGTTTATTCGATACCCAGAATTTGACGACGTACGAATGCTTCGCACCCGATAAAAAAAATGGGGCATCGCCCCATTTTTTATTTCAACGCATCAATTGTCTTTATTACATCTGCTATCACAGAATCAACATTAAATGACGACGCAAGAGATGTGGTATCATAGTTATTTACACGATATTTAACCTCTATTTTGTTATCGGCAAGATTTTTGGCCGAAACAATCAAACGTATCGGTGCAGCAATCAAATCTGCATCTGCAAATTTTTCACCAGCACGAGCATCCCGATTATCAAGTAACACCTCTATACCATTTGTGCGTAAATCATTATAAATTTGCTCTGCCAATTCGATTGTTTTACCTTCCTTATCAGCAAGACCGATAACTTCGACAGCAAATGGCGCTGTTTCCATGTTCCAAACGGGCCCATATTCATCTGCACTTTCTTCAATAATCGCCGCCATTGTACGTCCAACACCAATTCCATAGCATCCCATAATTGGATTCTTGGTTGAACCGTCTGGTGCGGTATAAGTAAGATTCATCGATTCAGAATACTTTGTTCCCAATTGGAAAATATTACCAATTTCAATACCACGCACAGAACGCATTTTCGCACTACAATGTGGACACTTTTCATTGTCCCCGACGACTTCTTTATTTGCATTAAAACCACATTTATCACACAGATAAATAGTATCTTCACCCATTTCGTTAACAAGCTGAAATTCGTGTGCAACACTGCCACCCATGTCGCCAGTAGCAGATAACACATGTACAACGTTTTTAAGCCCACAACGACGAAATACATTATGATATGCATTTAAACATCTGTCGTAATACTTTTGTAAATCTTCAACCGTTTCATGAAAAGAATAAGCATCTTTCATAATAAACTCACGTGTACGAATAAGGCCTGCACGTGCACGCAATTCATCACGGAATTTTGTTTGAATCTGATACACCATGAACGGCATTTGACGATATGTTTCCAAAACACTTTTCACAAAATCAACAACAACTTCTTCGTGCGTTGGGTTCAACACATATTCAACACCTGCACGACTTTTAAATTTTGCCAAAACATCAACCTTGTCATAACGGCCACTTTCACGCCAAAGATCTGCTGTTGAAACCACAGGCATCAAAATTTCTTGACCATCAATTTTATTCATCTCGTCACGAATGATGTTTTCAATATTTTGAATCACACGCCAACCCAACGGTGAAAAAGTGTATCCACCCTGGAACGTTTGGTGAATATAACCACCCTTAATCGCAATTTTGTGTCCACGTGTAGTCGCCCCAGCAACATCACCAATTAAACGCTTTACACATAAATTTTCTATTTTCATTTTTACTTCTCTTACTTTGTTGCGTGTTTATCTTTTAATTCCATATATTTTTCAGAAACCATATTGCCAACCTTTTCTGCAATTTGTTTTCTGTTTAAACCCTTTAAATCTGGCGTGGGCAAGACGGTGAATTCAATCATCATCCCGCCAAGCATCATAACATGATACAGTTGTCCAAATGCACTGCGTTCACGTTCTGCCAACGGCCCCATATCCATTTTAGCATTTGAAAAATATGCATAATGATTTGCCATATCTTCGGGCGAAATCACATCACCATTACGGAAACGATAATTCACAACAACCGGTTGAACAGGTATATCGGTTCCTTCGATAACATTGAACAACGCACTTTTGAACGGTTTTACATATGCGCCATTTGTTGTGGTTCCTTCGGGAAAAACGAAAAGCGGATATTTTATCGTCGCCAAAGTTTTTTGAACCGTGTTCAATGCAGTTGTCGCCGTTGATGGATTACGATCAACAAAAATCACACCGAATTTTTTTGCGACCCAACCAACGATTGGCCAACTGGCAACTTCTTTTTTGGCAATAAGGCTTCCACCAAACGCCACTGGGAACATTGCGATTTCAAATACCGATATATGATTAGACACAACCAACAACGGTCTGTCTTTGACCAATTTGCCGTGCACACGAACCTTGACACTGGATATAACTTGCAAGAACCACATAAACACACGCATATATGCAACCGAAACACGGCCACGGGGCAACAACAGTATTATTGGTGTTTGAACAACAACCATAAACCAAAACAACCCCATGCGAATTCCGCCAGTAATCGTGTTAAAAATGTTTTGTTTGCGTACCGCCATATCAATTATTCCGCATCGTTTTCATTATCTCTGTCTTCGACATATTCGGCATCTTCGGCATCTTCACGCAGGAAGAATTTGACAACCGAACCCAAAACCTTTAATGGACCGGTCACTGGGAACAAAACAATTTTACCGATTGTTTTAACCGCACCATCATCAATATCCACATCTAAATCTTCAAGTGCATTTTCACGACCCAAAAAGTGTTTTTGATATGTTGCACTGATATTTTTTGTCTGCAACGTCACGAACACATCATACGTATTGAAATTCTTGTCAACGAAAACCCCCTTACCGAAATCGGCGCCGATACGCAGATACCCCTTGATAAGTGGAGGCATTTGACGCAACGCTTCTTCTTCGTCGACAAATTCCCGTGGCATAATGTTCATCCGTGCAAGTCCCGGATTAATGCTTTCGTGGAAATTTTCTGTCAACACCGTTGCACGCAACCGAGCCGGTGCCAAACGGTTATAATAAAGATATGAAATTGCATGCGCCGACAATCCCGGCTTTTGACCAACCCACGACGCAACACCGAATAGAACACGCACCTTGCGACGTAAAACGTATTCCGACAATCCCGCCCAAAGCAGACGCATAACCAATGCATTATCACGATACCGAACATCAACGCATGCACGTGACATTTCAGCAATGTTGCCACGCACTTTTTTTATTTTTGAAATGTTATATTCACATTCGGTATAAAAACTGCCCATTTTTTCGGCGGCCGCACGATCAATGATACGATAACAACCGACAACCTTGCCTTCGTGAAACACCGCCATATATTCAGCAAAACGATCAAAGCCATCGTATTCTTCACGAAGATTTCTTTGTTCTTCGGTTGCAAATGCGCCCTCTTCTTCACAGAAAACAGCATACCGCAACGCACGAACTTGACGACGTTCTTCTTTGTTTTTGGTTAATCGAACTTCATAATCACGAACCTTGATAGCC